>DVJL01000112.1 GCA_018716805.1 Candidatus Faecivicinus avistercoris | reverse complement strand
GGCATGGTGGCGGAAATCTAAAATGGACTTCTATGAATCTGGAGGAATTCCGATGAACGCATACGACATTCTGAAAGAGCGCGGCTTTGTCGCGCAGGTCACCTACGAGGACGAACTTCGCAAGGCGTTCGACGACGGCATGGTCACGTTCTACACCGGCTTCGACCCGACGGCGGACTCGTTGCACATCGGCCACTACATCCCTGTGATGGCCATGGCGCACCTGCAGCGCGCCGGCCACCGCCCGATCGCGCTGATGGGCGGTGGCACCGGCATGATCGGCGATCCGTCCGGCAAGACCGATCTGCGCAAGGTGCTCACCGTGGAGGACATCGACCACAACGTCGCCTGCTTCAAGAAGCAGATGGCGAACTTCCTGGACTTCGACGAATCCAAGCCGAACTGCGCCATCATCGCCAACAACGCCGACTGGCTGCGCACGCTGAACTACATCGACTTCCTGCGCGACGTCGGAGCGCTGTTCTCCGTCAACCGCATGCTGGCCGCCGAGTGCTACAAGCAGCGGCTCGAGCGCGGGCTGACGTTCCTCGAGTTCAACTACATGCTCATGCAGTCCTACGACTTCCTCGAGCTGAACCATCGCTACGGCTGCACGCTGCAGACCGGCGGCGACGACCAGTGGTCGAACATGCTCTCCGGCGCGGACCTGATCCGCCGCAAGGACGGCACGCCGGCGTTCGCACTGACGTTCAAGCTGCTGCTGACGCACGACGGCCGCAAGATGGGCAAGACGGAAAAGGGCGCGCTGTGGCTCGATCCGAACAAGTGCCCGCCCTACGACTTCTACCAGTACTGGCGCAACGTCGACGACGCCGACGTCGAAAAGTGCCTGGCACTTCTGACCTTCCTGCCGATGGACGAGGTGCGCAGGCTCGGCGCGCTGAAGGACAGCGCGATCAACGAGGCCAAGCGCGTGCTCGCCTTCGAGGTCACCAAGCTCATCCACGGCGAGGAGGAAGCGACCAAGGCGCAGAACGCCGCCGAGGCGCTGTTCGGCGCGGGCAAGCCGTCCAGCGACGCGCCGACGACCGTCGTCTCCGCCGCCGAGCTGGCCGAGGAATCGCGCCTCGTGGCGTGGATGGCCCGCGCGGGCATGACCAAGTCCAATGGCGAGGCGCGCAAGGCGATCCAGCAGGGCGGCGTCTCCGTCAACGACGAAAAGGTCACCGACCCCGACTTCCGCTTTACGGCCGAGATGCTCGCCGATGGCGCGCTCGTCCGCAAGGGAAAGAAGACGTTCCACAAGTTCGTCTCGGAGAAATAATCGACAAAAGCGCGCGGCAAGGATGGCAATGTCCTTGCCGCGCGCTTTGCCGTTTTGGCCGAAGGGAGCGCCTTGAGAGCGCGGCCGCCCGGCGTGATTCATGGCGAAAAGACGCCTGCGCTCACCAAAGCGGCGCCGAGGAGAATCGCGCAAAGTCCCCTGTGCGCGAAGCCATCCGCCGCACTTTTGAGCACGCCGCTGTCCGGCGCAGTCGATCGTAAAAGGCATCTGCCTACACCGAAGCAATGCCGTCAAGCGAACCGCCCCCTGTGCGCGAAGCCGTCCACCTCGCTTTTGAGCACGCCGCTGTCCGGCGCGATCTACTACGAAAAGGCGCCCGCCCGCACCAAAGCGGCGCCGAGGAGAATCGCGCATTCCCTGCGCACGAAGCCATCCGCCGCACTTTTGCGCCTCTTTAACTCCGCCGCATGGCGGGTGTTAACACGATTGCGTTGAAACGCCGCGCATTTTGTGGTACGCTTATGGTTGGAAAATTTGGACGGCGCCGCGCGGCGCGTCCCGAAAAGGAAGGTACGGTCATGGCGAAACTCACGATGGACAAGCTGGTCGCGCTGTGCAAAAACCGCGGCTACATCTTCGCCGGTTCGGAAATCTACGGCGGGTTGGCAAACACTTGGGACTACGGCCCGCTCGGCGTCGAATTCAAGAACAACGTCAAGCGCGCGTGGTGGAAGAAATTTGTACAGGAGTCCCCGTACAACACGGGGCTCGATTGCGCGATCCTGATGAACCGCGAGGTCTGGGTAGCGTCCGGCCACGTCGGCGGATTCAACGACCCGCTGATGGACTGCAAGGCCTGCAAGGCGCGTTTCCGCGCGGACAAACTCATCGAGGACTACACCAAGGGCGCGGAGACCGGCGACGGCTGGACCAACGCCGAGCTCGAAAAGTTCATCACCGAGCACGACATCGTCTGCCCCGTCTGCGGCAAGAAGGACTTCACCGGCATCCGGCAGTTCAACCTGATGTTCAAGACCTATCAGGGCGTCAACGAGGATTCGGCCGCCGAGCTGTATCTCCGCCCCGAGACGGCGCAGGGCATCTTCGTCAACTTCCAGAACGTCATGCGCACCACGCGCAAAAAGCTGCCCGCCGGCATCGCGCAGATCGGCAAGTCGTTCCGCAACGAGATCACGCCCGGCAACTTCATCTTCCGCGTGCGCGAATTCGAGCAGATGGAGCTGGAGTTCTTCTGCAAGCCCGGCGAGGATCTCGAATGGTTCAACTACTGGCGCGCGTTCTGCCGCGACTGGCTGCTGAGCCTCGGCATCCGCGAGGAAAACCTGCGCCTGCGCGACCACGAGCCGGAGAAGCTGGCCTTCTATTCCAAGGCGACCACGGACTTTGAATTCCTCTTCCCGTTCGGCTGGGGCGAGCTGTGGGGCATCGCCGACCGCACCGACTACGACCTCAAGCAGCATCAGGAGCACTCCGGCAAGTCCATGGAGTACCTCGATCCGACCACGAACGAGCGCTTCATCCCCTACTGCGTCGAGCCGTCGCTGGGCGTCGACCGCGCGGTGCTGGCGTTCCTCTGCAACGCCTACGATGAAGAGGAGCTCGAGGGCGGCGACGTCCGCACCGTGCTGCACCTGCATCCGGCGCTCGCGCCGTTCACGGTGTCGGTCATGCCGCTTCAGAAGAACAAGCTGGGCGAACAGGCGCGCGCGCTGTACGCGAAGCTCGCCAAGAAGTTCCGCTGCGACTACGACGAGACCGGCTCCATCGGCAAGCGCTACCGCCGCGCCGACGAGATCGGCACGCCCTACTGCATCTGCGTGGACTTCGACACCGAATCGACCGGCAACGTCACCGTCCGCGACCGCGACACCATGCAGCAGGAGGTCGTCGCCATCGACAATTTGATTCCGTGGCTGGAATCCAAGCTGGAGTTCTAAAGGGCGTTTGAGCACTCCCGGAAGCGCAATTCCGGCGCCCTTCCCGTCCTTTGTGCGCGGTGCATTCCCGATTCGGCGCCGCGGGTCTGCGAAGATGGACGCCGGCGCGTCCGTGCAATCTGAAAATCCACTGAAAAAAACGAGGCCGTCTCTCTTGAGGCGGCCTCGTTCGCTCTGCAGCAAGCCGGGTTCTAGCGGATAAAGTTCGTCCACTGCCGGGGTTCGGCCGGCGCGTGCGGGACGTCCTTCGCCTCGCGCATCACCTTGAGCATCCACGCCATGTTGTGGCCGAGCGTGCGCATGATCTGCATCCCTTCGGCGTCCTGACGGACTTCGTCGGGCGTGTTGCCGTGCACCATGTTCCAATACTGCGAGGAGACGATGGGCATCTGCGAGATGGTGAAGTACTCGTTGAGCACATTGAGCGCCGACGTGGTTCCCGCGCGCCGCGCAGAGACGACCGCCGCGCCGGGCTTGTGGGCAAAACTGGCGCTGCCGGCGTAGAACATGCGGTTGAGCATCGAGATCAGCGAGCCGTTCGGCGCGGCATAGTAGACCGGCGAGCCGACGATCAGCGCGTCGGACTGCTCCATCCGCTCGATGGCGCTGTTGACGATGTCGGAAAACGCGCAGCGGCCCTTTCCCGCGCAGCGCCCACACGCGATGCAGCCCTGAACCGGCTTTGGCCCGAGCTGGAGGATCTCGGTGCGGATGCCCTCGTCGTTGAGCACGCGGGAGACCTCGCTGAGCGCGGTGTAGGTGCAGCCGGACTGGTGGGGGCTGCCGTTGATCAGCAGAACTTTCATGAATCCCTCTCCCTTCAATATTGCCTACGCCCCTTTTTCCGAGGCGGCGTTTTCCCGTGCGACGGCGAGCATCAGCTTCAGCCGGTTCTCCTGATTCACGCGCGTAGCGCTGGGATCGTAGTCGATCGGCACGATGTTGGCCAGCGGATACCGCTCGCGCAGCGCGTGGATCGGCCCCTTGCCAACGATGTGGTTCGGCAGGCATCCGAACGGCTGGACGCAGACGATGTTGGTGACGCCGCTCTCGATCAGCTCGATCATCTCGGCGGGCAGCAGCCAGCCCTCGCCCATCTTGCAGCCCAGCCCAATCAGGCCGTTTAAGTGCGATTTGGCGACCCGGAACGGCTCCGCCGGGCGGTAGCCGCTGTTTTTGCGGATGGCCTTTGCGATCACGCGCTCGAAGTGCGTGACCACGTCCATCGCGCGGCGAAGCACCCATCGCGCAAACCGGCTTCCGCCGTAGAGGTTGATGTCGTCGATGCGCACCTCGACGCAGTAGGACAGAAAGCCCATCAGCCCCGGCACGTCCACCTCGCATCCCTGGCCGAGCAGGAACTGCTCGAGGTGGTTGTTGCCCATCGAGGAATACTTGACGTAGATCTCGCCAACGATGCCGACCTTGATCTTCTCCTCTTTCGTGCGCTCGATCGCCTCAAAGTCGCGCGCAATGCCGCGCAGATTGCGCCTGAAGCGAACCACCGGCAGCCATGCGTGGCGGCCGAACTGCTCCGTGAGAATTTCCACCCACCGGTCGAGCACCGCCTTCGTCGCGCCGGGCTGAACCTCGTAGGGCTCGGCCTGGTTTTTCAGAAGCATCAGCACATCGCCGTAGAAGATGGAATACAGCGCTTCGATCAACAATGATGGCGTGAACTGAAAGCCGCTGTTCTTCTCAAGCCCCGACGGGTTCAGCGAGATGACCGGCACAAACCCCAGCCCCGCCTTCTCCAGCGCCTTGCGCAGAAGGTGGATGTAGTTCGACGCGCGGCAGCCGCCGCCGGTCTGCGTCAGCAGAAGCGCCGTCTTGTGCACGTCGTAGCGGCCGCTCTCGAGCGCGTCGATGAACTGCCCGATGCACAAAAGCGCCGGATAGCAGGTGTCGTTGTGGACGTATTTCAGCCCGGCGTTGGCGACGTCGGCGCCCTCATTCTTGAGCACCTCCATGCGGTAGCCGTGCAGCCGGAACACGTTTTTGAGCAGCGCAAAGTGCACCGGCAGCATGTCCGGCACGAGAACGGTGTAGGTATCGCGCATTTCGCGCGTAAATTCAACCCTTTGCATGGCGCGCCTCCTGATCCAGCGCGGCGAACAGGCTGCGCAGGCGAATGCGCACCGTGCCGAGGTTGGTGATTTCGTCGATCTTGATCTGGGTGTACAGCCTTCCGGCCTCGTGGAGGATGCGGCGGGTCTCGTCGGTCGTGATGGCGTCCACGCCGCAGCCGAACGACACCAGCTGCACCAGGTTGATGCCCGGGTCGCCGCTCTGGGCGACGTATTTCGCCGCCGCGTACAGCCGCGAATGGTAGGTCCACTGGTTGAGCACGGCCGTCGGGAACTTCTCCACCAGCGGGCTGACGGCGTCCTCCGTCACCACCACCGCGCCCAGCTCGCCGATCAGCCGGTCGATGCCGTGGCTGATCTCCGGGTCGATGTGGTACGGCCGGCCGCAGAGGATGACGACCTGCCGGCCCTCGGCGCGCGCCTGCGAGAGCATCTGCTGGCCCCGGGCGCGGACGTCCGCCATGTGCTTTTCATAGGCGGCATAGGCGGCCCGCACCGCCTCGCGCACCTCCCTAGCGGGAATGCCGGGGAAATACTTGCCGAGGATCTTCGGAAAGCGCCGCTCGAAGTCCTTCGGACGGTGGAGGCCCAGGTAGTCGCAGATGAACTTCGTCTCCTTCAGCCGGGGCACGTTCAGCCGGAGCACCTCGGGATAGTAGGCGACGACGGGGCAGTTGTAGTGGTTATCCCCCATGTGCTCGTCGAAATTGTAGCTCATGCAGGGATAGAAGATCGCGTCCGGCTTCTGGTCGAGCAGCCACTCGACGTGGCCGTGGAGCAGCTTGGCCGGATAGCACGCCGTGTCCGACGGGATCGTCGTCTGGCCGCGCGCGTACAGCGCGTGGTCCGATTCCGGCGAGACGATCACCTCGAAGCCGAGCTTCGTAAACAGCTCGTTCCAGAACGGCAGCAGTTCGTACATGTTCAACCCCATCGGGATCCCGATCCGGCCGCGCGCACCGCTGCCCTTCGGCAGCATCCGGAGCATCCTGCGCTTTTCGGCATAGAGGTTGGGCAGCTCGGCCTTCGCGCCGCGCGTCATGCGCTCGCAGCGGTTGCCGCTGATGAACCGGCGGCCGCCGTCAAAGCGAATGATGTTGAGCAGGCAGTGGTTCTCGCAGCCCTTGCAGCGCGCTGTCTCGGAGGTCTGGGTGAAGTGCTCCAGCTCTCCAGCCGACAGCACGTTGCTGTGCCCCCAGCCGGTCTCCCGGATCCAGGCCGCGACGCCATAGGCGCCCATCAGTCCGGCGATGTTCGGCCGGACGACGTCGTGCCCGATCTCGCGCTCAAACGCGCGCAGCACGGCGTCGTTCAAAAACGTACCGCCCTGCACGACGATGTGCTCGCCCAGATCCTTCGCGCTCGCCGTGCGGATGACCTTGTACAGCGCATTCTTCACAATCGAAATCGACAGCCCCGCCGAGATGTCCTCGAGCGAAGCGCCGTCCTTCTGCGCCTGCTTGACCGAGGAATTCATGAACACCGTGCAGCGCGAGCCGAGCTCGACCGGGTGCGGCGCGAGCAGGCCCTTTTGCGCAAATTCGCTGACCGGCAGGCCCCATGTGCTGGCAAACGTCTGGATGAACGAACCGCAGCCGGACGAGCACGCCTCGTTCAGAAAGATGTCGTCGATCGCGCCGTCGCGAATGCGGAAGCACTTGATGTCCTGCCCACCGATGTCGATGATGAAGTCGACGTCGGGCTGAAGCTGCTTCGCGGCCAGATAGTGCGCGATCGTCTCGACCACGCCGCCGTCCAGGCGAAACGCCTCGCGCACCAGCGCCTCGCCGTAGCCGGTCGAGGCCGCGCCGGCAACCCTCGCCTTCGGATACTCCTTGTAGAACGAAATCAGAAAATCGGTGACCGCGGGAATCGGATTGCCCTTGTTCGCAAGATATGCGCTCTTGAGGATGCGCAGATCTTCGTCAACCGCCACGGCCTTGATCGTCGTGGAGCCGGCGTCGATGCCGATGTAGACGTTGCCAGCATAGTCCGGCTCGAACACGACCGGCACGCTGTCGGCCTCGTGGCGGGCGCGGAAGGCATCGTAATCCGCCTGACCGGCAAACAGCGCCGGGCAGCTTCCGCGGCTGCTGCGGCCGGTGCGCGTCCGCACGCGCGCGATCAGCTCCGGCAGGCGCACCTCTTTCTCCGCGTGCTCCGCCGCGCCGACCGCCACGGAAAACAGCGAATCGTCCGGGCAGATGCCGTGCACGTTGAGCGCCCGGTCAAAGCTGTCGCGCAGCTGGGAGAAGAACGTCAGCGGCCCGCCGAGGTAGACCACATTCCCGGCGATCGGCCGCCCCTGCGCGAGGCCGGCGATCGTCTGGTTCGCCACGGCTTCAAAGATGCTGCGGGCGATGTCCTCCTTGCGCGCGCCCTGGTTGAGCAGCGGCTGGATGTCCGATTTGGCGAACACGCCGCAGCGCGAAGCGATGGCGTACGTCCGCTCGTGAGCGCGCGAAAGCGTCTCGAGATCCTCGACCGGCACGTCCATCAACGTCGCCATCTGGTCGATGAACGCGCCCGTACCGCCCGCACAGCTGCCGTTCATGCGCACTTCCAGCCCGCCCGCGCCGGTCAGGAACAGGATCTTTGCGTCCTCGCCGCCCAGCTCAATGGCGACGTCCGCATCGGGCACCATCTTTTTCAGCGCCACGCGCGTCGCGTAGACTTCCTGCAAAAACTCCGCGCCGACGTCCTCCGCCAGCCCCATGCCGGCCGAACCGGAGATCGCCAACTGAAACGTCTCGTTGGGAAACTGCTCATCGATGCGCGCAAGCAGGCTCGCGCAGAGCTCGTTGATGCGCGCGCAATGGCGCTCATAGTGCCGAAAGACGATGTTGTTTCCGTCGTCGAACACCACCGCTTTGATCGTGGTGGAGCCGATATCCAAGCCAATTCTCATAGAATTCCCCTTTATTTGTCGCCCTTTAGGTTTTCGCAGATCCTGCCGAGCAGGCTTCGGAGCGCCTCGACCTCCTCAATCGAAAGCCCCTCCGTGGCCCGCGCCTCGAACGCGGCGATTTCCCGCGCGGCCGCGGCGTGGATCTCGCGCGCCCGGCCGGTCAGCACAAGCCGCTTCAGCCGGGCGTCGCGCGCGACGGCCTCGCGCCGGATCAATCCCTTCTGTTCCATCAGCCGGACGACCTTGGAGACCGTGCTCCGGCGAATCGAAAACGCCTGCTCGATGTCGCACTGAAACACGTCCTCGCCGTCGTGCGCGGCCAGATACCCCAGGATCTGCGCATTTATCGCCGAGATGCCCTCGCCTCCCTGCTGCGCGCTGAGCGCGCCGACCTCTCTGGACAGCCGGTTGGCCAGCGCGAGGATCTGCAGGATCACCGCGTGTCGTTCGTCCATCTCGTCCTCCCTGAATGCTCGAAGATTGAAAGCGATCCAACTGTTGTATGTCAAACATTATACCATGGTTTGCGCGTCGAAAAAGGTGGAATTGCGTAAAAAATGTCGGATTGTTTGACCAATTTATGGCC
>DVJL01000019.1 GCA_018716805.1 Candidatus Faecivicinus avistercoris | reverse complement strand
TCCTTCACCTGCGATCCGCGCTTCAGCCCGCCTCCCGCTCGCGCATGACGTAGCGGCGTTCGAGCTCGGCGATGAGCTGGTCGGCGGGAAGGTCGCCGTCGAGATAGCGCTGCTTCGCGTCCGCGAGGATTCCCGCCTCGGCGGAATACAGCGCATCTCGATAGTAGATCAAAATGTGCTCCGCGACGGCGCGATAGCCGGCGATGCTCTCCTCGCTGGCCAGCCATCCGCCATCCTCGCGATAGTCCTCGAGCGCCGCCTGCGCCTCGGCGAGCGACTGCTCGAGCAGCACGCGCTCGGCGGGATCCTCGCAGGCGTCCAGCGCGCTCTGTGCGGCGGCCGCCGCGGCCTCGTACTGCGCAAGCGACTCCTCATAGCCGTCGCTTCGGACGGGCGCGTTTTCGCCGGGCATCAGCTCAATGCGCACCAGCGGGTCGAGGTTCTGCGCGGCGAACTCGACCAGCGCCTTGGCGGCGTCGATGTTCTGCGAATAGGGGTTGATGGCGATGAAGTACACCGTCATGGGCGCGTAGACCGGCGCTCCCTCCATGACGCGCAGCGGGATGGGAGAACCGAAGCTGCTGAACAGCCCATTCTTCTGCGCCGTCGGCGCACAATAGAAGGTGAGCATTCCGCACGAGGACGCCGTGCCCTCGTTGGCGAACAGCGCGTCGAAGTCGATCGACTCAAACTCCGCGAGCAGGCTGCGAAACACCTCCGTGTCGTAGCCGACGGGTTCGTCAAGATGCGTGCGGTAGAATTCATAATCTTCGATCATGCGTTCCAGCACCCCGCCGCGAAAGCCCTCGTTGGAGCCCGACTCTATCAGCAGGCGCAGGTCGGGGTGCGCGGCCTGAATCTCCGGCCAGCGGCGGAGGAAGGCGAACAGGTCCGCCCAGGTCTCCGGAAGATCGCCCAGCCCGAGCTCCTTCCAAAGCGCCTCGTCCACGCCGAACACCGACTGCATCAGGCGGTCGAAGGGCAGCGCGACGATGCCCGCCTCGGTCGTCACCGCACTGGCGATCTCCGGGTACATTCGGGAAACCACGTCCGAGACGGCCGCGCTGTCCAGCGGCAGCAGGTAGCCGCGATCGATCAGCGGCCGCAGTTCCTCGCAGTCAAGGCTGCTCATCAGCATCACGTCCGGCACGCTCGACTGCGTAAGCACGGCATCGATCAGCGAAACGTCGCCCGGCATGACCGTCAGCGAAATCTCCGGGTAGGCGCGGGAAAAGTCGTCCAGCAGCGAACTGCTTCCATACACCGTGAGCTCGCCCGCGCGGCTGACGCCGCCGGACTGAATCGCGGCCTCCGTCACGCCCTCCGCCGTCCACGCGGCGACGCGGTCGCCGAGTGCGAAAATGCCCTGCGGCGACCGCTCGGGCAGCGCCGCCACCTCGACCGCATTGCCCGAGGCGTCCATCCGCCAGACACGATTGCCGACGGAATAGTACAGAAGCGCCTGCCCGGCGTCGTAGTCAAAGCACGACGCCCGGCCGGCCGCGCCGGAGATCGTCCAGCCCTGCGCGGTCGAACCGCTCGCGGTGTCGAGCATCACCAGCTGCATTTCGTCGTTCGCCGCGGGAACCGCCAGCATCACGAGCGCGCCCTGCGCGGCGATCAGCGTCGCTTCCCCGTCGAGTTCGAGGCGCGAAGCCGTCTGCGCGGCCCGATCGAAGCAGAGCAGGTAGCATTCCCCCGCCTGAAGGTCAAATTGCCCCGGCAGCGAATCGCCATTCCGATAGAACAGCAAATACAGCCGGTCGTCCGACTGCTCCGCGCCGAGCAGGGAATCGAGCGAGTGGAATCCGCCGTCGGACAGCACCGCCTCGGAGAGATCGAGCCCGGCCTCGAGATGAATGGCTGAAGCGTCGAAATCGAGCCGGTAGAGCGCGGCGCTGTCGTAGGTCGCGGTAAAGCCGTCGACCTTCAGCTGCTCGACGACGGCATAAAAATGAGCTCCATCGCTGGTCAGCGCCAGCACGGAGCCCGTCGTCCCCTCGCCATCCAGCGAAGCAGCCGAAATCGCACGCACCGCGCCATCCGGCCCGGTCAGCCGGAACTCGCGCGCGGTGGAATCGTAGACGCAAATTGCGCCGCCGTCCGACGCGGCAGACGTCACATTGACGGTCGTTCCAGAGAAAAATCCCTCCGCGCCGGCGGTAGGCAGCGCGAGGCAGAGCAGCAGGGCGATCGTTGCAAACAGTTTCTTCATCTCAAATCCCTCCGTTTCTTTCGGAGAACATTTGAAAATTTCTGAAAGCGCAATCCCGGTGCCCCTTCCGCCCGCTGGACGCGGCGCGTTCCTGGCTTTGCGCCGCGAAGCCTACAAATCCTGCGCGAACACTAGCAGAAAACTCGCTCGACATTGCGGATCTTTCCTCTTCAAACGCCCTCCAGGCAGTTTGCCGCACCTTTGCGGCACCACCATTATATCAGAGGAAAACTATTGCGTCAATGAAAAAGAAAAATTGCAATTCCTGAATTCATCGCCTTTAGTGTTGCCAAACGGAATCGAAACCCATCGTATATCCAGTAGTTAGCACAATATTTACCGGCGAATTTATACATTTATGGCAAGTCCCTCATTCGACCCGGTCAGCGCGGCAGAGCGATTCACACAGGGCGATCACGCCCTCAACGGCCGGCTGGCCGGGCACACTGGCGCGCTTCTGCACGCGAGGCGAACGCCTCATTCCCTGCGGCAGAGCGATTCGCACAAGGCGATCACGCCCTCAACGGCCGGTTGGTCGGGCACACTGGCGCGCAGGCCAAGTGCCTGTGCGGCGCGCGCGATGGCCGGATCGGCGCACACCAGCCGGACACGGGAAACATCCCAATCCTTCGCGGCGCGCGCGAACCGAACCAAATCCCGCCGCGACAGGCAAACGACAAACTCCACGCCGGGTTCCACCGGCGCGACCTCCTCCCGCCATGCCGCGCGCAATCTCGGAAAATTGGCGTCCGCACCGGCAGGGTACAAAGATCGGCGCCGGACTTCTTCTTTCTCGCACAACAAGATCGCGGAACCGGCCTTCTCCGGCAAGTCACTGGCGGCTGCGTCCACACCAGTATACGTCGATTCGCCCTGGGTTTCTTCCTTTCCATATAACGATATCTCGGAATCTGTGTCTTCCGACCCGTTCCCGACGATTGCGTCCGCACCGACGCGCGGCGATTCTCCCCGAGCTTCTTCCTCCTCGCACAACAGGATCGCGGAACCAACGTCCTCCGGCCAGTCTTCGACAACCTCGTCCGCGCGAAGGCCGTGCGACCTCAGGGCGCGCGCCGCCGCAGGGGGGCAGATCAAGCGGCAACCGGCCAGTGCCCGCGCGTCCAGCTGCAGCGCGTCCAGCCGCGCAAACAGCGCTTCGACTGCCGTAACGCCGTCGAGCAGCAGCGCGCCGCCCGGCCGGGGCAGTTCAAATGGAAGCCACTCCACCTTCGGCACAGGCATATCGGTCACGCGCGCGCCGAGCTCCCGCAGCCGCTCGGACAGGCAGGCCGCGTCCGGGGCGGCCAGCACGCGGCGTCCGCGCATCGGCAGACGGCCGAACCAGTCGAAGCGATCCGCCAGCTCGCAGACGCGGCCGACGACAAACACGGCCGGCGAACGCACACCCTCGCGCGCGATGCACGCCGCCGCATCGCCCAGGGTGGTTGCCAGCCGCCGCTGTTCCGGGCGCGCGCCGTTTTCGACGATCGCGCAGGGAAAGTCCGCCGGAAAGCCCGCGCGCATCAGCCCTCCGGCAATCTCGCCAAATGTCGCCACGGACATCAGGAACACCAGCGTGCCGCCCGCGCGCCTGAGCGCGTCGTAGTCCAGCGAAAGCGCGCCGTCGCCGCGCCGGTGGCCGGCGATGATGTGCACGGACGCGCAATAATCCCGATGCGTCACGGGGATGCCGGCGCAGGACGGCGCGGCCAGCGCGGACGTGATGCCGGGAACGACCTCGAATTCGATCTCGTTCTCCGCAAGGAGCTCCAGTTCCTCGCCGCCGCGGCCAAAGAGGAAGCTGTCGCCGCCCTTGAGCCGGACGACGTTCTTCCCCTCGAGCGCCTTTTGCAGCAGCAGGCGGTTGATCTCCGGCTGGGGCACGGGGTGATTCGCAGCGCGCTTGCCGACGTCGATGCGCTCGGCGTCCGCCGGGATCCTCGCGAGGATCTCCTCGTCCACCAGCCGGTCGTACACGACCACTTCCGCCGCCTCGAGCGCGCGCAGGCCGCGCACCGTCATCAGCCCCACGCCGCCCGGGCCTGCGCCCACCAACGTCACCTTGCCGCTCATGCTCAGCGCCCCTTTGCCTCAACGCCCGTCTGAAGGAAAAGCCGAAGGCGCGCCTTCGGGAGTCTTCAAACGGGCTTCCGTTTTCTCCATTATATCAGATCGCCGCGCGTATGTCATTTCTTTTTTGCCTTTGCACGCCTGCGGCGCTTGGCGGGATGGATGCCATACAGCCGCGCGCTGTTCACGTCCTGCGATTCATCCTGCGGCAGGGCGGGCATCAATCCGGTGCACTCCGTCGCGGAAGCGACGTCCGGTTCACGTTGATCCATGCGAACACCTCCTCGGGCATAGCCTGCCGCGCCACCGCGCAGGTCATGCCTGCCATTTCTCCCCTGAAAATGCACAAAATAACAACATCGGCGAGACATTTTTCCGTCATCGGGTCTATCCCTCCGCAGGCCATGCTATAATGTGTCCACGGATGTCTTTCAGCGAAGGAGGGAATTGCGTGAAGGTGGATTTGAGCTGTCCGGTGGAGGTGCGCGGCTACGCGCTCAGCGGCGACGGCGATGCGATGCGCGCATCGGTCCGGCTGTACAACCTGACGCGCCGCCGCGTCGCCTGGCTCGAGGGCGCGGCAGGCTGGTTCAGCGCCAGCGGAAAGCGCATGGCGACGCCCTTTCGCGCCGATTCGCTCCGCGCGCCCGGGGAAAGCGCCTTTCGCATCGCGCTGGAGGCCTCGCGCCTTCCCGACGCCAACCGGCTTGAACTGCGGTTTTCGCGCGTTGGATTCGACAACGGCGACGAATGGCGCGCCGGCGCCGGGCCGTTTGCCGATCTGGAGCCGCTGCCCGCGATCGCTCCGGCCGAGCTCGACGCGCTGCGCGATTTTGCCGGTGCGGATGCCGTCTGCTATCCGAAGCAGACTTCCCAGATCTGGCGCTGTGTATGCGGCCGGCTGAATCCAAACGATGTGGACACCTGTGCGCGCTGCCATCGAAGTCACTTTGCCGCAATCGCCTGCACATCGGACGCGGTGCGCTCGCGCGCCGAGAGCACGCCGGCTGGACAAGGCTATGCCAGCGAGTCGGGGCTTTGCGCCGCCAGCGGGGAAGAAATTGAAAGCCGCTCCATCCCGCGGGGGCGTGCGGCCAGACAGGACAGCGCTGCCAATGCGGAGCCTTGCGCTGCCAGCGGGGAGAGAATTGAAGGTTGCTCCGTCTCGCGGGAGCGTGCGGCCAGACTGGACAACGCTGCCAATGCGGAGCCTTGCGCCGCCAGCGGGGTGAATCTCAGAGGCCGTGCCATCCCACAGGTGCGCGCGGCCGGACAGGACGGTATTAACGAGCCGGAATCTTGCGCCGCCAGCGGGGAGGAAATTGAAAGCCGCTCCGTCCCGCGGGGGCATGCGACGGCAGCCAAAGGCAGCGAAGCGAGGCGGCGCAAGGGGCAAACGATCCCATCCTCCCGGACAGAGAATGTCCGCGCAGACGAAATTGATCCCCTCGCCGGGGAGCCGGACGGCGAATTCAGCGGAAAGGAACTCGCCGCGCTGCACGCGCAATACCTGCGCCAGCGCTCCAGACTGCTGCGGCGAACGGCGATCGCAGCGGTGTTGGTGCTCATATTGGCCGTCTGGTTCGCGCTGCGGCCGTCAGCGCCCACCCATGCCGATTTTTCCGAAACGGTGGCGGACGAAGCGGTGTCCGCGGAAAACTGAGCGCCGTGGGCCGGATTTTACGGCACTTATCCCCTTTCAGAGATCGGCACGATTCCAGCGCGGGAGGACTTCGGCCCTCCCGCGCTCTGCTATGGCCTTTGACCGGCCGCGCTTTCTTCTGGTAGACGCCCGGAGTCATCGCTTTCGGAAAACCGGATTGAAAAGCCCGATTTCCCGCGAACCATATATAAATGAAGAAATAAAAAATCCCTACCAGCATAACACTCTGGTAAGGACAATGGTGGTACCGGCGATCGGATTCGAACCAATGACACTCCGGGTATGAACCGGATTCTCTAGCCAACTGAGATACGCCGGCATATGGTTGCGGGGGAGGGATTCGAACCCTCGACCTCCGGGTTATGAGCCCGACGAGCTACCGGACTGCTCTACCCCGCGACATTTGCGCCGTCCTCTCGTTCAACGCAAGAGTAATTATATCATGTCCAGAGCGGCTTGTCAACCCCTTCAGAAAATTTTTATCAACTTTCCACGCAAGGGGAAAGCGCCCCCAAAGCGGCATCAACGGAAAAGGAATGTCCCACGCGACCGCGGAGCGAAGGCCCCGCCGCGCAATTCCCCGCAAAGCCGCCCGTCTCGCACAGCGCTACTCCCCGACGGCCTCGTAGCTCTCCATCACCGTCGCGGCGATGAGCATGTTGTCGGCGTCGGACTGCGGAATGAACAGCAGGTTCAGCACGCTCTCGCCGAGCAACGTCGCGCAGCCGCTGCAGTCCTCCTCCACAAAATTGTACATCAGGAAGTTCGTCTGATCCTCGCTGCCCTCGCGCAGCACGATCTCGTCGCGCGCCGAAAGCATCTCGCGCAGCGCGTCCAGATCCTCGCAGCCGGTCGGCCAGAGCTGAATGTACATCAGCCGCTCGCCGTCGGCGCTGCCCAGGCAGTAGCAATAGCCCTCGTCGGCCAGCTCGTCGGGCACCTCGTAGCTGACCCAGTCGGCGGGCACGGACAGCGAAAAGCCATCCTCAAACGTCAGCCGCACCGTGTCGTACAGTGTCTCCGCGGCGGCCGCCGCGCACAGCGCCGCCAGCGCGATCAGAACCGCCGCCATGCGCCTCATCCAATTCTTCATGCGATGCAATCCTCCTTACGCAACTCACTGCCGAACCGCCGCAAGGCGGATCCGGCGAAAGGTCTCGAAGTATGTGCCGCCCGGCTCGCGCGTGCGCTCGAGCATCTGATCGATCACCGCCTGCCGGAAGGCCGGCCTTGCACTCTCGGGCAGGTGCGCGAGAAACGGCACGATGCAGGGCTGATCGATCCATTGGATCATCTCCCCGGCGGACGCGAAGTGGCGGTCGCGGTTCAGCTCCGCGATTTCGGCATCGGGAAATCCGCACGCCGCCGCCAACCGGGCGTAATCCGCCGGCGCGGGCATCGTCCACGGCCATTCAAAGTCTACGAAGTACGGCTGAAAGGCCGGCCGCGCCATCTGCTCCCGAACCGTCGCAATGAAATTTGCACAGTTGCCCGCGCAGCCAAAGTCCCACGCCAGCCTGCCGCCCAACTTAAGCGCCTCGCGCGCGCGGCGCAGCAGCCGTTCGTGATCCTTCACCCAGTGGAGCGCCGCATTGGAGAAGATCAGATCGAATTGTTCGCGAAAGCCGAGATCGCGAATGTCCATCCGGACGAACGACAGATTTTCGCCCGCGCGCTTCTCGGCGGCGCGGATCATCCCCTCGGAGGCGTCAATGCCCACCACGCGCCCCTTCGGCACGAGCGCGGCCAGCCGCTCCGTCAGCGCGCCATCGCCGCAGCCGAGGTCGAGGATGGCCTCGTCGCCGCGCAATGAAAGCCCGCCGATCAGATCGCCGCCCCATTCGCGCTGAGGGCGCGACGCCCGCGCGTACTTCTCCCCGTCGAACTCGAACGCCATGCCGCCGCCTCCCCGTACATCGAGTATACCACATTCATCGCGCAAAAGCAATCGCGGCGTCACTGCCGCTCAGGCTGTCAAAAAATTGACAGCCTGTGTGGACAGGGGAGCAAGCTCCCCCGCCAGGTGCCGCGCCTCAAATTTTCAATTTGAGCCGTGGCAGTTTCGCCCTTGGGCGAAACCGCAGAATCCCATGGATTCTGCGCCTCCTGCCACCCCTACCACAATTTGCTTGAGTTTTCTTTGGAAAACTCCGGCCGCAAATTGTGCAAGGTAGATATTTTTCTTCCGGGAAATGAGATTTCCCTTCAGAAAAATATCGCAAATCCGCCGCGCATGTCGCCGGATTTGATTTTACTGGCTGTTCTGCGCATCTTTTTTGACAAGCTGCGCGGCGTCACTGCCGCTGCGACGGACGCAGAATCTGCAGCGTGTGCGAGAGGCCCTCCTCCAGCGGCACGCGCGCTGACCAGCCGAGCGCCTCGAGCTTCGCCGGGTTCTGCACCGCGCGCGTCACGGCCGAATAGCCGCGCCGCTCCGCCTCGGGCGGCAAATCGAACGCCACGCGCACGCCGGCCAGCCGCGCCAGCGTCTCGGCATATTCGCGAATGGTGTGCGCACCGCCCCGCGCCGCGACGTTGTACGCCTCGCCGCGCGCGCCGGAGAGCAGCACCGCCAGCAGCCCCCGCACCGCGTCGGCGACATAGCAGTAGGAGCGCAGCTGCGCGCCGTCGCTCTTGAGCACGATGTCCTCCCCCGCCAGCGCCTTTTTCAGAAACTGCGCGTCGGCGCGGGTGTTCCCGGGGGCGACCGTCGGGCCGTAGACGTAGCACAGACGCGCCACGACGCAATCCAGCCCGTATTGCTGGACGTAGCTTGCGCAGAGCGTCTCCGCCGCGCGCTTGCTCTCCGGGTAGCACGAGCGGGGATTCATCGGATCGATCCTGCCGAAATCCTCCTCGCGAAAGCCATCCGTCACGGCGGGATTTTCGCCGTAGATCTCACCGGTGGAGACGAACAGCAGCCGCCGCCCGCCCGCCCGCATCCGCTCGAGCAGCCGCATCGTGCCCAGCAGGTTCGCGCGCATCGTGCCGACCGGATCGGTGGAAAACGCCATCGGATGGGCGTTGGACGCCGCGTGGACGACGAAGTCCGCCGCCGGCAGCTCCCCACAATCGCCGGACAGGTCGGCCTGCGCGACCGACACGCCGTCCGCGCCGTCGAACCTCTCCCTCGCACGGCCGCCGTTCCGGCACAGCGCGATCACCCGCACGCCGAGGCCGCGCGTCCGGTTCGCCCATGCGAGCGCGTCGGTCAGGCACGCGCCGATTAAGCCGGTCGCGCCCGTGACGAGCACCGTCGCGCCGCGAAGCGCCTCCAGCCCCGGCCAATCGGCCGCGGCCTCCAGATCCGCCCGGTACAGCGGATGTCCGGCGAGCTTCATACCGCCATCCTCCTCTCCAGAAAAAATCCGGCGCAGGCGGTCAGCCCTCCGCCCGCCACGCCTTCAGATTGTGCAGTGACGCGCGCTGATCCTCCGGCGGCAGCTGCATATAGTCGCCGTAGAGCGCGCGCAGATAGGTATCGTAGCCGATCGGCGCGGGATACTGCCCGCCCTCGAACGCCACATCCACCGCGCCGCGGAACACCTCCGCGGGCATGCGCTCGCGGCTGCCGTAGTGCGTAATCACGCAGACGCCCGCGTAGTGCGACTTGTCGAACGAAAACCGCCCGGCGGCGCGGTACAGCGCCTTTCCATAGCTCGCCGGACGGCGCACGCGCGTCAGCGCCATGATCGGGCGCTTCAGCCAGCGCAGGCGCTCGCCGGGCTGAAATTCCCGCTTGCGCGCGCAGCGAAAGAGAATGTCCCGCGCGCGGATCCACCGGAAGAACGCCTCCGCCAGCTTCGGATTCGAGGGCATGCCGTCGATGGGAAAGATGTCCAGAAACAGCGTGCTCGTCCGCGCCCGCTGGGTGCCGTCATCCTCTACGGCGGTCCAGCGGTCGTGGATGCGAATCCATGGGAAGGCGTAGTCCGGCGTAAGCCCCGGAAAGGCCAGCTCGTACCGCCCGGAGACGCGCTTTGGCGCGACCTTGAGGAAGCGCTCGAATTCCGGCCGCGGCATCATCAGGTCGATGTCGTCGTCCCACGGGATGAAGCCCTTGTGGCGAACCGCGCCGAGCAGCGTGCCGCCGGAGAGAAAATAGCGGATGCCCTCGGCGCGGCAGATCGTGTCCACCAGCCGGAGCATGTCGCTCAAAAGATCGTGGATTTCATCAAGCGTCAGATACTGTCTTTCCATGGCCTCCTCGCTTTCAGCCGCGCAGCTCCGGGTGTCCTTCGCGCAACTCCGGGTGCTTGCGGCACAGCGCATCAAAGTCGCCGCGGGACATGGTGACGCCCACGATGTGCGAGCCCCGGCAGTTCTCCGGCGGCGGCGTCATATAGTCGCCATAGATGCCCGAGAGGTACTCCCGGTAGCAGGACATCGTCTCAAACGAATGCCCGGCAAAGTCGATCTTCGCAGGGATCTCATAGCGCGCCTTCGGCATGGCTTCGCCGGGGCCATAGCGGCCGCTGACCAGCGTTCCCACCGTCGGGGACGTCTCATAGGGCAGGCGGCGCCCCAGCCGGTCCATCCAGCGCGCCCAGCGCCACTTTCCCACCAGCACGGCCAGAGGATAGCGGGCGGCATACTGGAGGATCATCTTCTTGCGGTGCCCCTTGCCCACCTTCCACATGGAGGCGAGGTTCTGCATCTCGAGGAAGTTGCGCAGCCTGAGCAGCCGGTGGTAGACGCCGGGATCGTCCGGCAGGCCGTCCACGGGGAGGATGTCGATCCACAGATGCGGCCCGCCGATGGGCTTCAGGTAGGGCCGGTCGACGTGCGTGCGGGTGAAGTACAGCTTCGCGAAGGCGCGGGGCAGCTTGCCGTTGAGCACGCAGGCCAGCTCGTAGTCGCCGCCGAACGGCTCGGTCCTGTCCAGCTCGATCAGGCGGTCGAAGTCCGGGCGCGCCATGAACACGTCGATGTCGTCGTCCCACGGAATGAACCCGCCGTGGCGCACCGCGCCGAGCAGCGTGCCGCCGCACAGATAGAAGCGCAGCCCGTGGCGCTTGCAGTATTCGTCGAATTTCAGCAGGATGTCCAGGCCGACCGCCTGAACATCCTGGAGGTTCAGGGCGACCGAGTCCCCCTGCTGTGGATTGCTCATTGACGTCCCTCCTGTCGGTCGCGCAGGTGCAGAAGCGCGCGGAAGATCTCCATGTCGTCCGGCGTGGTGAGCTTGATGTTCTTCTCCGAGCCGGCGCAGAAGTAGACCGGCTCGCCCAGCTCGACCATCAGCGTGCAGGACGCGACGGAATTCGTGATCCCGCGCTCGAGCGCGCGCCGGTGTGCGCCGGCGATGCGGCCGAGCGGAAAGCCCTGCGGCGTCTGGGTGCGCTTGAGGTTTTCGCGCGGGCAGACGCGGCTGCTGGAAATCTGATCCCCGGTCTCGAGCATGGCCTCCTGGCAGGGAATCGCCACGATCGCCGAGCCGCGCTCGCGCGCGGTGGCGATGCACTCGGAGATGATGTCCTGAGAGACCAGCGGTCGGATGGCGTCGTGGATGAGCACGAGGTCGTCCGGCGCATAGTGGCGCTCGAGCTCGAACACGCCGTTTCGGATGCTCGCCTGGCCGTTCTCACCGCCGGGCACGATGTGCCTGAGCTTTGAAATGCCGTACTGCCGCGCATAGGCGCTCAGGATCGAATCCCAGCCCTCGACGCAGACCACGGCGATCGCGTCGATGTCCGGGTGCTTCTGGAACGCCTCCATCGTATAGGCGATGACCGGCTTGTCCTCCACCGTCAGAAACTGCTTGGGAATCTCCTGCCCCATGCGCATCCCGCGGCCCCCCGCGATGATCAGCGCGATGTTCATCCAACCGCCCCGCTTCCGTAGGCGCCCGGCACAGGCCGCACGGGCGCACAAAATTCCTATTATATCAATTATAGGAGAATTCCGCCGGTTTGTCAACGCAGCGGATGCGGAAAGGCAATGCGGCAATCCCCGCGCGAGGGGGCAGAAGGGCGCCTTGGCAGAAGCGCCTTCCGCGCAGCAAAAGATTCCGCAGACGGGCGCAGCATAAAGCGTCCGCCCCGTTCTCTCGGCCGTGAAGGCGTTTGAAAAGGAAAATGCGCGGCGAAACGTCTGTTTCGCCGCGCGGACGGGATTTGCATCCGTCATGCCTGTTCAGTTTTCAGATAGCGGTCCATCCAGTTCGTGATCTCGGTCAGCCTCCGAATGCGCGCGTTGGGCTTGCCGCTGCGGCTGAGCTCATGGTTCTCATTGTGAAACAGGCACAGCCGCGTCGGAACGCCGTTGTTGATCAGCGCCGTATACATCTGGAGCGCCTCGACCATCCAGCACCGGTAGTCCTGCTCGGCATGGATAAACAGCGTCGGCGTCTTGCATCGATCCGCATACTTCAGCGGCGAATGGCGCCACATCTTCTCGACGTCGGTATGCGTCGTGGCGTTCACCTGCCCCTTCGCGAACAGCGTGCCGATATCGCTCGTTCCCTCCATGCTGACGAAGTTTGAGATGCCGCGCTGGGACGCCGCGGCTGCAAAGCGGTCGGTGTGGCCAATGATCCAGTTGGTCATAAACCCGCCGTAGCTTCCGCCGGTAACGCCCATGCGCCCGGCGTCCATGGCCGGATACGCCTCAAGCGCCGCATCGCAGAACGCCATAATGTCGTCGTAGTCGATCGTGCCGAACTTTCCGCTGAGCAGGCCGAACTCATTGCCGCGTCCCTCGCCGCCGCGCGGATTGCAGTAGATGACAAAGTAGCCATGATTGGCCCAATACTGCATTTCGTGATAATAGACGGCGCCGTAGCTCAGATGAGGGCCTCCGTGGATGTCCAGAATCACCGGATACTTCCGATCCGGCCGGTAGTCCGCCGGTTTGATCACGAAGCCGTGAATTTCAACGCCATCCGCGTTGACAAAATTGCAGCATTCGGGCGCGATCGGCGGTTTGGCAAGGTAAAAATCATCGTTCCAGCTCGTAATTCGCGCATCTTTCCCGCCGGCCTGCGCGCAGTACAGCTCCTGAAGCCGCATCTCGCGCATGGCGACCATGCAGACGGTTTCGCCCAATACGTCGATGGCGTCGACCGAACCCCTCTGCGCGGAAACCACTTCCGTCCTTCCCTCGAGGTTGATCCGCCAAACGTGGGAATCATCCGCGACGCCCGTGATGAAGTACAGCCAATCGCCGCTGCCGCGCATGGCATAGCCGCCGCCGAGCCGGCAATCGCTGGCCACCGGATTGCCGACGTTGAGCTCGTCCTGCCAGCCGCACAGCTGCCTGCGCTCGCCGGTCGCCGGATCTGCGACGATGATGTCCGGGCACTGCGATACGCTGTAGCGGTCCATCTTGGAGGAAACCATCGCCGCGCGGCCATTCCACAGGGCGATGCCATCGATGTGGCAGACCTCGCCCGGCTGGACGCAAACCGTGCCGCCCGTCCGCGCATCCCAGACGTAAGCGGCCGTCAGATAGCTCTCAACGGGGTTGACCTCGCATCCGGTGTAGGCGATTTGATCTCCTCCGGCGGAAACGTATTCCGTCCGGAACCCTTGCGGGGTCACGCGCATCCAGCCGCTGCCATCCTGCGCACACACATAGACCGCCTTGCGCGTCTTGTTGATCACGCCGCGCCCATTGAACCAGAAGGGATACTCGTCGAATACCGTGCAGAGCGCGTCGTCCGCCTTGAGCGCCGCGGCCTTCTCCCTGTAGGCTTCGCCGGACAGCCCTTCGAGGGCCACAAGATGCCTGAGATTGTCCACGCGGGTCAGAACCAGCCGGCCATCCGAAAGCGCCGCTTCAATCCGGGCCGCACCCTCGACCGAAAACAGCAATCTCGGCGCGGCGTCCTCGTAAAGCCCCGCGGCGTAGATCTCCGTGCGGCCAAAGGGCGCTTCTTCATCCGGCGCCTTCTGCTCCGCATACGCCAGCCGCTCGCCGTCCAGCCAGGCGTAGCTGCCAACCTTGCCCGAATGCGACAGCCGGATGCTCGTGCAATCGCGCTCCAGGCGGCGCAAATAGTACAGGTCCGAGGTATAGCCGTTATTGGCCGCGTCTGCCGACGAGACGATATACGCCGCGCCCTTGCCGCCGGGATTCATCCGCACTTCCGAAAGGAAGTTGTACATCAGAAAATCGTCCAGCTGAACAAACTGCATGGATCAGGCCCCCTTGATCGCATCGCGCGCCGCCAATGCCGCCTTTGAAGCGAGATAGGCAAACGCAAAGTAGCAGTCGTTTTCGTCGCCCGCTTTGACGACGCGCTCCATGACTTCGTAGCCCTTTTCGGTCTCGCCCCTGACGAGATAATAGTTGCCGATGCCATATCCCATCGTGACCAGCTCCAGCGCAGTCACCGCTTCCGGATCGGTGCTCAGCAGCTCCTCCGGCGTCCTGAGGCCCTTGTACATCAGCAACCGCGCATAATAGGCCGTATTTTCGCCCGGATCCATGTCCTCGGTAATGCGATCGAGCACCGCCTCTGCGTCCGCTTCGCGGCCGAGCTTCTTGAGCGTCATCCAGTACCAGTCGCTCACGGCGATGCGCTCCTGATCCGCATCCGTCAGCTCATAGCAGCGCTTATAGGCCGCTGCGGCCTTCTCAAAATCCCCCAGCAGATACCACGACAGGCCCAGGTGGTACCAGACGTTCCAGTCCTGCGGATTCAGCCGGCTGGCAATCGTAAAATCCGCGGCCGCGTCCTGAAAGCGCCAGCAGGACAAGAAGCGGTGCGCGCGGTGGCGGTAATACTCCCAATGAAACGGGTCGCAGGCGATGGCCATGGCGTAGCATTCTTCGGCCTCGCGCATCAGCGACAGGCGCGCCAGCGCATGGCCCCTGCGCATCCACGCGTCGCCGTCGTCCGGATGCGCGGCGGTTTCCGCGGCCGCCGCCGCAATTTGCTCGTCCTCAGGGATTTCGCAGCGGTCCCAGTTCATAACCTCATATTCCTGAACGATGCTCATGCTTCCCGCTCCCTTCGCTTTGCGTTGTTGATCTTGTCCACGCGCGCGGCCAGGCAGGCAAACGCGCTGTACCAGCGGCTGTTGGAGGCCGTCTCAATCACGCGGTCCAGCAACGCTTCATACTTCTCCGTGTCGCCGTTGAAGAGGTAGTAATTCGCCAGCCCAAAGCCCTGCGTCACCACGGGCAGGTCCGCGCCGGCCTTGGGATCGACGCCGCTGAACAGCTCCTCGGGCTTTTTAAGCCCCTTGTAGAGCAGCAGCCGCTGAAAATACGATCCGCTGACTTCATCGGTCACGGGCAGGTCGGGAACAATCGGCTCGAGCAGCTTTTCGGCGTCTGCATCGCGGCCCAGCCGCCTGAGGGTGACGTAGTGCCAGTCCGTCACGGCGACCAGATCGTCGGCAGTCTTGTTCAGCGCCTCGCAGCGCTGATAGGCGCGGTCGGCCTTCTCATAATCGCCCAACAGGAACCACGACAGCCCCAGGTGGTACCAGACGTTCCAATCGTCGGGATTCAGCCGGCTGGCCAGCGTGAAATCCGCGGCCGCATCAGCGAACAGGCCGCAGGAAACAAAGCGGTGCGCGCGGTGGCGGTAGTATTCCCAGTTGAACGGGTCGATCGAAATCGCGCGGGAATAGCACTCGGCCGCCTCGCGATAGTAGCCCATGCCGGCTAGGCAAAGCCCCTTTTCCTTATACAGCTCGGCGTTTTCCGGATCCGAGGCGATCTTTGCCTCGATGGCGGCAAGCCCGGCGTCCTCCGGAACCGCATTGCGCTTCCAGCTCATCACCTCGCGCTCCTGTACGAGCGTGCTCGACCTCGCGACCTGCAGGCCGGTCTTCTTTTTCTCCTCCACGAAGATTTCCTCCTTTTCTGCGCGCGTCTGCGCTGAACAAGCGGCAAATCCGCGGCGTCCTCTACCTCGGTCAAGGCCGCGCGCGGCCGGACGCGAGGGGACGTGGATTGCCGCGCGTCCGTGCAAACGCGCTTTCGTGCGCCGCGCGCCCTTTGCGCGCAGCCATCAGCCTCCCAAACGGGCGCGCGCGGCGGCGCTGCGCGCCCGCTCCACCCAACTCAGCCTCTTTCCTCCGCCTCGCGCAATTCGCGCAGCCGCTCCGCAGCGGCGTGCTCCGCAAAGCCGCCCCACGTCTCATCGCGCTTGGCGATCTCCTCGAGAATGTGCTTCGCCTTATCCCGTTCGCCGGTCACGCACTCAAAATAGACGGCCAGTCCATAGGCGCCGGTCGCAAATCCGTGATCGTCCAACGCTTCGGCCTCCGCGAGCACCTCGCCGGCGTCGCGCGAGCCATTGTAGACCAGTACGCGCTCGAAATACCCCTCCGAGCCGCCCGCAACCATGTCCGGGCGAATGCGGCCGGCGACTTCGCGCATTTCATCGAGCTTTCCCATGCGCATCAGCGTCATGCACAGCCAGTCGGCCGTGCAGATGCGGAATTCGTCCGAGGGCGAGAGCGCATAGCAGCGTTCGAGAACCTCAACCGCGCGCTCATAGCGGCGCATCAGGTGATAGACGACCCCGAGATGATACAGGCAGTCCCAGTTTCGGGGATCGATGCGCAGGCCCATTTCAAAATCGGCGGCAGCCTGCGCATAGAGCCCGAGATTCAAATAGGCGTGGCCGCGATGCCTGTACAGCAGGCAGTGGAAGGGAGCGCAGGTCAGGCCCTCGGAATACGCTTCGACGGCCTCGCGGAAAAACATCTGGCGGCGCAGGCAAAGCCCGAGCTGCATGTACTTTTCAGGGTCGTCCGGGTTCGCCCGCACGTCTTCCAGCGCGCGCGCCGTCTCGTCGCTCGGCGTCAGCGGCTCGCGCGCGGCGAAGATTTCATTGGACTTGGATGCGATCTTGCTCATGGTTCTCTCCTCCAAACTGGATTTTCTCGATGCGTTTCCCGCCGTCAAATCCTGTCCGCATGCCAGCAGGCGACTCCATGGCCCTCGCCGAAGTCGCGCAGCGCCGGACGCTGTGCACGGCACTGGTCGGTCGCGTGCGGGCAGCGCGTGTGAAAACAGCATCCGGCCGGCGGATCGATCGGGCTGGGCACGTCTCCCTCCAGCGCTCCGGTCATGCTCGGTACATCCGGATCCGGCACAGGGATCGCCTCCAGCAGCGCCTGCGTATAGGGATGCCGCGGGTTGTCAAACAGCTCTTTCTTGCCCGCAATCTCCATGATGTTGCCCAGATACATCACCGCAATGCGGTCGCACACATGCTTGACGACCGACAGGTTGTGCGAAATGAAGATGTACGTCAGGTTGTATTTGCGCTGAAGATCGCGCATCAAATTCAAAATCTGCGCCTGAATGGAGACGTCCAGCGCGCTGACGGGCTCGTCGCAGACGACCAGCGACGGATTCAGGGCGAGCGCGCGCGCAACGCCGATGCGCTGGCGCTGGCCGCCTGAGAATTCGTGCGGATAGCGCGTATACTGTTCTTCGCGCAGGCCGACGTCGTGCATCAGCTGAAGCACGCGCTTGCGGCGCTCTTCCGCGTTGCCCGCATGATGGACGATCAACGGCTCCTCGATGCAGTGGCCGACGGTAAAGCGCGGGTCGAGGGACGAGAACGGATCCTGGAAGATGATCTGGATCTTTCGCGTCAGCTCCATGGCCTGCTTACGGCTGGAATACTGGTTCAGATCCTGCCCGTCGAACACGACGCTTCCCGCGGTCGGCCGGTTCAGCCGGACCAGCGTCTTGCCCGTCGTCGATTTGCCGCAGCCGGACTCGCCGACGAGGCCGAACGTCTCGCCTTCATAGACGTCAAAGCTGATATCGTCCACGGCCTTGACGAATTTTGCCGGCCCGGCAAAGATGGAGGACCTGCGTACCGGATAGTAGACCTTGAGGTTCTTGACCTCGAGCAGCTTCCTGCGCGCATCCGTCATTTGCCAACGCCTCCTTCATAGAGAAAACAGCGGACCTTGTGCCCGTCCTCGAGCTCCACCAGCTCCGGCTTTTCCTGCAGGCAGCGGGGGCCGCACTTTCCGCAGCGCGGCGCGAACCGGCAGCCCTTCGGCAATTCGCTCGGGGAGGGCACCATGCCCGGAATGGCCGGGAGTTCCGCCATGTCATCGTCGGTCAGCTTCGGCACCGAGGCCAGCAGGCCCGACGTATAGGGGTGCAGGGGATTTTTGTAGATTTCGCGCGCGGCGCAGCACTCGACGGCTTCGCCGCAGTACATGACCATCACGCGCTGCGCAATCTGCGCAACGACGCCCAAATCGTGGGTAATCAGTATGATCGACGTGCCCATCTTTTCCTTGAGCTGCTTGAGCAGGCGCATGATCTGCGCCTGGATGGTGACGTCCAGCGCCGTCGTCGGCTCATCGGCGATCAGCACGCGCGGATTGCAGGCCAGCGCCATGGCGATCATGACCCTCTGGCGCATGCCGCCGGACAGCTGATGCGGATAATCGTCGACGACCTTGTCCGGAGAGGGAATGCCGACCAGCCGAAGCATCTCGATCGCGCGATCGCGCGCCTCCTTCTTCCCCAGATGCTGATGATACTTAAACGATTCGCTGATCTGCCTGCCCACGGTGAACACGGGGTTCAGGCTGGTCATGGGCTCCTGAAAAATCATTGAAATCTCATTCCCGCGAATCGCGCGCATCTGCTTTTCGGTCTTTTTGAGAAGGTCTTCGCCGTTGTACAGGATCTCTCCGGCAATGATTTTTCCCGGGGGATTGGGAATCAGGCCGAGGATCGACAGCGAAGTGACCGATTTTCCGCAGCCGGATTCGCCGACGATGGCGAACGTTTCTCCCTGCGCCACTTCAAAATCCAATCCATCTACGGCGGGAACGACGCCCTCTTCCGTGTAGTAATACGTCTTGAGGCCCTTGACCTGAAGCATGTAGTCAGCCATTGCGTTCCCTCCTCAATTGTTCTTGAGCTTCGGATCCAGCGCGTCGCGCAGTCCGTCGCCCACGAGGCTGAAGCTCATGACCACGAGCGTGATCGTGATGCCGGGAACCAGCACGCCCAGCGGATAGGTGCGCACGACCTCGCGCATTCCCGAGAGCATCGCGCCCCACTCCGCCTCCGGCGGCGTAACGCCCAGGCCCAGGAACGAAAGCGAGGAAGCCGTCAAAATCGCGGTGCCGAGGCTGAGGGTAACGTTGACGATGATCTGCGACATGGTGTTGGGAATGATGTGCGTGAAGATGATGCGGAAATTGCCCTCGCCCATCGTCCGGCAGGCCTGCACATATTCGGAATTCTTCAGCCCGATGACGCAGCCGCGCACCATGCGGGTCAGGCCCGGTATGGTAAAGATCGTGATGGCGATGACGGTGTTGACCGATCCGGCGCCCAGTATGGCGACGATCGTTATCGCGAGCAGCAGCCCCGGAAACGCCAGCAGGATATCGACGATCCGGCTGATCAGCGAATCCACCCATCCGCCAAAGTAGCCGGCGAACACGCCGAGTATGACGCCAAACAGCGCGCCGGAGAGCACGCCCGCAAAGCTGATGGACAGCGAGGTGCGCGCGCCGTGGATCATGCGCGCAAGGGTATCGCGGCCCAGATTGTCCGTGCCGAGCGGATGCTCCCATGTGATGGGGCCGTATTTCTGCATGACGCTCTGCTTGAGCGGGTCCACCGGGTAGATGACCGGCCCGAAAATGGCGATCAGCACAAACAGCATCAGCACCACCGCGGCGACCACGGACACCTTGCGCCGCATGAAGCGTCTGAGAATCGGATTGCGAATTCTGTGTTTCTTTCCAGTCATTCCAGGCGCCTCCTCAATCATATTTGACGCGGGGATCGACCGCCGCATAGAGCAGATCCACCACGGTATTGACCACGACAAACGTCGTCGCGAGCACGAGCACGGAGCCCTGCACCGCGGGATAATCGCGGTTGCTCACCGAGTCCACGACGAAGCGGCCAACGCCCGGGATGGAAAAGACCGTTTCCACGAGCGTCGCGCCCGCCAGCAATCCGCCAAACCGCAGCCCGACCGCCGTCAGGATCGGAATCAGCGCGTTTTTGAACGCGTGCACATAGATGACCACGCGCTCCGGGACGCCGCGGGAGCGGGACGTCCGGATATAGTCCTGATGGATGACGTCGAGCATGGCGCTGCGCGTCGTCCGCGCAATCGATCCGATCGCCGTCGCGCCCAGCGTGCAGATCGGCAGTATCGCGCCCTGCCAGCTGTTCATGCCGATGCTTGGCAGCCACATGAAGTGCAGGCAGAAGATCAGCATCAGTATTAACGCCAGAAAGAACGACGGCGTGGAAACCGTGATCAGCGAAGCGACCATGATGATGTTATCCGCCAGCTTGTTGTGCTTTACCGCCGCGATAATGCCCAGCAGGATGCCGACCGCCGCGCCGACAAATGTGCCGCCCACGGCCAGCACCAGCGTCTTCGGAAAGCGGTTGGCGAGCTCCTCCATGACCGGCTTTCCGGAAAAGATCGACGTGCCCAGATCCCCGTGCAGGATGTCGCCCAGAAAGCGCACATACTGCTCCCAAAGCGGATCGTTCAGGCCGAGCCGCTCGCGCTCAATCTCCTTCGTGTCCTTGGGAACGTCAAAGCCCAGCATGATGTCCACGGGATCTCCGGGAATCAGCCGCACCATCAGAAACACGATCACCGAAAGGATCAGCAGCATGGGAATCATCTGCAAAAGCCGTTTCACGATATATTTCAGCACCGATCATTCCTCCCTCGTCCAGCATGGTTTTCCCCACGGCATCCCGCGCGCATAGCGCCGCCGGAAGCCGCGCACGGCGGTGAAAACGACCCTGTGTCCCGCCGGCCGGCCCCTGATGGAGAACCGGCCGCCCGAACTTCACCGCCATGTGCGGGAACGCCGGCACGCTGTCACCGGCATTGATTTGCGCTCACTGCCCAAGACCTCAGTCCGCCCGGCAAACGATGTTCGCCAAATCCATGGTGTTCATCGGGCTGACCGCGAAATTTTCGATATTGTCCGACAGCGCATAGACGTTTTTGCGGTAGTTGACATAGACGCCGAAGGGATCCTCATACAGCGTGATCTCGGCAATGCGCTTGTAGATCGCGTTGCGCTCCTCCTCGTCCATCGTCACAGCGCCCTTTTCGAGCAGTTCATCGACTTCCGCGTTTGAATAAAAGCCATAGTTGTTGATGTTGGTGTCGTCGGTGTGCATGATGCGGTACAGCAGCGTATCGGCATCGGCATCGCCGCCGGAGCCCATGATAAACATGTCCCAGCCAAAGTTGGCGTTGAATTCTTCAGGGGTAAATCCGCCCCACGCAGAATTAAACACGGCGCGCTCAACGACCTCCAAATTGACGGTAATGCCGACCTCGCCGAGCATTTCGACGATAATTTCGCCCATCTCGACGCCTCTGTTGTAGACGGCGGTCGTCATGACGGTCATCTCAAAGCCGTCCGGATAGCCCGCCTCGGCCAACAATTCCTTGGCCTTTTCGACATCGTAGGGCACCACGCCGACGTCGGAATAGCCGGCGACAAAGGGCGGCATCACCGAGCGGATCGGCGTCTCCTCCAGCCCGCTGTACAGGTACTCGCAGATGGTCTCCTTGTCAATCGCATAGCTGATCGCCTGACGGACCCTCGGGTCGGAAACCGGCGTGTCGTCGGAGGCGCAGTTGAACTGCCAGAGGTGGCAGCCGGAGCCGTCGGTCTTGCTGACGGTAATGCCGTCCAGCGCGTCGAGGCGAACCGCGTCGTCCGGAGAAACGCCGTCGGCAATGTCGGCCTGGCCGGTCTCGAGCGCAATGGCGCGGGAGGTCTGTTCCGGCACGATCATCATGACGATTTCCTTCGTCTTGGCGACGTCCCCGTAGTAGTCGTCGAAGCGCTCAAAGCGCATCTCTTCGCCCTTTTCCCAGCTGGTGCACTTAAACGGCCCGCAGCCGTCCACGCTCTCGGCCGTCTCGCCGAGATCGGCGCCGTATTTTTCGATGTATTCGGGATTCAATACAGCCGTCTGATGCTTGGCGATCGACTGGAGAAAAAACGCCTTCGGTTCGCCCAGCGTGATGACGAAGGTGTAGTCGTCGGTCGCCACGGCGGATTCAATGTAATCGTAGTTCGTCGTATAGCGAACCGGATTCTCCTCGTCGAGCAGGCGGTCGAACGTCACTTCAAAATCGTGCGCGGTGCAGTGACGTCCCGAATGGAAATACACGTCGTCGCGCAGATGGAACGTCCAGACCATGCCGTCCTCGCTGGATTCATAGCTCTCGGCAATCTTGCAGACAATGTTGTTGTTTGCGTCAAATCCAAGAAGCCCGTCGTAAAACTGGGGAATGACCTTGGAATTGGAAACGTTCATCTGCGGATCCAGAATGTCCTGGTCATTGCCGATGACCCACACAATGGTGTCCTTGTATTCCCCTTCCGCCAACCCGGCCACACAGCCCGGCATTGCGGAAAGGGCGAGCAACAGAGCGAGCAGCATTGTAACGAGCTTCTTCACGGATCAATTCCTCCTCTTTTCGCCAGTGGAAACCGCCGATGGATTCGCGCCGCGAAGGCCGTGCGGGCACGCCCGTTCAGCCGGCGCCGAACCCATCGGCAACTCCGTTTTCCCTCCTATTGCAGCCTTTGCAAATTCAGAACGCTCCGCCCCGTCTCCTCAAGGCGAATGCAGCGCTCAGTCCGCCCGGCAGACGATCTGCGTCAGCGCCATGGTGTTCGACGGGTTGACCGCGAAGCCTTCGATGTTGTCCGACAGCGCATAGACGTTCTTGCGCAGGTTGATGTACACGCCGAAGGGATCCTCAAACAGCGTGATCTCGGCAATGCGCTGGTAGCAGGCGTCGCGCTCCGCCTCATCCATCGTCACCGCGCCCTTCTCAAGCAGCTCGTCGACCTCCGCGTTGGAATAGAAGCCGTAGTTGTTGATGTTGGTATCGTCGGTGTGCATGATGCGGTACAGCAGCGTGTCAGAATCGGCGTTTCCGCCGGAGCCCATGATGAACATGTCCCAGCCGAAGTTCTCGTTGAACTCCTCGGGCGTAAAACCGCCCCACGCGGAGGAGAACACGGCGCGCTCAACGACCTCGAGCGTGACGTTAATGCCGACTTCGCCGAGCATCTCGACGAGGATCTCGCCCATCTCAACGCCGCGGTTGTAGACTGCGGTGGTCATGATGGTCATGTCAAAGCCGTCCGGATAGCCCGCCTCGGCCAGCAGCTCCTTGGCCTTCTCGACATCGTAGGGCACCACGCCCGCCTCGTAATAGCCCGCGACGGACGGCGCCATAATCGAGGGCATCGGGCCTTCTTCAAGGCCGCTGTACAGGTATTCGCAAATGGTTTCCTTGTCGATCGCATAGCTGATCGCCAGGCGCACGTTCGGGTCGGCCATGGGCGCATTGTCGGACGCGCAGTTGAACTGGAACAGATGGCAGCCGTTGCCGTCGGTCTTGCTGACCGTGATGCCATCCAGCGCATCGAGGCGAACCGCGTCGTCCGGGGAAATTCCGTCGGCAATGTCGGCCTGGCCGGTCTCAATGGCGATGGCGCGGGAGGTCTGCTCCGGCACGATCATCATGACGATTTCGCGGGTCTTGGCGACGTCCCCATAGTAGTCGTCAAAGCGCTCAAAGCGCATCTCCTCACCGCGCGTCCAGCCCGTGCACTTGAACGGGCCGCAGCCGTCGACGCTCTCGGCCGTCTCGCCCAGGTCGGAGCCATACTTCTCGATGTACTCGGGGTTCAGCACGGCCGTCGCCTGCTCCGCAATGGACTGCAGGAAGAACGCCTTGGGCTCCGCCAGCGTGATGACGAAGGTGTAGTCGTCCGTCGCAACGGCAGATTCAATGTAGGAAAAGCGCTCGGTATAGCGAACGGGATTCTCCGTGTCGAGCAGGCGGTCGAACGTCGCCTCAAAGTCATACGCGGTGCAGTGACGTCCGGAATGGAAGTAGACGTCGTCGCGCAGGTGGAACGTCCAGACCATCTTGTCCTCGCTGGATTCGTAGCTCTCCGCGATCTTGCAGACGACGTTGTTTTCGGTGTCAAAGCCGAGCAGGCCGTCGTAGTATTGCGGAATGACCTTGGAATTGTTGACGTTCATCTGGGGATCCAGCGTGTCCTGATCGTTGCCGATGACCCAGACGATGGTATCCTTGTATTCGCCTTCGGCGGATGCCGGCAGGCAGCCCAGCATCGTGGAAAGCACAAGCACCAAAGCGAGCAGCATTGTGACGAGCTTCTTCATGAATGATTTCCTCCTCTTTATCTATTCGGGAAAGAGGCGTCTCCCGGGCAAACCGCCCGGAAGCGCTCTTAGACCTCAGCCTGGCGGCGGCCTTCTGCCCAGCAGCGGCCCCGCTTACGGATTGACGGCCTGATAGGAAACGCCAAGCGCATCCAGATCCATCATCGCCTGCTTGACCGCGAACAGATTGCGGCAGTCCGGGGATTCGGCGAGCTTCTTCAAAAGCGGGATCGCCTCTTCATCGCGCCCGAGATAGTGCAGATAGTTTGCAAGCCCGTAGCTGAGCATCAGTTCGTAGATGCGCGGGCGCTCCGGGTTGGCAATTTCCCGCATGCGGTCTTCGACGAAGTTCTCCGGCTTGTAGTAGCCCTTGTACAGAAGCGTGCGCGCAAGATAGTCGCCGTCCTCGGTCTCCATGCCGGGATAGACGTTTTCCAGCACCTTCTGCGCCTCCTCCGGCTGGCCGAGCTTCATGCAGATCATCCAATACCAGTCGCACGTGGCGGGAATTGCCTTGACGCCGTACTTGAGCATCCTCTCGCGCGAATTCGCATGGGCCTGCTTGGCTTCCTCATACATGCCGTTCAGGTAGCAGGCGACGCCCAGATAATACCAGCACTCCCAATCTTCCGGATTGATCGCCGCCGCCAGCTTCAAATCGCTGGCCGCGATGCCGTAATCCTCCCGGCCGATGTACTTGCGCCCGCGCCAAAAGCGCATCACCGCGTCAAAGGGATTGTACACCAATCCTTTGGAAAACAGCTCGACCGCCTCGTCCACGCGGTTCTCCTTGAGCAGCTCCAGGCCGGCCTCCCGGTACAGGTTTGGATTCATGGGATCTTTCTTGAGCATTTCCAGATGTGTCATTGTGCTGTTTGCCCCTTTCATCGCATTCCGTCAGTGCCGCGCGCATTTGGATAATTTACCTTCGAAATACCCCAAATATCGTCCAATTCCGCCGCGAGCGCCGCCGTAAATTGCATCCATTATAATTGCTTCCTGCATACTTGTCAAACTGCTAAAGTGATAAATTGAGTGAATCAACGCAAATTTACGCCAATATCCAGCGCTTTGACTGGCCAATTATTGTCTCATATGAATTTTTAACATCCAGTCTCATTCAGGATAAAATTCCCTGCAATAATTGCTCAATTTTTGCATGTTCCCGAGAGCTTTCGCCCCGACAGCGCTTTGCGAGCCCATGCATTGGACGAATAACTTTCATTCCGTTATGATTTTCCGAATATTTCCGCAAAATCTGCGCATCCGCCGCCAAAAATCCGGTCGAATGATTCGTCATATTTTGCACGTCAACTTGACAATTCTTGTTGTTTGGGATTATATTAAAAAAACAAACCTGCGCATGCAGTTTATGGTGAATGAGCCGATTAGGGGGTTGGCACATGTCGAATAAAGAATCCTATTATCCAAATATTTACGAAAATGGCTATACGTTCAGCCGGATTGAAAACCTCAGCTACGTCCCCCATGTTCATACCGGAATTGAGTGCGTCTGCGTGCTCGCGGGAAACCTGCTGGCCACGATCGACGGCCGGCGGTACAGTTTACACAAGGACGACATCTGCTTCATCATGCCCTATCACCGCCACAGCTACCTGACCCGGCAAACCTCCGATGTGCTGGCATTTGCCATGCTGTCCGATGAAATCACGACCCGCAACCCATTCTTCTCCGGAAAATACGATCTGCCCACGCCGGTCTTCCGCTCCGGGAAATACTCGAGCCACGTGAACACCCTGCTCGGCCTCCTTCTGGACGACCATACGCGCAGATCCAACGCAACGACGCACATCGGCCTTCTGTCCTCCATCGTCGGCTATCTGTTCGACGCCGCGCCGCCCTACGCAATCGAGGAACAGGAACAATCGCTGGAGACGCGCGTGATGCTCTACCTCCACGACCACCTCTACAAGCCAATCACGCTCCTGCAGGCGGCGGAGGAGCTCGAGATCTCTCAATTCCGCCTGTCCCGCATCTGCAATCAGGAAATCGGCATTGGCTTCAACGCCTACCTGAAATCGATGCGCATCGCCGCCGCCAAGCGCAAGCTCGTCTTTACCGACCAATCCATGCCGGAAATCGCCGAAAGCACGGGTTTTGAAAGCCTGCGCACGTTTAACCGCGCCTTCAGCGAGGAGACGAACACGACGCCGCGCGCCTACCGCGCCTGCCACAAGCACAAGACGAGCCTGAACTTCCGTCCCGACGAGGAGGGCTGACCCGCCCTCCAAAATCAAGGCGGACAGCCCGCCCGCAAAACAGCGCCTCCCGCGCAGGAAAAATCTGCGTCGGGAGGCGCTGTTCCAGCATGGCCGCGGCGCATTCTGCGCTCTTTGGAAAGCGTCCACGCGCGAGCCTTGCACAAAAAAGCAGCCCTGCCCCGTCAGACTCGGGGCAGGGCCAGATTCTGCGGAATTCCCGTCTCCCTCACCCGGAAGCCGGATTCCCCGCAAAAGGGAGGATTACTTTTTGTAGAACGGGCCGTAGTTCGCGCAGGCGCGGTAGTCGGCGCCCTCCTTGTCCATGCCGAAGGCGTTCCAGCAGGCGGGGCGGAAGATCTTCTCGGCCGGCACGTTGTGCATGGCGACCGGGATGCGCAGCATCGAGCACATCGTGATCAGATCGGCGCCGATGTGGCCGTAGCTGATCGCGCCGTGGTTGGCGCCCCAGTTGTTCATGACGTCGTAGGCGGTCTTGAACGGCCCCTCCTTGCCGTCGCAGCGCGGCGCAAACCACGTGCACGGCCAGGTGTAGTCGGTGCGCTTCCAGAACTTGTCCGTGACCTCGTCCGGCAGCTTGACCGTCCAGCCCTCGGCGATCTGCAGCATCGGGCCGAGGCCGTCGACGAGGTTCAGGCGGATCATCGTCACCGGCATCTCGCAGTCCGTCACAAAGCGGGAGGAATATCCGCCGCCGCGGAAGTAGCCCAGATCGGCGTAGTTCCAGGTGGTGTGCGCCATGATGGCCTTCTGGTCGGCCTCGGTGACCTCGTACCACGGCTTCATCAGGCGCTCGCCGTCCGCGCCGCGGGCCTGTCCGTTGGCATCCAAGCAGCACGCGCCGGAGTTGATCAGGTGGATAAAGCCACCCGCCGCCTTCGCGACGCCCTCGACCTCATAGCCCGTGGCGCGCTTGACCGCCTCAGGGCTCCAATAGGTGCGCACGTCGGCGAACATCTGCGCGCGGTTGGTGAGCAGCTTCATGAACATCATGCCCAGGCCGTTGAGCACGTCGTTCTCGGTGGCGAGGATATACGGCTCCCGCGCGCCGTTGTGGTCAAAGCTCGTGTTGAGCATGGCCTCGGGGAAGTCGCAGTTCGGATAGAAGTCCGTCCACTGGCGCTGGCCCTGGAATCCGGCCGCGAGCGCGTTGTGGCCGACCATCTCCTCCTCGCGCCCCTCGGGCAGATTCGGATTGCCGTTCATCAGATCCTTGATGATGAGGTACATCTTCAGCGTGAATTCCCAGTCCTCGTCCTTGCGCGCGCGGTCCTTCTGCAGCCCGGGCGGGTTCTTGTCGAAGCCCTCCACGACGTGCTCCTTCGCCCACGCCTTGAGCTTCTCCAGCTCGGCCGCATCGTAGATGCCCTCGGACATCCGGCGGATGATCTCGACCTCGTCGACGGATTCGACGCGCATGCCGAGGTATTCCTCGATGAACTTGGAATCGATGATCGAGCCGCCGATGCCCATGCAGATCGAGCCGATCTGCAAGTACGACTTGCCGCGCATCGTCGCCACCGCGACCGCCGCGCGGCCGAAGCGCAGCAGCTTCTCCTCGACGTCGGCGGGAATTGACGTGTCGTCGGCCTCCTGCACGTCGTGGCCGTAGATGCCGAACGCCGGCAGGCCCTTCTGCGCGTGGGTGGCCAGCACGCTGGCGAGATAGACCGCGCCGGGACGCTCGGTGCCGTTGAAGCCCCAGACGCCCTTGATCGTATTGCGGTCCATGTCCATCGTCTCGGAGCCATAGCACCAGCAGGGCGTCACCGTCAGCGTAATCGCAACGCCCTCATGGCGGAATTTTTCCTCGCACGCGGCCGATTCCGCCACGCGGCCGATCGTCGTATCGGCGATGACGACCTTCACCGGCTCGCCGTTGGAATAGCGCAGGTTTTCGGAAAACAGCTTTGCCGCCGCCTTCGCCATGTTCATCGTCTGATCCTCGAGGCTTTCGCGCACCTTCAGCGCGCCGCGCCGGCCGTCGATGACCGGGCGGATGCCGATGACGGGATAGGAACCAATCAGTCTGCTTTCAGCCATATCGCATTTCCTCCTTGCCCTGCGGGCGCAGGTTTTTTCACTTAACAACAATATAGCATTGATTTCGCCGCCTGTATTGTGGTATAATGGCAAAAAATAAAACAATCGTGCCCTGTCGATGGGAGGGATGCGCGTGCACTACCTGGCCTACAACGAGCCGATCCAGCACCGGACCGGCGATTTGCCGCTGGCCTTTTATCACGTCGATCCGCAGCATCCGAGATACCACATGCGGATGCACTGGCACCGGGAGACGGAGCTTTTGTGGATGCTGCGCGGCGAAATGCGGCTGTACGTCGAAGATGTGCCGCTCGACCTGCGCGCGGGCGATTTTGCCGTCATCGGCGAGGGCGCGCTCCACGGCGCGGAGGAGGTGCGCGACGCGGCCTACGAATGCGTGGTACTCGATCCCTATGCGCTGCTGATGCACGTCGAGTCCTGCAAAAGCGCGCTGAAGGAGGTCGTCGGCCGGACGATCTTTTTGGAAAATCGTGCCCTCCGCGCGGCGCCGGATCTCTCGGCGGCGCTCGCCCGCCTGTACGATTCGGTGCGAAGCGGCGTGTCGTGCGGCGGACTGCGCGCGGTCGGGGCGCTCTACGAGGTGTTCGGCCTGCTGACCGGCCAGCTGGACGCCGCGGTGCGCACGGATACCAACCGCGCGGGCGTCAAGGCCGAGCAGCTCAAGCCGGCGCTGGAATACATCGAGCAGAACTACGGCTCCAAAATTTCGTTGGAGACGCTCGCGCGCAGCACCGGCCTTTCGCCCAAGTACTTTTGCCGCTGCTTCCGCGCGATCATCCACCGATCGCCGATCGACTATCTGAACCACTACCGCATCGAGTGCGCGAGCTTCCTGCTGGCGACCTCCGACATGACCGTCGCCGAAGTCGCCCAACGGTGCGGGTACAACGATTCCAGCTTCTTCATCAAACAGTTCCGCCGCTACAAGCATACGACGCCGCGGCAGTACAAGGCCAGCCTCCGCCCCGAACAGGCGTGAAAGCGGTTCCAAAAAAGGATGACAGGGACAACACTCTTCCCCGGCATCCTTTGTATCCATTTTCCCGGACGCTTCCCTTCGCCGGCGCACCTTCGCGCCCGTTACGAGCTCTGTTCCAACCCGGAGGGAGAATCCTTCGCGTCGGGCTGGAGGGTATCTTCCTCCACGCGGTCGACGATTTCATAGGCGAGCCAGATGTGGCGAAGGAGGCCTTCTGTGTCCAGATCGACGCGAACGGTCTTCCTCCGGCGGTCCATCTTGGTGATCGTGCCGCGCAGCTGCTTGAACACGCCGTCCACAATCTCGATCCGGTCTCCGACCTGAAGCGCCTTCAGCACGCCGACGTGGCCGTTGAGCCGCCACAGCCAATCCGCAAACTCCCGGTCGCGGCCGATCAGCGCGGTGCTGCCGTCGCTGCCGTACATCAGCGTGCGGAGAATGTGCTGGGCGCCGCCGAAGCCCTTGTAGTCCGGTTGCTCCTCGTCCGAATAGACGAACACATAGCCCGGAAGCAGCGCGCAAGGCTGCTCCTCCCAGACGTGGTTCTTCAGGATCCGCTTGGTTCGCTGCGGAAACAGCGCGCGCCCGCGCCCCGCGGCCTCAATGGCCTTCGCGACGGCCTGCTCCTTTCCAGTCGTGCAGAAGAGGCATCGGACATATTTGTATTCCGTCATGCGCTCCATCCTCCCGCACGCCCGCCGGCAGCGCGCGCCCGGTTCCTGCCCGCACGGTGCCCGGCTCCGGGCCGGGAAACGCCGCCGGACCGGCTCCGAACCAATGTCGCTGCCGTCATATGGATCTCACTCCTCAATGTAAAGACAGGTCATGCGCCCCGCATCTGCCGAAACGGACGGCCCCTGCTTCACCCACGCGGAGAGATTGCAGGAACGCAGTCCATTCATCCCAAGTCCTACTCATTTTGCATTCTCTAAGTTTACATCAAACCGCGCGCATTTGCAAGCGCCGCCGCGGGAATTGCCGGCAAATAAGCGCTGCCGGGCGGCTTTGCCCGGCAACATCACAACAATTTTGTGTCCAGCAGCGCACATTTTGCCCGCCTGCCTGCACTCGCGCGGCGCGAACCTGCGCCGCCCGGCGTCCCCGTGCAGAAATGGGACGGAGCGCGCCGGAATTGCCGGCGGCTCCGTCCCATGCCTCAGCGGGATCACTGCATCCGATCGGGATAGTATTGCGGATTTGCATCGGCAACCCACTGCGCGACCTGTTCGTCGTAGTAGGTCTGCCGCTTTTCCTCGAGCACATCCTCGGTGACGGCCTCGCGCGCATCCTCGAGCGACACCTCTCCGGGCGTGACGTCGGCGACGTACAGGATGATGTGCACGCCATCGACGGTGTGGATCGGCGTGGAAACCTGGCCGGGCTGTTCAAGCATCATGCTCGCCTCGACGAAGTCAGACGCATACTGCGTCGTATTCGCGGAGACATAGTAGCCCTGCGTGCGCACCGGCTCATAGTTCGCGCCGCTGTCCTCGTTGTACTGCGCCATCAGCGTCTCGAAATCGGCGCCGGAATTGATCTGCTCGATGATGGCCTCGGCCTCGGCATCCAGATCGGTATAGAGCGCGTCGAGCTGCTCCTGAAGCGCGGTGATCTGGTCGAAATTCGTCTCGGCGTTCAGCTCTGCGATCTGGTTGGTCAGCTCCTGCGCCTGGGCGGCGGTGTCGGTGTCGTCAAAGGTCAGCAGGATCTGCTTGACGCGGCGGTAGCCCTCGAGGTTGTAGACGATGGTCTCGCCGCTGCTGACGGCGAATTCATATTCGGCGCTCGACTGGCCAAAGCGCTCGGTCTGGTCGGCGAGCAGTGCGTCGTACTCCGCCTGAATCTCCTCGTCCGTGGCGGTCACGGATTCGACGGTGGCGCCGAACAGCTTTTCGCGCCAGTAATCGGCCTCTTCGGTTTCGATCAGGCTTTCGAGCGTAATGCCCAGCTGGGTCATGTACGCCTCTACGGCGGCGTCGGCCTCCTCGGCGGTCATGCCGGAGGTATCGACGGAAGCGGCGTTGAAGTTCTTCTGCTGGTCGTACAGCTCCTGCGCGGTGGCGGTGACGGCGGCGATGTCCTCGTCGGTCAGCTCGGTCAGGCCGAGCTCCTCAGCGTGCTGATAGGTGACCTTCTCCTCCACCAGTTCCTCGAGCACGGCCTGAAGCGTCTCCTCGGTGCTCTCAGAATCGTCGCCGAAGCCGAACGCAATCGTCGCAATGCGGGAGTTGTACGGCTCAATGACCTCGTCGCTGGTGACTTCGCCGCCCTCAAATTCCGCGACGACCACCGACTCGCCGGTATCCGTCAGCATTCCCTCGAGCTGGTTGGCGCTGTTCCAGAACGATTCGCCGTCCGTGGACGCGGTCGCATCGGCCAGATCGCCGAAGTCAGCGAAGGAATCAACCGCGCCCGTCTCAAAATTCCAGTCAGACCCGGCATCGGAGCCGGTATCCACCGAAGTGGTTCCAAGCTGACCCTCCAGCTCGGCGATGCGCGCCTGCGCCGTTTCGAGCTGGCTGCGGTAGCCGTTCGTCTGGTTCGATATCAAAAATCCGAGCAGCCCGCCGAAGAACAGCGCCAGCGCGATCAGCCCCGCGGCCAGCGCCGTCGGCACGCCGTAGCTGCGCCTGCGCTTCCGGCGCATCTGTGGCCGCTTTTCGGGGGTGTTCTTATTCATCGTCATGGTTTCGATCCTCCTGTATGTCCTTTTGTAATGCTCCAAACGGGCAGACCCTCCCACCATCGGCTTCAGTATAACATGAATCGCAAAGAATTGGGACGCAATTCGCAATTTATGCACAAAAAAACCGATCCGCCGTCACAGTTGGCGGATCGGTTTGAGGAGGAAAGCCGCTATTCCCGCCACATCGGCTTGGTGGAACAGCGGATGTACTGCGTGGGAATGCCGTCGCTGCCGGCGTCGCTGGTCAGGTTGCCATCGGCGTCCGGCGTGTAGTGGACGGTGTATTCCTCCCCGGTGACGATGCTCACGCCGTATTCATGAATGAGCGCGCCGTCCGATTCGGTCAGGAATTCAAACACCATGAAGTCCTCCATCTCCTGACCGTAGTGCACGCGCTGCTGAACGAGGTAGTAGTCGTCCGTGCCGTAGAGCTGCACCAGCGAGAGAAAGACCGTCAGGTCGTCGTAGACCTGCGTCTCACCGATGTACTGCATGACGTCGTAGTAGTATGCGCCGCCCCACTCGTCCTCGCCGGCGCCGGCCAGCAGAACCGACGCGTCGGTCATCGCGACGGTCGTGCCGCCGCCGTAGACCGAAACGCCGTTAGGAGATTCCGCCTCGCCGGCCAGATAGTCCTCGGACAGCGTCATCTGAAAGCTGCCGCCGCTCAGCCCGCTGAGCACAAACCGGTCCTCGGCCTCGCGCAGCGTGCCGCCCTCGTCCCAGAGCACCACGCCGAGCGCCATGGCCGCGCTCGCCGAGGTGATGTTGTAGTTGTACAGGTCGGCGAGGTACGCGCCCTCGGTGACCTCATTTTCGTAGATGCGCAGCTCCAGCCCGACGCCGGGCGCGTAGAACGTGCCGATCCAGCCGTCGCTCGGCGCGACCTCATCGGCCTTCAGCGGCAACGCGGTGGGCGCGCTGAGGTATTCGAACATCCCGGCCTCGCTGAAAAAGCCGTCCGTCTCCGCCAGCGCCGGCGTGCCGGCCAGCAGCGCGCACAGCAGCGCCGCGCATCCCCGCTTCAAAAGTCCATTCATCCCGATTCCCCCTTGCCATTTTTCGCGGCTGCGCCGCGATCACAGAATATTTTACCATATGCCGCGCCCCGTTTCAACCCTTGCGCCCCATCCGGCCTGTTGCAAAGTCCGGGAATTCGGGTATAATAGATGAAGAGTACATATTGAAGGATGTGATTCCTTGGCACTTTTGCACGTCGATTTCTTTTCCCACGTCCTCGGCATGGAGATGCAGATGGATGTGATTCTCCCGGAAGCCACCCGCGGCCAGATCGGCATGGAGGCGCGCGACGACGGCGGCGACTGGCAGACGCTCTACCTGCTGCACGGCATGAGCGACGACCACACCATCTGGCAGCGCCGCACGTCCATCGAGCGCTATGCGGCGGACAAGGGCATCGCCGTGGTCATGCCGACGACGCATCTGGGCTGGTACACGGACATGTACCGCGGCCTGAAATACTTCTCCTTCGCCGCGGTCGAACTGCCGAAGATCTGCCGCCAGATGTTCCCGCGCATGTCCCACCGCCGCGAGGACACCTTCGCCGCGGGACTTTCGATGGGCGGCTACGGCGCGCTGAAGTTCGGCCTGCGCGCGCCGGAGACCTTTTCGCGCGTGGCGTCGCTGTCCGGCGGACTGGATCCGGTCGCCGTCGCGCTGAGGGAGCCGGAAAATCCCTTCTGGCGCGATGTGTTCGGCCCGCCCGAGCAAAACGCCGGTTCGTTCAACGACCTGTTCGCCGCGGCGGAGGCGCTGAAGGACTCGCCCATCCGCCCGGACGTCTACATGTGGTGCGGCACGGAGGACTTCCTCTACGATCAGAACGTTCGGATGCGCGACCACCTGCGCGCGCTGGGCTACAACCTCGTCTACGAGGAATCGCCCGGCGACCATCAGTGGAAGTACTGGGACGCGAAGATCCAGACCGTGCTCGACTGGCTGGTCCCCGGAAAGGAGGGCGAATGACATGGCGCTGATTCGCATCGGCTTTTTCTCGACGGTGCTGGGTATGTGCACCTCGTGCGACGTCATCCTGCCGCAGCAGACGGACGCGGACGCGCCCGCGCGCGAATTCCCGGTGATGTACCTTTTGCACAACCTGACCAAGAGCCACTCGACGTGGCAGCGCATGACCTGCATCGAGCGCTACGCCCTCAACCACGGCGTGGCGGTCGTCATGCCGGACGCGCAGCTGAGCAGCTACGCGGACATGGTGCACGGCGGCAAGTTCTTCACCTACATCGCCGACGAGCTGCCCGGCCTCATGCGCAGCTTCTTCCCGCTGAGCAGCCGCCGCGAGGACACGTTCATCTGCGGCGCCTCAATGGGCGGCTACGGCGCGCTGAAGATCGGCCTCTCGCGGCCGGAGCAGTACGGCGCCATCGGCAGCCTGTCCTCGGGCTACACCAGCTACCGCGGCTACATCTCCCGCCCGGACGACCGCGGCATCACGCTGCAATCCCTGACCTTCGGCGAGACCGGGCTGGACGAGGAGGACGTCGAGACCGCCGAGAAGGCGCGCGCAATCGTCCGCTCCGGCAAGAACATCCCGCGCATCTTCATCACCTGCGGTTCCTCCGACCCGATCCTGCTGGACAACGCCCGCGAGGCGCGCGACTTCTTCTCGTCATTCGAGGGCAATCCGTTTGACTTCCAGTATACGGAGCACCCCGGCAGCCACAACTGGTCGTTCTGGGACGCCCACATCTGCGATTTCCTGCGCTACGCCGGATTGAACCCGCGCGAGCACTACTGCTGACCGCGATGAGGACGCAGATCTGCGGCGTGATCGTCCACGGCAAGCACCTCGGGCGGACGATGGGCTTCCCGACGGCCAACGTCCGCCCCGACGCGCCGTCGCGAGCGGAAAACGGCGTGTATGTCGCGACGATCCGCGTGGAGGGCTACGCAATGCCGATGCCCTGCATGGTCAATCAGGGGCGGCACCCGACGCTGCCCGACGGCCCCAGCACCATCGAAGCGCACATCCTCGACTTCGCGGACGACATCTACGGCCTGCGCGCCGAGGTGACCTATCTCAAGTTCCTCCGCCCCGAACGGCGCTTTCCCTCCGTCGACGCGCTGAAGGCGCAGCTCACCACGGACCTCGCGGCCACGCGCGGCTGGTTTGCCGCTCAGGGCGGCCGGGCCGAGGGGCAGAACAAAAATTAAACATATGTTCGATAGCCAAAGCATCCGAGCTGTGCTATAATAGAAGCCAGAAAACGACGGAGGGCAACAGCGATGGCAGACAAAAAGGCGGACAAGAAGCCGGTTGCGACCCAGAAATTCGGCGACGACCGGAAAAAGGCGCTGGAAGTGGCGCTTGGAAAGATTGAAAAGGACTTCGGCAAGGGGTCTGTGATGAAGCTGGGTGACTCGGCGAACCACCTGCAGGTGGAGGTCATCCCGACGGGCTGCCTGCATCTGGACTTCGCGCTGGGCGTGGGCGGCCTGCCGCGCGGCCGCATTGTGGAGATCTACGGGCCGGAATCGTCCGGCAAGACGACCTTCGCGCTGCACTGCATCGCGGAGGCGCAGAAGCTGGGCGGCACGGCGGCGTTCATCGACGCCGAGCACGCGCTGGATCCGGTCTACGCGCAGAAGCTGGGCGTGGACATCAACGAATTGTACGTCTCCCAGCCGGACAACGGCGAGCAGGCGCTGGACATCTGCGAGGCGCTGGTGCGCTCGGGCGCGATCGACGTGGTCGTCATCGACTCGGTCGCCGCGCTGGTGCCAAAGGCCGAAATCGAGGGCGACATGGGCGACAGCCACGTCGGCCTTCAGGCGCGGCTGATGTCGCAGGCGCTGCGCAAGCTGGCGGGTGTGATCGCCAAGACGAACGCCATCGCGATCTTCATCAACCAGCTGCGCGAAAAGGTCGGCGTCGTCTACGGCAACCCCGAGACGACCACCGGCGGCAAGGCGCTGAAGTTCTACGCCTCCGTCCGGCTGGACATCCGCAAGGGCGAGCCGATCAAGAACGGCACGGAGATCATCGGCAACCGCACGAAGATCAAGATCGTCAAGAACAAGGTCGCGCCGCCGTTCCGCACATGCGTGGTGGACATGCTCTATGGCGAGGGCATCTCCCGCGAGGGCGAGCTGCTCGACCTCGCGGTGGAGCACGACATGATTAAGAAGTCCGGCGCGTTCTATTCCTACGAGGGCGAGCGCATCGGCCAGGGCCGCGACAACGCGCGCAAGTACCTCAAGGAACATCCCGAGATGTTCGAGGAGATCGAGCAGAAGCTGCGCACCGAATTCACCGCCAACCCCAACGAAATCCCGATGGACATGGCCGCCGGCGATCCCGACGAGGCCGGCGACGAGGACGAATCGCTCGACGACGAGTTTGAAATCTGATCTCCGTCAACTGACAAGCGGCGCTTCAGCCATGAAGCGCCGCTTCAGCTTGTCAAAAAAGTCTTTTTGACAAGCTGGTGGACGTGGGTGTAAACTCCCCCACCCGGTGCCCGCGCCGTGCATCCAGCCGTCAATGCGCGCGTCGTCGCCCGGCGTTGTAAACTCCCCGCCCGGTGCCTGCGCCGATCTCGATCACCCGGCCGCCCGGCGCAAGGTATCGCTCGATGTAGCGCATCGTAGTCAGAAACTCAACCTGCCGTGCTTTGACCGCAGCCTTCCGTCCTCGCCGCAGCCCTCGTAGAACGCGCGCAGAACGTCCAACCGATCCATCGTCCTCACCGCCGCTTCCCTCGAAATTTTTCCCATTGTATCCCACAATCCCCCGAAGCGCAATCCCATCGCACACGGATTCCGGAACAATCCCCCGAACCCCCGTTTTTTCCCAAAAAACCTCCCCCATCCCGCAGTCCATCCCGCCGCCGTCCGGCGGGATGGACCCCGAATAGAAACAAAAAGCCCCTCTCCAGAGAAGGTTTTCTTTGGAGGGGGCGCGGGGGAGGGATTTCTTTTTCCGAAAAGAAATCCCTCCCCCGCAAAAACATCGCTTTCTATTCTCAATCCCTCTTCAGCGCGGCGTCGAAGGCGACGTCGGAGGGCTCGAAGTTCACCTTGTGGGTGAAATCGCAGGCTTCCTTGGCGCCGAACATGCGCTCCATGCCGGAGTCCTCCCATTCGACGCAGAGCGGGCCGTGGTAGCCCATCTGGTTGAGCTCGCGGATGATGGCGTCGAAATCGACGTCGCCGTGGCCGAGGGAGACGAAATTCCAGCCGCGGCGGGTGTCGCCGAACTCGATGTGGGAGCCGAGGATGCCGGCGCGGTCGTCGCGGTTGATCTTGACGTCCTTCATGTGGACGTGGTAGATGCGGTCGGCGAAATCGCGCAGGAACACGGCGGGGTTGACGCCCTGCCAGAGCAGATGGCTCGGGTCGAAGTTCAGGCCGAGCGTCGGGCGGTAGTCGATCGTCTCGAGCAGGCGCTTGGTGGACCAGTAGTCGAACGCGATCTCGGTGGGATGCACCTCGAGGGCGAGCTTCACGCCGCACTCATCATAGACGTCGAAGATGGGCGTCCACAGCTCCTTGATCTTCCGGAAGCCCTCGTCGACCATCTCGGGCGTGGTCTGCGGGAAGGAGTACCACATCGCCCAGATCGGGGAGCCGAGGAAGCAGGTGACGACCTTGACGCCCAGCAGCTGGGCGGCGCGGGCGGTGGTCTTCATGAAGTCGATCGCCCACTCGCGGATCTTCTCGGGCTGGCCGGCGATCGCGTTGGGGGCGAAGTTGTCCAGCCGCTTGTCCCAGTTGTCGCCGACGCACTGGCCGGCCAGGTGCGCCGACAGCGCGCCGATGATCATGTCGTGCTTGGCGAGGGTGGCGAGGAAATCCTCGCGATACTTCTCGTCGGAGACGACCTTGTAGACGTCGACGTGCGCCTGCGTCGCGATCTCGAAGCCCTGATAGCCCAGCGCATGCATCTTCTCGCAGAGCACGTCCAGCGGCAAATCGCCGAACTGTCCGCTGCAAATGGTGACGGGTCTCTTGCTCATGGGAAACTCCTCCTTTTCTGAAAGCCCGCTCGCGCGGGCGAGACACCCTCCGGGATTGCCCGAGGTGTTGTCGGCATGGAAAGGTCAGCCCTTCACGGGCGACTGATCGACCGAAACGGTCGTGCCTGTCTGCGCGGCGCGCTCGGCGGCGAAGATCACCCGCATGGCCTTGAGCGCCTGTCCGCCCTCGGCGGGCGTCGGCTTGCCGGAGACGATCGCGTCGACAAACGCGTCGATCACGCCGGTGGAAGCGCGCTTGCCGGCCTTCTGCTCATCGTTGGTGGCGATCTTCTCGACGTCAAAGCGCTCGACGGTGCCGTCGCTGCGCTCGAGGATGAGCGCGCAGTCGGGATCGTCGTACATGCGCAGCACGCCCTTCGTGCCATAGACGCGCGTGGAATTGTCCTCGCGGCCATTGTACAGCGTCCAGCTGACGTGCAGCGTGCCGACCGCGCCGCCGGCGGTCTCGTACAGGCACAGCGCGTTGTCGTCCACGGTGACCGGCGTGCCGTCGGGATACTTCTTGTCCAGCGTCTTGATCGTCGCGGACACGCGCACGATGTCGTCGCCGAGCAGGAACTGGATCAAATCGGTCTTGTGAATGCCCAGGTCGGCCAGCACGCCCAGCACGGCGCGCTTCTTGTCAAAGAACCACGTGTTGGCCGTGCCCGTCCAGATCTCGGGGCCGGAATGGCCAAACGTCGTGTGGAACATCAACGGCCGGCCGATCTCCCCCGCGGCGATCAGCGCCCGCGCGCGGACGTGCGCCTCGGCGAAGAGCTGGTTGTGCCCGAGCATCAACAGCTTGCCGGAGCGGCGCGACGCCGCGACCATGGCCTCGCAGTCGGCCAGCGTGGTCGCCATCGGCTTTTCGCACAGCACGTGCCGCCCGGCGTCCAGCGCCCGGATGGTCGCCTCCGCGTGGGCGATGTTCGCGCTGCACACGCTCACGGCGTCAACCTGCGAAATCAGCTCGTCCACCGTGTCAAACGCCTTTGCGCCAAACTTCTCCGCCAGCGCCTTCGCCCGATCGGGCGCGTAATCGTAAAAGCCCACCAGCTCACAGTGGGGATTTTCCAGATATTCCGGCGCGTGGCGAAGCTCCGCGATCTTGCCACAGCCGATGATTCCTACGCGCAGCATATGCATTCCTCCCTGCGCAACCATGCGTGATTGCCATAATTTACATCTTCTATTGTAGCGCTTTGAATGGAATCAGTCAAGTCCTAAGGTTGGAAATCACAATGGACGCCTTGCGCACCTTCCAAAAATGTGCTATGATAAAATAGTTGATTTGTGTGCCTTATATTTTGAGATCACATTGCGTCTGGAGGATGGAACATCATGGCAAAATCGAAGGTCTACTTTACCACCATGCGCACCGTCGGCGACGAGAACCTCTGCGACAAGCTGGTTCGCCTGTGCCGCGCCGCGGGCATCGAGCAGATCGACTTCAAGGACAAGTTCACCGCCATCAAGGTGCACTTCGGCGAGGAGGGCAACCTCGCCTTCCTGCGGCCGGACTACACCCGCGCAATCGCGAACCTCGTTAAATCGCTGGGCGGCAAGCCGTTCGCGACCGACTGCTCCACGCTCTACGTCGGCGCGCGCAAGAACGCGCTGGACCACTTGGACATCGCCTATCAGCACGGCTACAACCCCTTCTGCACCGGCTGCCAGACGATCATCGCCGACGGCCTAAAGGGCGATGACGACGTGCTCGTGCCGATCGAGGGCGAGTACGTCCGCGCGGCGAAGATCGGCCGCGCCGTGATGGACGCCGATGTGTTCCTCTCGCTGACCCACTTCAAGGGTCACGAGGGCACCGGCTTCGGCGGCGTGCTGAAGAACATCGGCATGGGCTGCGGCTCCACGCGCGGCAAGGCCGAGATGCACGAGACCGAAAAGCCCGCCGTGCACGCCGACGAGTGCGTCGCCTGCGGCGTGTGCGCCGAGAACTGCGCCCACGGCGCGATCACGGTCGACAGCCGCGCGCACGTGGACTACGACAAGTGCAAGGGCTGCGGCCGCTGCATCGGCGTCTGCCCGACGAAGGCCATGCGCCCCGGCGCCGAAAATGGCTGCGAGATCCTGGCCCGGAAGGTGAGCGAATACGCGCTGGCCGTCTGCAAGGACCGCCCGTGCTTCCACATCTCGCTGCTGATCGACGTCTCCCCGTTCTGCGACTGCTACGGCTTAAACGACGCGCCCGTCATCCCGGACGTCGGCATGTTCGCGTCGTTCGACCCGGTCGCCATCGACCAGGCCTGCGCCGACGCCGCCAACCGCGAGCACGCCATCGCCGATTCGTTCCTGGGCGAGAAGCATCCCGCGCCCGGCGCCGACCACTTCCACACCATGCACCCGGACACGAACTGGGAGGCCGGCATCGAGCAAGGCGTGAAGATCGGCTTGGGATCGAGCGACTACGAGCTGGTCACGATCGTCTGACATGCTGCACTACATCGAGCGCGGCGAGGGCGAGCCGCTGATCCTCCTGCACGGCAACGGCGAGGACAGCGGCTACTTCGACCGCCAGATGGGCCCCTTTTCCGCGCACTTTCGCACCATCGCGGTGGATACGCGCGGCCACGGCCGGTCGCCGCGCGGCGACGCTCCGTTCACGCTTTCGCAGTTCGCCGACGATCTGGCCGCGTTCATGGACGCACTCGGCCTCGCGCGGGCGCACCTGCTGGGCTTCAGCGACGGCGCGAACATCGCGATGCTGTTCGCGCTGAAAAATCCCGTGCGCGTCGGCAAACTGGTGCTCAACGGCGGAAATCTCCGGCCGAGCGGCGTCCGTCCGGCGGTGCAGCTCCCCATCGTGCTCGGCTACGGGCTTTGCGCAGTCCTCTCGAAGTTCGACTGGCGCGCCGTGCCAAAGCGCGAGCTGCTCGGCCTGATGGTCAGGGAGCCGAAGCTCCGGCCGTCCGACCTCGCGGCGCTCTCCATGCCCGCGCTCGTCGTCGCCGGCGATCGCGACATGATCCGCCGCAGCCACACCGAGCAAATCGCCCGCGCCCTGCCAAACGGGCGGCTGATCCTCCTGCCCGGCGACCACTTCGTCGCGCGCGGCAATCCGGAGGCGTTCAACCGCGCGGTGCTCGAATTCCTGCTGGAGAACTGACCGGCGCCGCGCACCGCCGAAGGGCGCAAAGGACAGCCCATGCGCGGGCAAAGCACAACGCTGAAAGCCGCGTGCTGTACGCAAAACGCGCCTCCCGAAAAGGCGCGCTATCCCCCATTTTCCACAAAAAGACCGGCGGCCGCGGTGTTGCATTCACACCGCGGCCGCCTTCGTTTGCCGGCAACCCTTTACTCTGTCTGCTCCTCCTGTGCGCGCGCCTCCTCCGCCAGCTCCCCGGCGGTTCTGTCCACCGGCGTCTGCACAGAGGTGTCCCAGTTGGCGGAGTTGTCGTGGAATTCCGCGACGCCCTCCGTACCGCCCAGATCGGGCGGGATGGTCGGCGCGGCGGTCGCCTCGTCTGCAAACATCGGATCGGTCTCGCCGGAATCGGCGGAGTTGGTCACGAACCGCAGCGTCCAACCGCCCACGCGCACGACCAGCCAGACCATCAGCGCGACCGCCGCCAGCCCCAGCACCAGCTTGATCCACAAACGCATTTTCATCCTTCAGCGCGCCCTTCGGGCCGGTGCTCACAGCGCGTAGCGCGCGATGAACTCCGGCACTTCCTCCTTCGCGCTGCTGATGGACAGCACGAAGCGGCAGTGATGCGCCTCGGAGAGCTTGTCCAGCTGCTCGAAGAAATCGCGCATCTCATCGGAATCCAGATCGGTCTTTACGAGCTTCTTAAACGCGTCCACCGCGATCAGCGAGAGGTCGAAGTCGGCGGACAGCATGCCGCACAGGAAGCCCAGAAACTCGTGCGCGCCGCACTTGTAGACGGCGGGATACTCGCTCGCGTCCACAAAGCGGATCTCGTGGCGGAGGTCGTACATATAGCGCTTGTCATCGTCGATGAAGATAATATTGCCATGCTCTTCCTTGAGGGCGTCGTTCGTCAGATCGATCAGGCGCTTGGTCTTGCCGCTTCCCTTGCCGCCCAGAATTACCTGAATCATGGTTACCACTCCTTGCATTCAATCTCAGGGGTTTTATCTATTATACATCAATTCGGCGTAAAGGGCAACCCCCGCGCGCCGTTTTGAGGGATTCTCCAAAGAAATGCCGTGAAACCGCGCCATTTTCCGGCCGAAGCCGCGCGGCTCTTGGGCGAACGCGCAGTTCGCCTGAGAAGGCAGAAGCGCCCACTCCTGACAGGGGCGGGCGCTCTGCGTCGTTTTTGCTCAGGGGATCAGGCCTTGCCGTCGCAGCCGAGCACGTCGACCAGCTTGTGGGCGACCATGTCCTTGATGGCCACGCGGGCGGGCTTGAGGTACTGACGGGGATCGAAGTGATCCGGATGCTCCGCGAAGTACTTGCGGATGCAGGCGGTCATGGCCAGGCGCAGGTCGGAGTCGATGTTGATCTTGCAGACCGCGCCGCGCGCCGCCTGGCGCAGCTGTTCCTCGGGGATGCCGACGGCGTCGGGCATCTTGCCGCCGTTTTCGTTGATGATCTTCACGAACTCCTGCGGCACGGAGGAAGAGCCGTGCAGCACGATCGGGAAGCCCGGCAGGCGCTTGGCGACCTCGTCGAGGATGTCGAAGCGCAGTGGCGGCGGAACGAGGATGCCGTCCGCATTGCGGGTGCACTGCGCGGCGGTGAACTTGTACGCGCCATGGCTGGTGCCGATGGCGATGGCCAGCGAGTCGACGCCCGTGCGGGAAACGAACTCCTCGACCTCTTCGGGGCGGGTGTAGGAAGAATCCTCGGCGGAGACGTTGACCTCGTCCTCGACGCCGGCCAGCGTGCCCAGCTCGCCCTCGACGACGACGCCGTGGTCGTGCGCGTACTCGACGACCTGCTTCGTCAGCGCGATGTTGTCCTCAAAGGACTTCGAGGAGCCGTCGATCATGACGGAGGTGAAGCCGCCGTCGATGCAGCTCTTGCACAGCTCGAACGTGTCGCCGTGGTCGAGGTGCACGCAGATCGGCAGATCGAAGCCCGCGGACTGCTCGGCGTCGGCGATGGCCGCCTCGATCAGCTTCATCAGATAGACGTGCTTCGCATAGGCGCGGGCGCCCTTGGAAACCTGCAGAATCAGCGGAGCGCGCTTCTCGATCGCCGCCTCGGTGATGCCCTGAATAATCTCCATGTTGTTCACGTTGAAGGCGCCGATGGCGTAGCCGCCCGCATAGGCCTTCTTGAACATCTCAGTAGAAGTAACGAGAGCCATGGGTATCCACTCCTTTTGATAAGGTTTGATTTCATTATATCAGTAAGCCCCGACAAAATCAAGCAATGCCCCGGCGGAAACGCCGACTTTTAACCGAAATTTGCGCAAGCGGCGCGGGGCGGACTGGAACGCAGCCTGTCGAAAACCCCGGGAGAGCGCGAGAGGGTCAAAGCCCTCTCGCAGTATAATCGTGCCTGGCGGCGTGTACGCCGGGCACGGGTGCTGATTTTTGCGTCGGGAAATCCCATTTCCCAGAGCAAAAATCGCTTCCTTGCACAATTTGCGGCCAGAGTTTTCCAAAAGGAAAACTCAAGCAAATTGCGGAGGGGGTGGCAGTGGCGGGGGAGTTTACTCCCCCGTTCCACATAAATAATTTGACGCAAGGGGGGACTTTGGCGTATACTATCATTGGCATTGCAGGAGGTGAGGCGTTTGATCCGAATCGGCATCCGCTCGGATCTGGAATTTATCCCCGAGGCTGCGCGCCTCGGCTGCGACTATCTCGAGCTTCCGCTATCGCGGATTCAGGCGCTGTCGGACGCGGAATTTGCGGAGCTGGCCGAATATCTGGACGCGCTCGGCCTGCGCGCCGAGGTCATGCACGACATGCTGCCGGCGTCCGTGCGCGTGACGGGGCCGGACGTGCAGGCGCGCGTCCAGCACGCATACCTCGATTCCGCCTTCGCCCGCGCGAAGCGGCTGGGCGCCGAGGTGATCGCGTTCGACGCGGCGAAGGTCCGTCAGGTGCCCGCGGGGTTCGACTTCCCGCTCGCACGGCGTCAGGCGGGCAACTTTCTGCGCATCGCGCAGGGGCACGCCGCGGTGACCGGGCTGCGCCTGGCGGTGCAGAACCTGCGCACGGCGGAGTGCAACCTCATCAACACCGTCTCCGAGGCCGCGCTGATGGCGGCGCTTTTGCAGCTGGACAACGTGGGCGTGCTGGCGGACACGGTGCAGATGGCGTTCGCCGCCGAGCCGCTGGACGCGGTGGAGCGCTGCTGCGGCGCGCTCGAACACGTCCACGCCGGGTGCGCGCTGACGCGCCGCCTTCCCCGCGAGGGGGACGGCGAGGACTACGCCGCGCTGTTCCGCGCGCTGGCGCGGATGGGATATGCCGGCCGGGTCGGCGCCGTCGCGGCCGAACCGTTTTCGACAAAGGACGCCGAGGCGGCGCTCGCCTGCCTGCGAAGCGCGCGGGAGGCGTCGCTGACGTAAGCGAAGCAGACGGAACGCGGCGCGAAAACCGCTGCACCGCTGCAAAAGCACTGGTTGGATCGCTTGGAGGAGGCCTTTTCTTGAACATCACCATTGTGGGCGACGGCAAAGTCGGCTATACGCTCGCACAGCGTCTGTCCGAAGACGGGCACGACATCACCATCATCGACAAAAACGCCGAGGCGCTCGCGCGCGCCAGCGAGACGCTGGACGTGATGTGCATTCGCGGCAACGGCGCGAACGTGCGCACGCTGATCGAATCCGGCATTGAAAATGCGGACATCATCATCGCCGTGACCGGCAACGACGAGCTGAACATGGTCTGCTGCCTAGCGGCGAAGCAACTGGGCGCGAAGTATTCCATCGCGCGCATCCGCGATCCCGAATACACCGAGAGCCTGACGCTTCTGCAGGACAAGCTCGACATCGATCAGGTCATCAACCCCGAGCGCGCGACGGCGCAGGAAATCTCGCGGCTGCTGCGCTTCCCGTTCGCGATCAACATCGAATCGTTCGCGCACGGGCGCGTGGAGATGGTCGAATTCCGCGTCGAGCCCACCGACCCGATCATCGGCGTGCCGCTGTCGAAGCTCAACGGCCGCCACCCGCGCATCCAGTACACCGCCGTGCAGCGCGCCGGCGAGGCGATCATCCCGGACGGCAGCTTTGAAATCGCCGCCGGCGACCGCGTCTACGCCACCGGCGACCGCGAGTCGATCACCAGGTTCTTCAAGCAGATGGGCAAGGACACCTCGCGCATGAAGTCGGCCATGATGATCGGCGGCGGGCACATCTCCTATTATCTGGCGCGGAGCTTGGCCGGCATGGGCGTCCGGCTGCGGCTGATCGAAATCAGCGACAAGAAGTGCGCGCGGCTGAGCGACCAGCTCGACGACGTGACGATCATCTGCGCCGACGGCACCGATCAGGAGGTGCTCGACTCCGAAAACGTCGGCGAGTGCGGCGCGCTGATCTGCCTGACCGACCGCGACGAGGAGAACATCATCACCGGCATGTACGGCGCGCGGCGCGGCGCGAAGAAGGTCATCGTCAAGGTCAACCGGCTCAACACGCTGGAGGTCATGGAGGATCTGGGCATCGAGAGCGTCGTGAGCCCGAAGCTCACCACGGCGAACGTCATCCTCCGGTCCGTGCGCGCGCTCAACAATTCCCGCAATTCCGTCGTCGAAAAGGTCTACGGCATGCTCGGCGGCAAGGTCGAGGCGTATGAGTTCACCGCGCTGCAGGGCGCGCCGTATCTGAACATCCCGCTGAGCCAGCTGAACATCCGCCGCGGGGTGCTGGTCTCCGTGCTCGTGCGCGACCGCAAGAACATCATTCCGTTCGGCAGCGACCACATCGCCGCGGGCGACAAGGTCATCCTGACCGCGAAGGCCGGTTCGGTCGTCAACTTGGAGGACGCCTTCGAGATTCCGGAGAGCCGGCCATGAACAAGCGGTTGACATTCAAGCTGATCGGCAAGGTGCTGATGGTCGAGGCGGCGCTGATGGCCGTGCCGCTGGTGGTTTCGCTGCTGATGGGCGGCGGCGACGCCCCGGCGATTCTGATCTCCATGGCGATCACGATGGCCGTGGGCGGGCTTTTGTCGCTGCTGCGCCCGCGCAACGACAACCTCCGCGCGCGCGAGGGCTTCGCGATCGTCGCGCTGGGATGGATTCTGGTGTCGTTTTTCGGCGGGCTGCCGTTCTTCTTCCACGGCAGCATTCCCTCGCTGGTGGACTGCTTCTTCGAGGCGACCTCGGGCTTCACCACCACCGGTTCGACGATCCTGACCGACGTCGAGGCGCTGCCGAAGGGGCTGCTGTTCTGGCGCAGCTTTACCCACTGGGTGGGCGGCATGGGCGTGCTGGTGCTCTCGCTGGCGCTGATCCCGAAGATGGGCGCGCGGTCGATCCATCTGATGCGCGCCGAGTCGCCCGGCCCGTCGATGGACAAGCTCGTTCCGCGCGTGGGCAACAACGCCCGCATCCTCTACCGGCTGTACATCGCCCTGTCGGCGCTGATGCTGATCGCGCTGCTGTGCACGGGCGTAAACCTGTACGATTCGCTGATCCACATGTTCGGCGCGGCCGGCACGGGCGGCTTTTCCAACTACAACCTGAGCGTCGGCGCGCTGAACAATCCGGCGGCGGAGATCGTCATCGGCGTGTTCATGGCGCTGTTCGGCGTAAACTTTTCGGTGTACTACTTCCTGCTCAGGCGCAACTGGCGCGCGAGCCTGGGCAACAGCGAGCTGCACGCCTACTGGGCGATCCTGCTGGGATCGACGCTGATCATCGCGTTCAACATCCTCCCGCAGGCGGGCGACTTCCTGACCTCGCTGCGGCTGAGCTTCTTTCAGGTCTCGACGATCATGACCACCACCGGCTACGCCACGACCGACTTCAACCTCTGGCCGCAGCTGAGCCGGACGATTCTGGTGATGCTGATGCTGATCGGTTCAAGCGCCGGCTCGACGGGCGGCGGCATTAAGGTGGTGCGGCTGCAGCTTTTGTGCAAGAGCATGGTGCGCGAGATCCGCAGGACGGTGCATCCGCGGTCGGTCAACACCATCCGCTTCGACGGCCGCGCCGTGGACGAGAGCGTGATCTCCTCCACACTGGCGTTCTTCTTCGCCTACATCTTCGTGCTGCTGGCTTCGACGCTGATCGTATCGCTGGACGGCTTCAGCTTCGAGACGAACTTCACCGCCGTGGTGGCCACGCTGTCGAACATCGGCCCCGGCCTCGACATGGTCGGCCCGATGGGGAATTTCTCGCAGTTCTCGGATCTGAGCAAGATCGTGCTGTCGCTGTGCATGCTCATCGGCCGGCTGGAGGTCTTCCCGATCCTGATGCTCGCCGCGCCGAGCGCATGGCGAAAGTATTGAGACACTGGGAGCAGACGCTCCATCAACCCATCCAAACATCAAAGGAGGAAAACGACATGTCCAATCTCATCCGTGGAATTCATCACATCGCGCTCAAGTGCCGCGGCACGGCCGAATTTGAAAAGGCCGTCGCCTTCTACCGCGACGTGCTCGGCATGCCCGTCGTCCGCTCGTGGGGCGAGGGCGAGAACGCCGGCATCATGCTGAGCACCGGCTCCGGCCTGATGGAGATCTTCGCCAACGCCGCCGACGCGCCCGGTCAGGGCGCCATCCGCCACTTCGCGCTCGCCACCGGCGACGTCGACGCCTGCGCAAAGGCCGTCGAGGCGGCGGGCTACGAGGTGTTCACCCAGCCCAACGACATCGTCATCGGCTCCGTGCCGCCGTTCCCGGCGCGCATCGCGTTCTGCCACGGCCCCGTCGGCGAGGAGATCGAATTCTTCCAGGAGAAGTGAGACAGCGGGAAAGCAAGTTTCGCCTCCGGCGAAGCCGCAGACCGCAGAATCCTGGGAATTCCGCTTCGCTTCTCGGATGCGCAACACGGCTCTGTTGCAAAGAATCCGTCTGAACCACGCGGCATTTTCCTGAATATTCGCCCGTATCCGCACGCTCTTTTCCGCCCACAGAAAAGCGTGCGGATTTTCAAATGGGGCGGCCGTGTAAAATCCTTGCAAAACCGTGCGCAAAATTTCACGGAACCTATTGACAAGCGCGGCCCGCGGACGTATAATGTGAACAACCTTGAGGAAAGGGGTTCCCGACCATGCTGTTTGCCGCCGAGAAAAAGTCCATGGCCATGATGATGCGCCTGATGTACATGTCAGACGCCGCTTGGTCGTGCGCTTCGGAGGGCTGAACACCGGGAATCCAGGAGATCAGCGTTGAGGATGTGGCGGATCAAGCGATCGCGCCCATCCTTTTTTCGTGGATGAAATTCCCCGTTTTCCCTGAAGTGAGATGGAAGGACTGAGAGCATTGCTCAAACTGGTCAACGTCACCAAGACGTTCTATTCCGACGGCAAGGAGTTCGACGCCGTCAAAAACGTCAGCCTCGAGATCAAGAAGGGCGAGATCTTCGGCATCATCGGCCTGAGCGGCGCGGGCAAATCCACGCTGATCCGCTGCATGAACCGGCTGGAGACGCCGACCTCGGGCGACATCCTGATCGACGGCGAGAGCATCCTGAAGATGCGCGGCAAGCAGCTGATCCAGCTTCGCAAGAAGGTCACGATGATCTTCCAGCAGTTCAACCTGCTGATGCAGCGGACGGTGGCGAAGAACGTGCGCTATCCGCTGGAGCTGGCGGGCGTGCCGCGCGCAAAGGCGAACCAGCGGGTCCGGGAGCTGCTCGAAATCGTCGGGCTGTCCGACAAGGCCGACAACTATCCCGCCCAGCTCTCCGGCGGCCAGAAGCAGCGCGTCGCCATCGCGCGCGCGCTGGCCAGCGATCCCGAAGTGCTGCTGTGCGACGAGGCCACCAGCGCGCTCGACCCGATGACCACGCAGTCGATCCTGTCGCTTTTGCAGGACATCAACCGGCGGCTGGGCATCACGATCGTCATCATCACGCACGAGATGGCCGTCATCCGCCAGATCTGCACCCACGTGGCGATCCTCGACGGCGGGGAGGTCGCCGAGGAGGGCAGCGTGGACGAGGTGTTCACCCACACGCGCTCCGAGGCGGGGCGGCGGCTGTTCGGGTTTGTGGGCGACCGCTCCAAGCCCGTGGAGGAATCGCCGGATGTGCCGATGATGCACATCGTGTTCGACGGCATGAAGCTCACGGAGCCGATCATCTCCGAGCTGACGCTGCGCACCGGCATTCCCATCAACATCCTCTACGCCGACATCAACCTGCTGGGCGGCAAGCGGTACGGCCAGATGACCATCGAGCGGCCGAAGGACGAGGCCGACGCGCGACGGCTGATTGAGGCACTCCGACAGGAAGGCGTCACGGTTCAGGAGGTGAGCGCATGAGGTACGCAAAGAGCCGCTTTGCCGGCGCGATCCTGCTGCTGCTCGGCGCGGCGCTGATCCTGACCGGCATATTCGCCGCCCATTCCGCCCAGCCGGGCACCCCGCTGTACGCCGCCGTCGCCGACGCCGATGCCGCCCGCGCGGCGCTCGACGCCGCCAACGCCGCCGTCGTGGAGGCCAACGACGCGCTGACCCGCGCCGGCAATCGCGCGAGCGACGCGCTCGACGCGGCCAGCGAAGCGCTCGACGCCGCCAACGAGGCCGTCGAGACCGAGCAGAGCGCCGATTACGATCCCGAAACCAACGTCGGCGCGCTCGGACAGGCCATCGAGGACGCCCGCGCCGCGGGTGAGGACGTCTCCGCCATCGCGGACGCCTACTCCCCCGTCTACAACGCCGGCCTGCTCGAGACGCTGTCCAGCGCGCTGAGCGAGGTCGAGCGCGCAGAGGGCGCCGTCGAGGACGCCGCGGCCGCGCTGTCCGCCGCGGAGGACGCCGCGCGGGCGCTCAATCCGGACGCGGCGCTCTCCGAAATTCCCGCCGCCACCGCAGCCGAGACCACGGAGCTGGGCGATCTCACCGGCACGGCGCGCTACCTGACCCGGGCGGAGAACTACGCCGCCCGCGCGCAGGCCGCCTCGGACTCCGCCGCGGCACTTTCCGAAGCCGGAAGCGCGATCCTCGCCGAGGTCGAAGCGGCCGTCCAGGCGCACCCGCTGACGTTCGCACAGAGCGCCTTCCGCTTCGCGCGCGACCGCGCGGTCGATCTGGACGTCATTGGCGGCGTGCTGGCGCTGGCGGGACTGGCGCTGCTGCTCGCGCCGAAGAAGCTGGCGCAGAAGTGGAAGCTGCCGCTGTTCCGGAAGGGATTCTTCTTCGCGGCGACGGTCGCACTGCTGGCCGCGGCGCTCCACTACGCCAACGGCGAGATGTGGGATCTGATGCGGCAGGGCGTGTTCGACACGCTGTACATGACGATCCCCGCCACCTTCTTCGCCTATGTGCTCGGCCTTCCGCTGGGCGTGCTGCTGGTGATCACCTCGCCGGGGCACATCCGCCCGAACGCCACGCTGAACAGCGCCGTCGGCACCGTCGTCAACTTCCTGCGGTCGATCCCGTTCATCATCCTGCTGGTGATGCTGTTCGACGTCACGCGCGTGGTGATGGGCACGGCGATCGGCACGCGGTCGGTCATCTTCCCGCTGTTCGTCAGCGCATTCCCCTATGTGGCGCGCATCGTGGAAGGTTCGCTCAATGAGGTCGACCACGGCGTGATCGAGGCCGCCGAGAGCATGGGCAGCACCACTTGGCAGATCATCCGCAAGGTGCTCATCCCCGAGGCGACGCCCTCGCTGATCAACGGCGCGGCGATCTGCATGACCACCGTGCTCGCCTACACCGCCATGGCCGGTTCCGCCGGCGGCGACGGCCTGGGCAAGATCGCCATCACCTACGGCCTGAACTACCGCGAGTACGACATCATGTACGTCTCCAGCCTGCTGCTGGTCGCGCTGGTTCAGATCATCCAGATTGCGGGCAACCTGCTCATGCGCGCGGCCGACCACCGCCGCAAGTGAGCCCCATTCTCCCACGCGGGTTTGGCGTGCGCGCGCCGGTTCCATTCGCCGGGCAGCGGCTCGCCTGAAGATATCCACACTATATTATAGGAGGAAAAACCCATGAAAAAGCTGTTTGCCATCGTCCTCGCCCTCGCGCTCGCGCTGTCCATCTCCGCGTTTGCCGAGACCGAACTTGAAACCATCGTCATCGGCGCGACGCCCTCGCCGCACGCCGAGATCCTCGAAGTCATCGTCGACGACATGGCCGAGCTGGGCTACAACCTGCAGATCCAGATCTTCAACGACTACAACCTGCCCTGCCCGGCCGTCGCCAGCGGCGAGCTGGACGCGAACTACTTCGCGCACATCCCCTTCATCGACAGCTACAACGCCTCCGTCTCCGAGGACGAGCAGGTCGTGCCGGTGATCGGCGTGCACTACGAGCCGTTCGGCATCTACTCCAACCGCTATGAGAGCCTCGACGAGCTGCCCGAGGGCGCGACCGTCGCCATCCCGAACGACGCCAGCAACCAGACCCGCGCGCTGTTCCTGCTGCAGACCGCTGGCCTGATCACGCTGCCGGAGGACGCTGAGCCCACCGACGAGCTGAACATCACCGACATCGTCGAGATCAGCAACGGCCTGCAGATCTCCGACATCGACGCCTCCCAGCTGCCCTCCACGCTCGACGACGTCGACATCGCCGTCATCAACGGCAACTTCGCGCTCGACGCCGGCCTGAGCCCGCTGCGCGACGCCATCTTCTATGAGCCGTCCGACAGCGAGGCCGCTGAGATCTACGCCAACTACGTCGTCGTCCGCCCCGAGGACGAGGAAGCCGAGTGGGTCGAGGCGCTGCGCCAGTGCCTGTGCTCCGAGGAGGTCTATGAGTTCATGACCGACAACGAGGCCTATGCCGGCGGCGTCATCCCGTTCTTCTCGCTCGACAGCGCGGAGGAATAAGCCGCACATCCCTTGAAAACGCATCCGGCCGGATCGATTCCGGCCGGATGTCAGCTTGTCAAAAAAGTCTTTTTGCCAAGCTGGTGGACGGGGGAGCAAGCTCCCCCGCCACTGCCACCCCCTCTACAGTTTCCGCTGAAATCCTACGGATTTCCGGGCGCGGGGATATGCATTTTCTCAAACCCGCTGTGCCGCAATGGGTTTGAGGTCTAACACCCACAATCGTACACCACTTTTACACCATTTGCGTAAGGAGTCCTGATACAGCATAAACATCAAATATCACTGCGCCGCAACTAGAGCCTGTTTTTAAACCCAGGACTTGTGCGCAAACCGCCGATGTAGTAAACTAAGGACATGAAAAGACATGAATTGAAAGAAGAACAATGGAACAGGATAAAGGACATGCTG
>DVJL01000111.1 GCA_018716805.1 Candidatus Faecivicinus avistercoris | reverse complement strand
GATGAGAGAGCCGGCAGATGGGGAGCCTGTTTGGACGCAGGCGGCTGCATGCTGCGAGCGCGGCCGGCGCATAAAGCAAAAATTGCCGCTGACTTTCCTCCTGTCAGGGCAATTTTTGCGTCTGTGGACTTTGCCGTCGCTCCGGCGCCCCCGGGGCGTCGTGGATTTATTCCATCGCCAAAAGCACCCATTGCTCCAGATCCTCATAGGTCACGGAGCCGATCCGGTTGTAGACGATCGTGCCCTCGCGGTCGAGGATGACCGTCTGCGGCAGCATCGTCGAACCGCCGAGCGAGGCGATGACCTCTCCGGTCTCGTCCAGCGCGAACGGCATCTCGTAGCCCATCTCCTCGATGTAGGACGGCACGTCATCCGTGACCAGCGAGCTGTGGATCGCGACCAGCGCCACGTCGTCCGGATAGTTCTCCCACAGCTGCTCGAAATAGGGAAGCTCCGCGCAGCAGGGCGAGCACCACGTCGCCCAGAAGTTCAGCACGACGACCTTGCCCCGCGCCTCTGAGAGGTGAAACTCCCCTCCGCCGTAGAGCGGCACGGTGAAGTCCGGACACTGCATGCCAACTTCGCTGCCAGTCGCTGCGGCAAAGAGGCCGGAAACCTCCCCATCCGCATCGGCCGGATCCGCGCCGTCCGCCGCCGCGCGGCCAGGAACCGCAGTCGCTTCCGTCAGATTCGCTTCACCCTCGCGACCGGGAACCGACGCTTGCGGCACATCGTCTGCGTCCGCCGCCATGCGGCCGGGGATCGCAGTCGCCTCCGCCAGATTCGCCCCATCCGCGCGGCCGGGCACCGGCGTTTGCAGCGCATTGTCTGCATCCGCCGCCGTGCGGCCGGGGATCGCAGTCGCTTCCGCCAGATTCGCCCCATCCGCGCGGCCGGGAACCGGCGTTTGCAGCGCATTGTCCGCGTCCACCGCGGGGCTTGCCGAGACCGCCGCCTGCGGCTGAACCTCGCCTCCGGTTGTCTCCGGCTTATTGAAGAACCAGATCGCGCCCGCGAGCACCGCCAGCGCGGCGCACCAAGCCGCGATCCGCACCCACCGGTGCGGCGCTTTCCCCCTGCGCGCGCCGCGCCAGCGGATCGCCTTCGTCGGGCATTCGCCGATGCACGCGCCGCAGTGGATGCACTCGTGGTCGCCGACGCGCCGGACATCCATCGGGCACTTGCGCACGCAAAGCCCACAGTTCGTACAGAGATCCGGATCGACCTTCACCCCCAGCAGCGCGATGCGGCAGAAGAATCCATAAATCGCGCCCAGCGGACAGAAAAAGCGGCAGAACGCCCGATAGACGAACGCGCACGCTGCGAGCACCGCCGCCAAGATCGCAAATTTCCCGGTGAACAGCTCACCCAGCATCGAAAACAGCCCTTCGTTCTCCGGGTGCGCGAGCAGAGTTACCGCGCCCTCGAGCGTACCTGCCGGGCAGATGTACTTGCAAAACGCCGGCAGCGGAAACCGCTGGGCGGCATAGTAGAGCGGGATCAGCACCACCAGAAGCGCGAGCAACACGTATTTCACATAGGAGAGCGCGCGCGTGACGCGCCCCTTGCGCAGCTTCGGCACCGGCAGCTTGTGGATCCACTCCTGAATCAATCCAAACGGGCACAAAAAGCCGCACACCACTCGCCCGAGCACCAGCCCGAACAGCATCAGCATCCCCAGCGCGTAGAACGGCGCGCGGCTGCGCGAGCTGGCCAGCGCGTTTTGCAGACTGCCCAGCGGGCAAGCGCCCACCGCGCCGGGACAGGAATAGCAGTTCAGCCCCGGCACGCAGAGGAACTTCGTCCCGCCGGTATAGATTTTACCCTCGACGAACCCGCGCAGATGGGCGTTGTAGAGCAACGCCGCATAGAGCTGAATCAGCCGCCGCCGCGTGGGCAGGTGCGCGAGCAACCATTTCTTTCCATTAGCCAAGTCCAATGCACTCCGTACAGATGTTGATGGCCTTCACCAGAACGTCCCACGCGCCGCCGTTGGCCGCGCCCAGCGCGAGAAAGGCCAGCGCCGCCGCGCCGACGACCAGCCGGACCGTCCGCGTGCGCCGCCCGTCGCGCGCCGTCGCATCGTCGAACCGCCGGGCGCGCGCTCCCCGCACATGCGGCCGGGAAGAGCTGCTGCGGGATTTCCGCCACAGCCCGGCTTTTCCGCCCGAAGGGACGCCGTCCATTTGCCCCGGCTGTCGGGAAGAATTGCCACCCGAACGCGCGGCGCGTCCGGCCAGTCCGCCCGCCGCGGCCGACGCCAACGCCGACGCAAGCCACAGCCAGAACACCGGCGCGAGCGACGCGAGCCGTCCGGCCACCTGCTCCCGGCTGAAGCCGCCGTCCATGCAGAGATCCACCGCCTGCGCGATCGCCATCGCCGCCAGCAGCAGCGTCAACCCCGCCGCGAGGGCGCGAACCATCCTGCGAACCCTCTCCACAGCGTCCCCTCCTCGTGCGCCGGCGCCTTGGCCGTTCAGACCCGCCCGGCGCAAAATCCGATTTCGCCGCGCATTCTCCCGCGCCGCACTCCAAGAGCCGCCGTCCGCTCAGCCGCGGTTCTCCGCTTCCCGTTCCGCGCGGATCATCCGCAGCCGGAGGAGGTTGAGCGCATTGCCGCAGGTGAGCGTGCGCACCCACTCCCGATTGCCGCGGAAGTGGAATTCCCGAGCCTCAGCGCCGTCCGGACCGGCGACGCCGACGAACACCGTGCCGACGGGCTTCTCATCGGTGCCGCCGTCCGGGCCGGCGATTCCAGTGGCCGACACGCCCCACGTCGCCCCGCTCGCGCGCCGCGCGCCCTCGGCCATCTCGATCGCGCACTGTGCGCTGACCGCGCCGAACTGCGCAAGCGTCTCCGGCCGAACGCCGAGCAGGCGCGACTTCGCCTCGTTGGAATAGGTGACATAGGATTCCGACAGCGCGTCGCTCGCGCCGGCGTGATCGACCAGCGCGGAGGCAATCATGCCGCCGGTGCAGCTCTCCGCAAAGCAGACCGTCTCGCCCCGCGCGCGGAGCTGCTCGAGCACGGCGTTCGACATGGAATTGTCCACGCCGGTTCCGTAGACGGCGTCCCCGGCGCGGCGGCGGATCTCCGCCTCGAGCGGCGCGATCAGCTCGCGCGCCTGCTCGACCGTCTCCGCGCGGGCGCTGATGCGCGCCTGAACCTCGCCCGCGCCGCAGTAGAGCGCCAGCGTCGGATTCTCGGTGTGGAACAGGTCGATCAGCATCGTCTCCAGCAGCGATTCGCCGATGCCGAACACGCGCAGGAAGCGCGATTCAATGTGCATGCCGCTCCGGCGCGCGAGATACGGTGCGAGCTGGCGGTCGAACATGTCCTTCAGCTCGCGCGGCGGCCCGGGCAGCACGGCGACGGCCTTGCCGCCGCGCTCCACGATGCAGCCCGGCGCGGTGCCGCACAGGTTCGGCATGATGACCGCACCCTCGGGGAAGTACGCCTGCTTGACGTTGTTGTCGGTCATCGGGCGGCCGATGCGGTTCATGTAGGATTCGATCTCGTCCAGGCTCGGCTGGTGCAGCACCATCTTCAGCCTGAAGTATTCGCCGACCATCTCCTTGGTCAAATCGTCCTCGGTGGGGCCGAGTCCGCCGGTCGTGATGACCATGTCGGCGCGGTCGAGCGCCTGCCCGAGCGCCTCCTTGACGCGCGCGGGATTGTCGCCGACCGTCGTGTGGCGGTACAGCGTCACACCCAGCTCGGACAGCCGGCGGGAGATGTACTGCGCGTCGGTGTTGGCGATCTGCCCCATCAAGAGCTCCGTGCCCACGGAGAGAATTTCTGCAATCATGGCGGTTTACCTCCTATCAGGTGTCCTCGCATTGGTCCAGAGCCGGCAAAAGCCGTTCTCCGCCCCCTGCGCAAGGGGGCGAGTGCGATGCAGTGCGCCGCCAAAACCGCGGCGGCCGAAGGCGAACTTCAGCTTCGCATCAGCGCGCCGAGCGATTTTTCCAGCTGGACGCCGTAGACCGGCTCCGTGCCGCATTCGAGCGTCCGGCGCATCACGTCGCGGACGAACCGCGTCGCGAGCCCGACCGCCTCCTCAAACGAGTCGCCGCGCGTCAGCGCGCCGGTCAGCACCGAGGCGAACAGATCGCCGGTGCCGGGATAGCTGGCGTGCACCGGCTCGTATTCGCAGACGCGAACGCCGCCGTCCTCCCCCATCCACACGTTCGCATGGACGTCCTCGAGCGGCACGCCGGTCACCAGCGCGACCTTCGGCCCGAGCGCCATCAGCCCTTCGAGCAGCGCGCGCAGCTCGCTCAGCCGGTAGCGCGCGCGGGTTTCGTTCGTGCCGGGCGCGCCCTTCCCCGGCTCGGGCAGCGGCGCGCCGGTCAGCAGCGCCGCCTCGGTGAGGTTCGGGGTGATGACGTCCGCGCCCGCGCAGAGCCTGCGCATCGCCTCGGGCATCTCGCGCGGCAGCGCGCGGTACATCCGGCCGTCGTCGCCGAGCACGGGATCGACCACCCGGCGCGCGCCCGGCTGGCGCGCCATGAACCGCCGGGCGATCTCCTCCTGCCGGACGCTGGCCATGTAGCCCGTGTAGATGCAGTCGAACGAAAGCCCCATTTCGCACCACTTGTCCAGGCACTGCTCCAGATAGTCCGTCAGATCGACGCTGGCGAAGTCCGAAAACGCCGTGTGCGCGCTGAGCACAGCGGTCGGCGCGGGAATCACCTGCGCGCCCATCGCGGAGATCACCGGAATGACCACCGTCAGCGCACAGCGGCCGACGCCGCTCAGGTCGTGCAGCGCGGCCACCGTCTTTGCCGGTTCCATAAAAACACCCCTTTGGTTGAACGCAGGCCGTCTCGCCACGAGCCAGCCGCCCCGCCGCAGCCGGAACGCCGGGCGGCGCGGACAGCCGGGAAATGCCGCGCCCGCTTCCCGCTCCAAACGGCCTCGGACGTCCGTTGTCTGTCAGCCCTCCGTCCGCTCGATCACAAGCGGCTTCAGGCGGAAGTTGCCCCACAGCCGCTCCTGCCAGCGGAAGCCGTCGTTTCGCTCGGGATCGTCGGTGATGGTGAAGTGGCCGACGTCCACGATCGTATCGTACAGGCAGGAAAGCCCGGTCGGCGTCAGCGAGATGAGCGACATCTTCATGGCGTACTCGCCGGGCGCGATGCCGTCGAGCGGCATCCGAATGCGAAGCGAAAACGTCTCCCCGGCCTCGACGGGAAACGCCTCGGTCTGCGTCATGGCGATCGGCGTGGCCATGCTGGAATAGAGCATGATGCGCACGCGCAGCCGCGGGTCGGCGACGCGGGCGACGGACGTGAGGGTGAACTCCATCGCGCCGTCCATCGAATACTCGAGGTTGGCGGTGTTGTGCATCGTCATGCGCAGCATGCGCATCGTCTCGCCGCGGCGCACTGGGCGCGGCATACTGTCCAGATCCCGGTCGAGGTCGCGGATGCCGCTGCCCGCATAGAGCTCGATGGCGTGCTCGGTGGTGCCGTCGTAGGTCAGCCTGCCGCGCTCCAGATAGATGCCGCGGTTGCACAGCTCGGACACGGTGCGCATGTTGTGGCTGACGTAGAGCACGGCGCGGCCCTCGCTGGCGACGTCGCGCATCTTGCTCAGGCACTTCTGCTGAAACGCGAGATCGCCCACGGCGAGCACCTCGTC
>DVJL01000110.1 GCA_018716805.1 Candidatus Faecivicinus avistercoris | reverse complement strand
GGTGCCGCGGCTCAAATTTTCAATTTGAGCCGCGGTAGTTTTGCCCTTGGGCGAAATCGCAGAATCCTGCGGATTCTGCGCCTCCGACCACCCCCACCAGTTTCCGCTGAAATCCTTTGGATTTCCGGGCGCGGAAACTGCAAGGAAGCGATTTTTGCTCTGGGAAATGGGATTTTCCGACGCAAAAATCAGCACCCGCGCCCGACGTGCGAGGCGATTTTGCCGATTTTCCAAATCGTCAAAACCGGTCGGCCTTGGCCGACTTGAAAACCCCATGGGTTTTCAACCTTCCCGTCGGAGTCGATTTTACTGCGAGAGGGCTGCGGCCCTCTCGCGCTCTTTCGGGGTTTAGACGAGCGTCCGTCTGCCGCGGCGGTTTTTTACTCCGCGGCCAGCGGCAGGACGACGTCCTCGGTTGCGAAGGCGGTGCAGACGAAGTCGCCTTCACCGCCGGAGAGCTCGTAGCCGCTGACGCGGTTCTGCGTGCGCCACTCCAGGCACAGGCCGGTGGCATCGTCCACGGCCATCGTGCAGGTCAGCGTGTAGTTCAGAAAATCGCGCTCATAGGTGTAGATCGAGCAGGCCCGGCCGGCCACCTCACCCGCGCCCGCATACACCGCGTCGTCCAGATACCACTGGCTGGCCCTGGAGGCGTATTCCACCAGCGCGGAGATCTGATCCTGCACATAGTCCTCGGAATACATGTCGGGCTGTTGCACGAGTTCGCCCGCCGCGCCGGGGCGATAGATCCGGTAGTGCGCGCCGTCCATAGCGAACAGGGTTTCCACGCCATCGGACTGGAAGTAGACGTTGCCCTGTGCGTCGCGGCCTTGCGTGATCTGGCTCACGCGCCCGCCGGGAAGCTGGTATTCATAAGTGATCAGGTATTCCTCCGGCCATGCGACGTCGCGGCTGCCCTTGACGGCCGCCGGTTCGACGGCGACGCTTTCCAATGGCGCGGGCGCTTCAGCGCCTTCGGCCAGCGCCCCGCCCAGCATCAGCGCGCAGGCGGCACAGGCGGCGAGGATGCGCTTCATGTTCATGATTTTCCCTCCTAAATTTGATGAAATCGGCCGCCCAAATGCAGTCAGGCGCGCGCGGCGGCGTGCTTTCCCTGCGCCTGCGCGGCGGCCTTGACCTTGCCCGTCCGCACCAGCCATTCGACCTCGTCGCGCAGCGTCTCCTCATAGGGGCGGGTGTGATAGCCCAGCTCGCGGATGGCCTTGCCGGAATCGAAGCAGTTGTTGCGCGCGAGGTTGTAGACGGAGAAGGTGGTCATCAGCGGGCGCTTGCCGCTGCGCCTGGCGCGCTTTTCCAACGCGCCCGCCATGAAGTTGGCCAGGCCGGTGGGCAGGAAGAGGCGCATCGCCTTGCAGCCGCAGGTTTCGGTGAGCATCTGCGAAAGCTGCCTGAGCGTGACCTCGCGGTTGGCAAAGATGTAGCATTCACCGCTGCGGCCCCTGTCCGCGGCGCGGATGGTGCCATCGGCGAGGTCGCGCACGTCGCAGAGGTTGAACGACCCCTGAATGCCCGCGGGCATCTCGCCGTTGATGATCTGCAAAATCACGCCCGTGGTCTCGCCCACGGCGTAGTCCTCGGGGCCGAGGATGCCGCTCGGATGCACGACGCAGGCGTTCAGGCCGCGTTCACGCACCGCGTCGAGCACCGCCTGCGTCGCCTGCGCCTTGGACTGGCTGTAGCAGCCGACCACCTTGGTCTCGTCGAAGTGGCTGACTTCGCGGATCGCCTGTCCCTTGGGCAGTTCGGGAATCGCGCCGGTCGAGCTGACGTAGACCAGCTTTTTGCACTCCGGATGGGCGAGGCACTGGTCGATGATGTTCAGCGTGCCGCCGACGTTGACGTTGACGACCGTCTGGTTAAAGTCCGGATCGACGGTGACGACGCTGGCGCAGTGGATGACGATGGTCTGAGTCCCCTCCGGCACGGCGAAGAAGCGGGAGAGGGAATCCATATCGCAGAGATTGCCTTCGCAGATCTCGGCCTCGTGGGGCACATACTGAATCGCCTTGTCTCCCGGGAGAACGAGGGCGCGCACGCGGTCGCCCCGGCCGATCAGCTGGCGGCAGACCGTTCCGCCCAGAAACCCCGCCGCGCCGGTGACAAGATAAAGTCGATGATTCATTGCATTGATCTCCTTTCGATTCATATTGGTATCGGTGATGGTTGCATTCTAGGCGGGGTTTGATGCGGTTTTGTTGGCGCATGGTTTGCAAAATGTGAACGCGCATTTGCCCGTCTGAGAGAGCGCTGCCCCGGCGCGGGATTTCTCCGCACCGCAAAAATGCCCCTGCGCGCTTCGGAGGTTCACACCCCGGCCGCGTTTTGCTGAAGGGACAGACTGTCCTGCGGCGCGATCTTCCGCAGCACCCGGCAGGGATTCCCGACGGCGACCACGCCCGCGGGGATGTCCTTCGTCACCACCGAGCCGGCCCCAATGACCGCCTCGTCCCCGATGGTCACGCCGGGCAGAATTGTGACGTTCGCGCCGATCCAGACCCGGTCCCCGATCGCGATGGGGCGGTTGTCGAACATGCCGCGCAGCCGCTCCTCCGCGTCGATCGAGTGGTTGGTGCAGATGAGGTGACAGCCCGGCCCGATCAGGGTACGGTCGCCGATGGTGATGAGGTTGGAATCCAGCAGGGTGCAGTTGAAGTTCAGAATCGCCATGCCCTTGAAGTGGATGTTCTTTCCAAACACGCACCGGAAGTCGGATTCAATAAAGACGTATGGATTGTAGCCGCTCACCAGCCCGGCCACGATTTCGCTGCGCTTCGGATCATCGGGCGGCAAGTGGTTGAACGCATGGCACGCCGCCTTGACCTGAGCCTGAAATTGGACGATTTCCCGATCCCGGCTGTCATACGGGCGCCCGCTCAGGGCCTTTTCCAGCTCTGTCATGAGAACTCCCCCTCTCATTCAATGATTTCCGGTCGATGGGCTGCGCTCAGCCCTTGCGCTTCTTGATGACGACGGCTGCGATGGCGACCACAACGACAACGGCCACCACGACTACGACGGCGACGGGATTCATACAAACGCCCTCCTTTCCCTTCCATATCAACGCTGCGCTTCAAACGGCCTTCAGCCCTTGCGCTTCTTGATGACGACGGCTGCGATGGCGACCACAACCACGACTGCTACCACGACCACGACGGCGACGGGATTCATACAAATCTCCTCCTTTCCCTTCTATAATCAACGCTGCGCTTCAGACGGCCTTCAGCCCTTGCGCTTCTTGATGACGACGGCTGCGATGGCGGCCACAACGACAACGGCTACCACGACCACGACGGCGACGGGATTCATACAAGCCTCCTCCTTTCCCTTCTATATCAACGCTGCGCTTCAAACGGTTTTCAGCCCTTGTGCTTCTTGATGATAACAGCTGCGATGGCGGCCACAACGACAACGGCCACCACGACCACAACGGCGATGGGATTCATACAAACCTCCTCCTTTCCCTTTCGCAAGCACCGCTTGCTTGTATGGCCGTATATTAGCGCGGATTTGTTTGCCGAATGCTTCGGTTGCGTTTGCGTTTTATGAATGCCGCTTGCCGGAGAGCGCGCGGCCGGACGCCTGCCGTGTTCCTCCTTCCATTCATAAAATCAGAGCGTTCTTTAAGACAAGCCGCCAGCGGAAAGCCATTGCGGCAGGATCTCGAACGCTCCGTGCCGCAAGGCCGGCGGAAGCCGCGCCGGTACGCGGAGGCCAGCCCGCCGGTGGTTCGCCACGATAAAGCCTGTGCCCTGTCTGAGCTGCGCTGCGACGGCCTGAACGCCGCGCGCCAATGGTTGCGGCGCGCCGGAATCGCGGCAACGGAGGGGCATTTATAATTCAACAACAAAACGCAATCGATATGGAAAAAGTCGGCGGATACAATGGGCGCATCGCCTGCGAAAGCGAAAAGCGAAGAACAGACAAATGGAAAGGATGAAATTCATGAAGATCAAGACGGCATTGCAGGCCACGGGGGCTTAAAAAAGTGTACGATTATATCGACAAGGATCCCCACGCGCGGCTGCCACAGGTGATTTCGCTGATTGAGAAGTTCGTGCCCTCCGGCAGCAGCATCGACGGCACGATCAAGGGCATCAAGGAAGGGCTCTCCGACCCCGGCAACAACTGGAACCGATTTGTGATGAACCTGTGGGACGACATCGACGACGGCGCGCGCCGGGCGGTGTTTGAAAATTTCGCCGTCAACGGCACCTTCCTGGAGGCCGACGTCAACGAATCGCTTCAGGAGAAGTACGATTGCAACATCCCGTGGACGATGCTCATCGACCCCACCTCCGCCTGCAACCTGCACTGCACCGGCTGCTGGGCGGCGGAGTACGGCAGCAAGCTCAACCTCTCCTATGAGGAGCTGGACAGCATCATCCGGCAGGGCAAGGAGCTGGGCATCCACTTCTTCCTCTATTCCGGCGGCGAGCCGCTGGTGCGCAAGGCCGACCTCCTCCGCCTGTGCGAGGCGCACCCGGACTGCGAGTTCTCCGCCTTCACCAACGGCACCCTCATCGACGAGGCATTTGCCGACGAGATGCTGCGCGTGAAGAACTTCATCCCCGCCATCTCCGTGGAGGGATTCGAGGCGGCCACCGACGCCCGCCGCGGCGCGGGCACGTTCAAGCGCGTCGAGCGTGCCATGGCGATTCTGAAGCAGCGCCGCCTGCCCTTCGGCATCTCCTGCTGCTACACCAGCCAGAACGTGGAGGTCATCGGCAGCGAGGCATACTTCGACCAGATGATCGAGTGGGGCGCGAAGTTCTGCTGGCTGTTCACCTACATGCCCGTGGGCAACGACGCCGTGCCGGAGCTGATCGTCTCGCCGGAGCAGCGCAGGTTCATGTACGAACAGGTGCGAAAATTCCGCTCCACGAAGCCGATCTTCACGATGGACTTCTGGAACGACGGCGAGTACGCGGGCGGCTGCGTGGCGGGCGGCCGCAGGTACCTGCACATCAACGCCAACGGCGACATCGAGCCGTGCGCGTTCATCCACTATTCGGATTCCAACATCCGCGAAAAGACGATTCTGGAGGCGCTGCAATCGCCGCTGTTCAAGGCCTACCGCGCTGGACAGCCGTTCAACGAAAACCACCTGCGCCCCTGCCCACTGCTGGACAACCCGGAGGCTTTGAAGAAGATGGTGCACGCCTCGGGCGCGCACTCCACCGATCTCGAAAGCCCGGAGGACGTCGAATCCCTGACCGGCAAGTGCGAGACGCCGGCCAAAAACTGGGCGCCCGTGGCGGACGAGCTGTGGGCCTGCTCCGGCCACTGCGCCGGCTGCAAAGGGAACTGCTGACCCGATCAAAAGAACGCCATGAACGATTCAAGCGCGAAAGGGCCTTGTCCCTCCCGCGCTCTTTCATAGGTTCTCTGACAAACTGAAGCGCCGGCCTCAAACGGAGGTGCGGCGCTCAGGCTTTCAGCGATCTGTGCATTCAGCGATCCAATGAATTCCCGATCCTTATACAGCGGCGCGCGGAAATTTGCAGCCGCCTTCCGTGAAAACAGATGCCGAAGAATCCGAAAAGATTCGGTAGAATTCTCAGCGCCCGCCAAAGCCGTGCCTTCCGCCATGCCCGTGGCCATGCCCGCGGCCGCCGTGGGGCGCGGGGTTGGGCGCCATGCCCATCCAGTGGCCGGCCAGCTTTTCCAGCAGCGCGGCCAGCAGCGCCGTCTCTGCCTCGGTCAGCACGGAAAACATCTCGCCCGCCTGCTCCTGCGCGATGCCGCCCCAATCGGCGGCGTTCACCGCGTGGTGCAGGTATCGCCGGATGTACTTCCACATGGCTCAGCCGCCCCTTCTCCCGCACCGTTCCCCGCGCCCGTGCCGCGGGTGCTCGCCCTCGCCGCCATAGCGCTCCGCCCAATCGGCGCTGAGCTTTTCGAGCAGCGCCAGCAGCTGCGCCTTCTCCCCGTCGGAGAGGCACAGAAACATCTCCTCGTGCCGCCGCGCCCGCGCCTCGGTCGCCATCTGCCGGCCCACCTCCGTCAGCTCGACGTCCATCGTCCGCCGGTCCGCCGCGCCCGGCGAGCGCCGCACCGCGCCCGCGGCCTCCAATTTCGCGATGACCTCGCTGGCCGATCCCGGCTGGATGCCGAGCCGCTCGGTCAGATCCCGCTGGGAAATCGCGCCGCTGATTTTGCTCAACACGATCAGCACGCGCTACTGGCTGCCCCGCCCTTCGGACAGCCCGCGCATCACATGGCCGAGATCGCGCAGGTTAATGATGATTCGGTCGTTCTCATCCGCACTCTGGTAGTCTGGTAGCGCTCGCGCCGCCAGTCGCTTCCCGCGCCGCTTTGCCGCATCGGGCAACACCTCCAAATTCATTCGGTACCTTGATATTATGGTGTATCGTGTGAAATTTGTATAAGGTACCTTTAGATTTTTTCCCGAAGGGCGCCGCATCCGGCCTCCAAAAATCCGGTTTTCCCGGCCCGATGCCGATTGACATCGCGCGGGAAAGCGAGTATCATAGAGGTGCGAAATACTGCACAGGAGGTTTTGCCATGTCACGGAAAATTGCATTTATTGGAGCCGGCAGCTTCGGCTTCACCCGCTCGCTGGTTCGCGACATTCTCTCCTTTCCCGCCTTTCAGGACGCCACCATCGCGCTGATGGACATCGATCCGGAGCGCCTCGACGCCATTCGCCGCGCGTGCGACCGCATCGTCGAGGAGGGCAAGTATCCGGCGAAGGTCGTCGCCACGCTCGACCGCAAGGAAGCGCTCATGGGCGCGGACGGCGTGATCACCACCATCCTGCAGGGCGGCTGCGACGTCTGGCAGCACGACATCCTGATCCCGAAGAAGTACGGCGTGGACACCAACGTCGGCGACACGCGCGGCCCCAGCGGCATCTTCCGCTATCTGCGCACGATCAATCCGATCCTCGAAATCGCCGCGGACATCGACCGCTACTGCCCGGGCGCCGTCTATCTGAACTACACCAACCCCATGGCGATGCTCTGCCGCACGGTGCAGGGCGCGTATCCGCACCTGACGACCAGCGGCCTCTGCCACAGCGTGCAGGGCACGGCGAAGATGCTGGCCGACTGGATCGGCGCAAAGGAGGACGAAATCACCTACACCTGCGCCGGCATCAACCATCAGGCGTTCTACACGGAATTTCTGTGGAACGGCAAGGACGCCTATCCGCTCATCCGCAAGGCGATCACCGAGCGCGAGGACGTCTACAAGCAGGAGATCGTCCGCAACGAGATGTTCCTGGCGCTGGGCTACTACGTCACCGAGTCCTCGGGCCACAACAGCGAGTACAACGCGTGGTTCCGCAAGCGCCCGGACCTGATCGAGAAGTACTGCCTGCCGGGCACGGGCTGGAACCCGGGCGAATACGCCTACATCCTCAAGGAATACCGCAACCGCGAGACCACCTGGCGCGACGAAATCGACAAGTGGTTCGCCGAGCCGCTCGACCTCGCGCGCGGACAGGAGTACGCCGCCTACATCTTCAACGCCATCTTCGGCGACGGCGAGATGTTCAAGTTCAACGGCAACGTCCGCAACTTCGGTCTGATCGACAACCTGCCCGAGGGCTGCTGCGTCGAGGTGCCGGTGCTGGCCAGCCGCCGCGGGCTGGAGCCGATCCACGTGGGCAAGATGCCGCCGCAGCTGGCGCTGCTGAGCGGAACCTCCGCCCAGATCGAGGAGCTGGCCGTGGCCGGAAGCCTGGCGGGCGACCGCGAGATGATCTATCAGGCCATCTGCTACGACCCGCTGACCGCCGCCGTCTGCTCGCTGCGCGAGACCCGCGACATGGTGGACGAGATGTTCGAGGCCAACAAGGACTGGCTGCCGCAGTTCAAGCGCTGACCCCGCAGCCGAGCCGCACATGCCGGCGAAGCTGACCTTGCCCGCGCCGCGCGTTTGGGACAGGCTGGCGGACGGCGAGGACAAACTTCCCCGCCGTTCACGCCGCCGGAAACGATCATAGCGCGAAAGGGTTTCGACCCTTTCGCGCCCTCCTTTGAGTTTTAGACAAGCTGAGGCCGCGACGGAACATCCATCGCGGCCTCAGCCTTTATGCAATTCTCCGCAAAAAACCTCCGGCGCCACCGTCGCGACCGCCTTCATGGATTCGATTGGCGCAGTCCCTCCGGCGCTCCATTCCGCGAGCCCGCGCTTCGCGGCGCGGGATGGGTCAGCGCCCTGCGCCGGGGTTCGGGGCAGGGAGGTCTTTGGCGATCTCGCGCGCGGCGGCCGCCGCGGACTCTCCGGATTCGGTGACGCCGTAGAACTTTCGCACGGCGGCACAGCGGGACGCGAGGCCATCCACGGAATCGAGCAGGGCGTCGAGCGCCTCCGGCGATTCGGCGCGCGCATAGGGGCAGGCGCGCAGGTCGAAGTACATGTCGCGGTCGCCGGACGTGAACTCAGCCAGATCCGGCTGGTAGAGGATGACCGGCCGGTCGAGCAGGATGAAGTCGCCCGCGGACGAGCTGTAATCGGTGATCAACAGGTCGGCGGCGAGCAGCAGGTCGGACATCTCCGGATACCGCGTCACATCGCGCACCGCACCGGCGGAATCGCCGGCGTCGATGGACAGGTTCTGGTCGTGCGCGCGCGTCAGGCAGACCCAGCGCGTTCCCGTGGCCGCCTCCAGCCGCGAAAGCGCGCAGCGCAGGTCGAAGCCCGCGCGCTGCGCCTGCCCCGAGGTCGCGTCGCGGAAGGTCGGCGCATAGAGCATCACCCGCACGCCGTCCGGGATGCCCAGCCGCGCGCGGATCGCCGCGATCTCCGCTTCGTCGGGATGCACCAGCCGGTCGTTTCGCGGAAGGCCGAGCTGCATCACCGGCCCATCGTACCGAAACGCCGAGCGGTAGTTCTTCGTGCCAAATTCCGAGCCCGACAGCGCCAGCGTGATCTGCCCGCCGTCCGGATAGCCCGCGGCGGGATCCATGTCGAACAGCATCTTCTTAAAGCCGCGGTCGCCATGCCACGTCTGCATGTAGGACTGGCCCCGGAACAGCAGCATGTACTGCGGGCGGTTAAAGTTGTCCACGATCCAGCGCGACGACGCAATCATCGCCAGCGCCCGCAGCGTGTGCGGACGGACGGCGCGCACATACTCCGGCGCGCCCGCCGGATCGGCCAGCTGCCAGACGATCTCCGCATCGGGGCGCAGGCGGTGCAGCGCCTCGGAGATGAAGCGCGGGCTGTCCGAATACGCCTTGCCCTTGAAGCTCGAAAAGAACACGCGGTTCGGCTTCACGCCCAGCACCCGGTTCGCCGCGCGCATCCACGCGCGCCCCGCCACGCGCCGGAGCGCAACCAGCGCCCGATACAGGAAAGGCGACCTGCGCACGCGCTGCATCATATCCCTCCACCTCCGAAAATCCGTCCGGGCGCATCCGTGCGCGCCCACCGGCGGCCATCCCCCGCCGCGACCATTCCCAAGACCCGTGCGGCCGATTGATACTATCATACCACAGCCCGCCGTGCCTGTAAAGAACGAAGGGCAAAAGCGCCGCAGCATGGCCGCGCTCCGTCGGCCCGCCGGCTTTGCCGACGTCCCCGGAGCATGTTCCAAAAGCAAAAAATCCGTCCGGACGCACTGTCCAAACGGAATTGGCGATGCGGAAGGGGCTCGAACCCTCGACCTCCAGCGTGACAGGCTGGCATTCTAACCAACTGAACTACCGCACCATGGTGGGCCTTCAGGGACTTGAACCCCGGACCGATCGGTTATGAGCCGACTGCTCTAACCACTGAGCTAAAGGCCCGAAGCCGTCACCGGCTCACATGAAAAAAATTGGCGACCTCTACGGGACTCGAACCCGTGTTACCGCCGTGAAAGGGCGGTGTCTTAACCGCTTGACCAAGAGGTCGCATCCATGGTCGGGGTGACAGGACTCGAACCTGCGGCCCCATGCTCCCAAAGCACGTGCGCTACCAAACTGCGCTACACCCCGACGGGCCGTGCCCATAGGGACATGTAGTATTATAGCAAACGCCGCGGGCGATGTCAAGAACTTTTTGTTGATTTTGGGTTGTATATTCGTTGCTTCGTGAAATCCTCGTGAATCCATGCGGGAGAAAGCAATTCATGCTATAATGGAGAAAGATGAATTTCCCCGGAGGCGAGAGCCATGATGCTGTTTGACACCCACTGCCACATCGCGGACGAGGCATTCGACGCCGACCGCGAAGCCGTAATCGACCGCTTCCGCGCCGCAGGCGTGCTGCGCGCGCTGGTGGTCGCCGACCCCTGCGAGGAGACGCCGAACCAGCAGGCCGTGTTCGATCTGGCCACCCGGCACGCTTTCCTCTACGCCGCCGCCGGCGTGCACCCGCACAACGCCAGCCGCTATACCGCCGAGATCGAGGCCGGGCTCGGCGAGCTGATCCGCCGGCCAAAGTGCCTGCTGTGGGGCGAAATCGGGCTGGACTACCACTACGATCTCTCGCCGCGCGACGTCCAGCGCGAGGTGTTCGACCGGCAGCTCGACCTCGCCTATGCGGCTGGAAAGCCGGTTCAGCTGCACATCCGCGAGGCGCACGGCGACTGCATGGACATGCTGCGCGCGCGCGCAGCCGCCGGCCGGATGCCCTCCGGCATCATGCACTGCTACACCGGCAGCTGGGAGGCGGCGAAGGTCTACCTCGACCTCGGGCTGTACATCTCGCTGTCCGGCGCGGTGACGTTCAAAAACGCACCGAAGCTCGCCGAAGTGGCGCAGAATACGCCCGCCGGCCGGCTGCTGATCGAGACGGACTGCCCGTACATGGCGCCGGTGCCGCTGCGCGGGCGGCGCAACGAGCCGTCCTTCCTCGTCCACACGCTGGGGAAGGTCGCGGCGCTGCGCGGCCTGCCGGAGGAGGACATGGCGCGCCAGCTGTGGTCCAATTCCTGCCGCGCGCTCGGCCTGCCGGAAGCGCTGGGAGAAGGCGAAGCCCTGGAAGGCGTCTAAAGATTCCGAAGGGTGCAGTTTCGGCGGCCATTGAGGCGGAACGCCTGTCCGCGCCGGAGGCCGTCCAGCGATTCCGAAGGACGCAATTCTTGCGCTCATTGAGCCGGGTTACCTGCCTGCGTTGAAGGGCGTCCAGCGAATCCGAGAAGCGCAATTCCGGCGCTCATTGAGCCGGGTCGCATCTGCGCCGGAGGGCATTTAGGGATTCCGAATCGAGGCGGAATGCCCGCCTGCGCGGGAGGACGTCCAGCGATTCCGAGAGGCGCAATTCCGGCGCTCATTGAGGTGGGTCGCCCGCCCTTGCCGAAATCTCCCCCTTTACAACAATTCCAATCCGTGAGGAGGCATTTGGATGGACATGGATTTTCTGCCCGACGAGCGGCCGATGGAGCCGGTCGCCGTCGTCCGAACCGACTTCCCCTCGAAGTTCGGCCTGCCGCGCCAGAGCGGGCTGGTTCCTTCGCTCAGGGGAACGGTCGTGTTCGCGCCCAAGTATCGCGATCCGAACGCGCTGCGCGGCATCGAGGGCTATTCCCACCTGTGGCTGGTGTGGAAGTTCTCCGAGAGCGCACGCGGGGACTGGTCGCCCACGGTACGCCCGCCGAGGCTGGGCGGCAACACGGCGATGGGCGTGTTCGCCACGCGGTCGCCCTTTCGGCCCAATCCGATCGGGCTGTCCTGCGTCCGGCTGGATTCGGTGGAGTACGGCACGGACGAGGGCACGCTGCTGCACATCTCCGGCATTGACATGATGGATGGCACGCCAGTCTACGACATCAAGCCCTATGTGCCGCACGCCGACTGCCATCCCGAGGCCGCGGGCGGCTTTGCCGACGCCGTGCGCGATTATGCGCTTCAGGTGGTCGTGCCCGAGGCGTGCATGGCGCTGATCCCGCCGGACAAGCGCGAGGCCCTCATTGGCGTGCTCGCGCAGGATCCCCGCCCGGGCTACCGGCGCGGCGACGGGCGGCAGTTTGGCATCCGGTTCGCGGGCATGGACGTGCGCTTCACCGTGGAGGACGGCGTGCTCACCGTGCGCGAGGTCGTTCCGGAATCGCCGTAAATGTCTGCCCCGCCCGGCGGTTTCGCTCAAGCGGACGCCGCCATTGCGCCGGACGAAGCGCCCGATGCAAGCAGTCAACGAAGGATTGCCCGCCCCGGCTGTCCGAAAAATGCCGTTCCATTTTTATGAAAAACCTGCTCGTTCCCGCGACACACATTTAATCAAATGGACACACCCAAAAGGCGGCCTTGCACGCGTCTGCAAGGCCGCCTTTGTTGTCCGAATTCTCGCGAAATTGCGGCCAGATGTTGACAAAATATTTCAGATTATGGTATAATTATTGCGGCATTCGACTTTATTATTTCAAAATTGATACACAAAGGGGTTTGACGCATGAGATTACAGAAGTGGACGCGCACCTGCGCGGCGCTGCTCGCGCTGCTATTGCTGACGGCCATTCCCGCGCCCGCACGGGCGGAGAGCTTCCGCGCGATCATCACCTCGGGATCGATGCGCGTTTATGCCGATTCGGGCCTCAGCCGGCAGATCGGAACGCTTCCGGGCGCGACGATTGTGACGGTGGAATCGTATTCCAACGGCTCGGCGCTGATCTCGCTGGGCGGCGCGCGCGGCTATGCCGCGGTTTCGGACATGGCCGCGATGGACAGCCTCGCCAAGCCCGTGACGTTCAACACGAACTCGCGCGTCTACCGCCAGCCGAACCTGTCGAGCGACTGGCTCGGCATCTCCGCCGGAATGCAGGTCAACCTGCTGGCGACGAACGGACAGTGGGCGATGGTTGAAAACGCCGGCATCATCGCCTATACGAACAAGGACCACCTGACCCGGCGCGGCGCGGCGGAACAGCCGGAACCGGAAGCGCCGCAGGAGGACGCGGAAATCGTGTTCGAGTCCTTCTCCGCAGAGGTGACCTCGCAGATGATGTTCATCTACGACGCTCCGAGCACCGCGTCGAACCTGCTGGGCGGCCTGCCCAGGGGACAGGTCGTGACCGTGCGCGCCTACAACAGCGCGGGCTGGGCGTACATTGAATTGAACGGCCATGGAGGCTTCGCCCAGTACGCCAACATGGCGCGCGCCGCCGAGCCGGAAGCGCCGCAGGTGCCGGACGATTACATGACCAGCGGCGATTACAGCGTCGAGCAGGTCATCTTCCTGTTCCTCACGCGGGAGATGGATTTGAACACCGCCGTCGCCTGCGGAATCCTGGCCAACGTCGAGCGCGAATGCAGCTTCAAGGTCACCAACGCGAGCCACGACGGCGGCTACGGCATCTGCCAGTGGACGGGCGTGCGCAACACGCGGCTGAAGAACTGGTGCAAGTCCAATGACTACGATTACACGACGCTGGAAGGCCAGCTGTGGTATCTGAAATACGAGCTGGAAACCCATCATCCCAAGACGCTGCGCTACCTGCGCGGCGTAGAGAACACCGCCGACGGCGCCTATGATGCGGCCTACTACTTCTGCTACAACTTTGAAGTGCCGGCCAGCCGCGCCAGCCGTAGCGTCGAGCGCGGCAACATCGCCAAGGATAAGTATTGGGAGCGCTATGCCGTCTGACCGGCTGCATCCCGCAGAAACTCCCCCTTCCAAGTCCCGCTCCGGCGGGACTTTTTGCATTGCGCGCTTGACAGAATTTGCAAAGTATGCTATACTAAAAATGCAAAGCACGCATTGCATTTTGACCAGTGAGGGGGAATGACAGCTGCGCACCAGAATCAGAGAACTGCGCAAGGCGCAGAAGCTCTCTCAGGAGGAATTGGCGCTGGCCGTGGGAACGACGCGGCAGACGATCACCTCCATCGAAACGGGAAAGTACATCGCTTCGCTGCCGCTGGCCTACAAGATCGCGCACTATTTCGGCCTGCAAATCGAAGAGGTCTTTGATCTGTCGGAATACCTGCGGGAAGGAGGGGACTGAAAATGGAAAAATACAAGAGCCATCTCCGGCTTAGGAGGAATATTCTGGTTTGTTTCGCCCTGCTCGCCGCCGCAACGGGCCTATTCGATGTCTTTTTTGCCCCGGAAGCGGTCAGAGACAACGCCGTCTTTGAATTTCAACTGGGACTGATCCACGGCGCCGGCATCCTGTCGCTCCTTTGGGCCGTGCGAGACACCCGGTCGCTCCGCAGCGAAGCGGCGCTGAGGCTCGCCTATAACCGCGAGAATGACGAGCGCATGAAGGCCATCCGTGCCAGAGCCGGAATGCCGATGCTGTTGATTTCCTCGGCGATCATCCTCCTTGCGGCCATGGTCGCCGGCTGCTTCAGCGCTGCGGTCTTTTACACGCTGGTCGCCGTAGCCGCCGGCCAGCTGACGCTCGGCGCGGCCGTCAAATTCTTCTACATGAAGAAGCTGTAAGGCAGGAAATGAAATCCGAGAAGCCCGGCCGCGGCCCTCTCGCGCTCTCTGAGGGGATTTTGACAATACTATTGCGCCCTTCCCCATTCGGGGAAGGGCGCAGAATTGCCGCCGCAGCTTATTCGGTGAAATAAGCGTACTCGAAGTAGTAGTGTCCAATCGGGTTGCAGACGACGCCCTCGATGTTCGGCTTGACGAGATACTGGTTCTCGTAGGCGTAGATCGGGATGGCGGGCATCTCGTCGACGAGGTACTTCTCCAGCTCGATGATCGCGGCTTCGCGCTCGGCGTCGTCGGTCAGCAGCAGGGAGTCGTTGTACATCTGGTCGAAGGTCGGGTCGTCCCAGCCGTTCTCATAGGCGTTGGCGCCGGTGATGAAGATGCGCAGGTTCGCGCTGGGATCGACGTAGTCGACGGTGTAGCCGTTGCGGTCGATGGAGAAGTTGCCCGCGTCCAGCTCAGACCAGTAGACGCTGGACTCATAGGGCTGGATGGTGTAATCGACGCCGAGGTTCTGCTTCCAGAACTCGCCGAGGATCTGCGCCATCAGGCTCTGGGTCGTGTCGTTCTGGATGACGATCTCGACGGTCGGGAAGCCCTCGCCGTTCGGATAGCCGGCCTCGGCCATCAGCGCCTGCGCGGCCTCGACGTTCTCCTCGAACATATCGCCCGCGACTTCGCGGTAGGACTTGGTCGAATCGGTCAGCGACGGCTGCGCATAGGGGATGAAGCCGTACACGGGCTGCTCGTTGTAGCCCAGCGCGGTCAGCAGGCTCTGGCGGTCGATCGCCATGGCGAACGCCTGGCGCACGCGCTTGTCGGAGAACTCCTCAAGGGTGGTGTTGAAGTCGCAGTACTGGATGCCGATGCGGCCGGAAGAATGGAACTCTTCCGTGCCCATGTACTGGTTCAGCGCATCCTGATTGAGGCTGGTGAAGACGTTGATCTCACCGTTGTTGTAGGCGGTCAGGCCGGTGGCGGAGTCGGGGATGATGACGAACTGCACTTCGTCGATCTGCACCTCGTCGGCCAGATAGTAATTCGGGTTCTTGCTCAGCACCAGGCGGTTCAGGGAGGAGTATTCGGTCAGCATGAACGGGCCGTTGCTGACGTAGGTGGAGACGTCAGAGGTCCAGTTCGGGTTCGCCTCGACGACGGCCTGGCACACGGGCATGAAGCCGGTGGTGGCGGTCAGGGAGAGGAACCACGGGGTGAGCGTCTCCATCTCGACGACGAGGGTCAGATCGTCGGTCGCATGGACGCCGACCTCGTCGGCGGTGCACTCGCCGTTGTAGTAGGCTTCGCCGTTCTTGATGACCCACAGGTCGCTGGCGCAGCCGGAGGCGGATTCGGGGTTGAGCACGCGCAGCCAGGAGTACTCAAAGTCATGCGCGGTCAGCGGGGAACCATCCGACCACAGCAGGCCCTCGCGCAGCGTAAAGGTGTAGGTCAGGCCGTCCTCGGAGACCTCGCAGCTCTCGGCCATGGCGGGCACATAGGTCGTGCCGTCGGCATCCAGCTTGTACAGGCCCTTGAACAGGTTCTGCAGCACGCGCGAAGAGCGGGAGTAGGAGTTCAGGCCGGGATCCATCTGCTCGGGGTTGTCCTCGATGGACGTGATGATGACGTGTTCGGCGGCCGACTCGGCCATCGCGGGCACCACCATCGCGCTCATTGCCAGCAGGAGAACCAACAGCAACGATAGCATCTTTTTCATCCGATTTATACCTCCTGTGGTCAAATTTTACCTCCGCAATCCCGAGACGGGAGCCGCGGAAATATGATATTCCAGTTATAACAGTTTTGCGTCCTTTTGTCAAGCAAAAATTTGCCGTTTTCGTGCAATCGCGATTCAATATTGACGGCTAAAACGCGGCTCTTGTGTTAAAAATGCAAATTTTAGAGAATTTCGTTGCAACTTAATCCTCGAAGTAGTAGAATAAAGAATATTCTGCTTTGGTTCCCGCAACTGGATCATTGGGAGTGATATGATGCTGAAGTATATTTTCAAACGCCTGATGGCGGGCGTGCTGACGATCATCGTGCTGATTACCGTGGCATTTTTCATGATGCACGCCATGCCGGGCAGCCCCTTTACGCAGTCCGAGCAGCGCGACATCCCGCCGGAGGTGCTCGAGCGGATGATCGCAAGCTACGGGCTCGACCGGCCGGTCTTCGAGCAATACCTTTCCTATTGGAATTCGCTCCTGCACGGCGATCTCGGCCTCTCCTACAAGCAGGCGAACACGTCCGTCAACGACATCATCGAAACGCACTTCCCCGTCTCGGCGCGCGTCGGCGCCGTGGCAGTCATCGTATCGCTCCTGATCGGCATCCCGCTGGGCCTGCTGGCGGCGGTCTACCGCGGCAGGGCGATCGACATGGCGTCGATGGCGTTCGCGACCATCGGCATTTCCATTCCCGTGTTCGTCATCTCGGTATTGCTGATGTACCTGTTTGCGAACGTGCTGCAGTGGCTGCCGAGCTATGGCCTGACGAGCTGGCGGCATTACATCCTCCCGGTTGCGTGCCTGTCGTTCAACCCGATCGCCTACATCGCGCGCCAGACGCGCTCGAGCATGCTCGACGCGCTGGAGCAGGACTACGTCCGCACCGCGCGCGCCAAGGGCGTCAGCGAACTGCTGGTCGTGACCAAGCACGCGCTGAAGAACGCGCTGACGCCGGTCATCACCTATCTCGGCCCGCTGGTGGCCGGACTGCTGACCGGTTCGTTCGTGGTGGAGCGCCTGTTCTCCGTCCCGGGCATCGGCCGCTACTTCGTGCAGTCCGTCTCCGACCGCGACTACACGATGATCATGGGCATCGTCATCTTCTTCGGCATCTTCGTCGTCATCTGCAACCTGATCTCCGACATCCTGCTGGCGATCGTCGACCCGCGCGTCAAGCTGAGCGAATCCTGACTTTGGGGAGGAAAAAACCATGGCATTGAACGTTCCAGAGAGCAAAGAATACCTTTCCCTCCCCGACGAGATGTTCGTCATCGGCCAGGACGACGCGGAAGCGGAGGAGATCGTCCGCCCGAGCACGACCTACTGGCACGACGTCTGGCAGCGCTTCCGCCGCGACCGGCTCGCGCTGGTCGGCCTGATCGTGCTCGCCGCGATCGCGCTGATGGCGATCTTCGTGCCGATGGTCTCGCCGTACAGCTACGACGGCATGGATCTGGCGAGCATGAACCAGGGTCCGAGCCTGCAGCACCCGTGCGGCACCGACCAGATGGGCCGCGACCTGTTCATCCGAATCCTCTACGGCGCGCGGATCTCGCTGTCGATCGGCCTGGCCGCGGCGGCGATCAACTTCGTCATCGGCGTCGTCTACGGCGGTCTGTCCGGCTACATCGGCGGGCGCGCGGACATGATGATGATGCGCATCGTCGACATCCTGTCCAGCCTGCCGAGCCTGCTGTACATCGTGCTGATCATGCTGCTGCTGGGCTCGAACGTCGGCAGCGTCATTCTCGCGCTGTGCCTGACCTCGTGGGTCGGCACCGCGCGCGTGGTGCGCAGCGAGGTCATGCGCCTGAAGCACTCGGAATACGTGCTGGCCGCGCGGCTGTCCGGCGCGAACGTCCGCCAGCTGCTGATCCGCCATCTGGTGCCCAACGCGATGGGCCCGATCATCGTCTCGACGGCGTTTCTGATCCCGAGCGCGATCTTCTCGGAGTCGTTCCTCTCCTTCCTCGGCATCGGCATTCAGGCGCCGATGGCAAGCTGGGGTTCGCTGGCCAACTACGCGATCCCGATGCTGCTGTCGCAGCCGCACCAGATGTTCTTCCCCGTGCTGGCGATCTGCCTGACGATGTTTTCGCTCAACTTCATCGGCGACGGCCTGCGCGACGCACTCGACCCGCGCATGAAGAAGTAAGGAGGCGAAGAAAGTGAACCTGTTGGAAGTCAAGAACCTGAACACCTCCTTCAAAATCGGCGTCGGCACGGTGCAGGCCGTGCGCGGCGTGAGCTTTCACGTCAAAGAGGCCGAGTCGATCGGCATCGTGGGCGAGTCCGGCTCGGGCAAGAGCGTGACGATGCTGTCGGTGATGGGCCTGCTGCCCAACTATGCGACGATCACGGCGGACTCGCTGCTGTTCGACGGCAAGGAACTGACGAAGATGACCCCGAAGGAGCTGCGCGCGCTGCACGGCAGCGACATCGGCATGATCTTTCAGGACCCGATGACCAGCTTGAACCCGCTGTTCACCGTCCAGAACCAGCTGATGGAGCCGCTGCGCATCCACCAGCACATGAACCGCGCGCAGGCGAAGGCGCGTGCGCTGGAGCTGCTCAAGCTGGTCGAAATCCCCGATCCGGAGGCGCGGCTCAAGCAGTATCCGCACGAGTTCTCCGGCGGCATGCGGCAGAGGGTGATGATCGCCATCGCGATTGCGTGCAACCCGAAGATGGTCATCGCCGACGAGCCGACCACGGCGCTGGACGTGACCATTCAGGCGCAGATCCTCGACCTGCTCAACCACTTAAAGCGCGAGATGAACACCTCCATCATCATGATCACGCACGATCTGGGCGTCATCGCCAGCATGTGCAGCCGGATCCTGGTGATGTACGGCGGCATCATCTGCGAGGAGGGCACGGCGCGGGAGATCTTCTACGACGCCCGCCATCCGTACACGTGGGGCCTGCTCAACTCGATTCCCAAGATCCACGGCGACCCGAACGAGAAGCTGATCCCAATCCACGGCACGCCGCCGGACATGCTGATGCCGCCGAAGGGCTGCCCCTTCGCGCCGCGCTGCGAATACTGCATGCCGGTCTGCCGCGAGTACATGCCGCCGAGGACGGTGCTCAACGAGACGCACGCCGTGACGTGCCATCTGATGCACCCGAAGGCGCCGAAAGTCACGAGGGAGGTGTGACCATGGAGAATGCATTGATCTCGGTGCGCAACCTGAAGATGTACTTCCCGGTGGGCACGTCCTTCCTGCCCGGCCGGCGGAAGGTGCTCAAGGCCGTGGACGACGTGAGCTTCGACCTCTACGCCGGTGAGACGTTCGGCTTGGTCGGCGAGTCCGGCTGTGGCAAGACGACCGTCGGGCGCACGCTGGTCCGGCTGTATAAGCCGACCGGAGGGCAGATCCTGCTCGACGGCACGGACATCGCGCCGATGGACGAGCGCACCGTGCTGCCCTACCGCAAGCGGATGCAGATGATCTTTCAGGATCCCTATGCGTCGCTGAACCCGAGGATGACCGTTTCGAGCATCATCGGCGAGCCGCTGAAGCTGCAGGGCGCGAAGGCCGACGAGATCGCCGCGCGCGTGAGCGAGCTGATCGAGCAGGTGGGGCTGAAGAAGGACCACCTGAACCGCTACCCGCACGAGTTCTCCGGCGGACAGCGCCAGCGCATCGGCATTGCGCGCGCGCTGGCGACGCGGCCGCAGTTCATCGTCTGCGACGAGCCGATCTCGGCGCTGGACGTGTCGATTCAGGCGCAGGTCATCAACATGCTGGAGGAGCTTCAGGAGAAGCTGGGCATGACGTATCTGTTCGTCAGCCACGACCTCTCAATGGTGCGCCACATCTCCCACCGCGTGGGCGTGATGTACCTGGGGCACATGGTGGAACTGGCGTCGGTCGAAGAATTATATTCCAACATGCAGCATCCTTATACGCAGGCGCTGATGAGCGCGGTGCCGGTCGCCGACCCGGATCTGGCGGCGAAATCGCAGCGGATCGTGCTGCAGGGCGACGTGCCCGCGCCGATCGACCCGCCGAGCGGATGCCCGTTCCGCACGCGCTGCCGCTATGCGGTCAAGCGCTGCGCCGAGGAGCGCCCCGAGCTGCGCGACATCGGCGGCGGCCACCTGCTGGCCTGCCACGTCGCCGGAAAATAGAGCGAACCCAGGTCGTGGGCGGCGCGATGCCGCCCGCGGCCTTGGCTTGTCTGCGGCGTTTTCTCTCCCTCTTCGACCAATCCCCTTTCAGGAGGCGGCAGCATGAATCGAGCCGAAGCGACCTCCCGCTGCTGGGCGGAGATCGATCTCAACGAAATCTGCGGAAACTACCTTCGCGCGCGCGAGCTAACCGGCGGCGCGGAGGTCATTTGCGTTCTCAAGGGCAATGCCTACGGGCTCGGCGCGGTCGAGGTCGGCCGCGCGCTGATGGCCGCGGGCGCGCGGAAGTTTGCCGTGGCGTCCGGCGACGAGGCCGAGGAACTGCTCGACGCCTGTCCGGGTGCGGACGTGCTCGTGCTCGGCGCGGTGGGCGAGGATCAGTCCCGCCGGCTGATCGCGCGCGGCGGGCTGCTGACGCTGTTCGGCCCCGAGCAGGGCGAGCAGCTGGCGCGCATCGCGCGCGATCTGGGAAGGTCCGCGCGCGTGCACGTCAAGGTCGACACCGGCCTGTACCGGCTCGGGTTCACGGGGCCGCAGGCCGCAGATCAGATCGCCGAGCTGAACGCCACAGGGCTGTTTCGGATGGAGGGACTGTTCACCCACCTCGCGCTGCACTCCCGCGCGGCGGACGAGGCGCAGTTTGCGCGGTTCGACGCCGTCCGCGAGGCGCTGGCGGATCGCGGCGTTTACTTCCCCTGCGTGCACGCGCTGGACAGCATCGGCATGGTTCGCTATCCCGAGCGGACGATGGACGCCGTGCGCCTGGGCGCGTGGCTGTACGGCGTGCGGCCGGCGCGCTACGAGCGCGACCTGTGCCGCCCCGTGGCCAAGTTCAAGGCGCGCGTGGCGCAGCTGCGCGACGTGCCCGCCGGAGAACTGATCGGCTACGACGACGACCACCCCATCGGCCACGACGCGCGCATCGCCACGCTGACGGCGGGCTATCTGGACGGCGTGCCGCGGCTGAATAACGCAGGCGAGGTCAGCATCCGCGGACGGCGCGCGCCGGTCGTCGGGCTGGTCTGCATGGATCAGATGATGGTGGACGTCAGCGGCATTCCCGGCGTGCAGCCGGGCGACGAGGTGACCTTTCTGGGCGACGAGATCTCGATCAACGAGTACGCCGCGTGGGGTCATCTGAACCGAAACGAGGCGCTCGGTCGGATTGGGCGGCGCGTGACGCGCGTGTACCGCTGGAAGGACGGGGAGTTCTTCGCCAACAGCGTAAAGGGCGTCTGAAAACGCCGGAAAGGCGCAGGTTCAACGCGGTCAGGCGCGGCGAAGTCCTGATCCGGCACGGCCTGCAAATTCCGACTCGGCGCAGCCGGGCTTGGAGATTCCCAACTCAGCGCCGCTGAGCGCGGCGAATGCTTGACTTGGTGCCGCGGTGCGGCAAAAATGGGCGGAAAATTTGCCCAGCACGAGCCGATTCCCCGTTCAGGCGGCCTCTGGGGCCCGGCGCGGCCGGACGCGAGACTTTTTTCGAGGTGCATTTTTGTGGAAATTCGCGAGATTTACGATCGGGCGCTCTCCTGTGCGGACTGGGTGTCCGAGGTGCGGCGGTCGCTGCACCGCATTCCGGAGGAAGGATTCCAGGAGTTCAAGACGCAGGCGCTGGTCTGCCATCTGCTCGATGAGATGGGCATTCCCTTCCGCGTCGAGCGCACCTGGGTCATCGGCGAGATCGCCGGGCGCGCGCCGGGCGAGACGGTGGCGCTGCGCGCGGACATGGACGCTTTGCCGGTCGAGGAACCGGAGGGCTGCGCGTTTCGCTCGGAGCACCCGGGCTGGATGCACGCCTGCGGCCACGATGCGCACACGGCGATCCTGCTGGGCACGGCGCGGCTGCTGATGTCGATGCGGGATGCCTTCCGCGGCACGGTCCGGCTGCTGTTCCAGCCGGCGGAGGAGACCGACGGCGGCGCGGCCCCGATGGTCGCGGCGGGGGCGATGATGGGCGTCTGTGCGGTCTACGGGCTGCATGTGCAGCCCTACATGAACGTGGGCCGGATCGACTCGCGCCCGGGCTGCCTGAACGCCTCGACCGACGAGGTCAACCTGACCATCCGCGGCGTCTCCGGCCACGCCGCGCGGCCGGAGCAGTGCGTCGATGCGATCGTCTGCGCGGCGCAGATGGTTTCGGCGCTTCAGACCGTCGTGTCGCGCGGGGTGTCCCCGCTGGTGCCGGCGGTATTGACGTTTGGCAAGATCGCGGGCGGCACGGCGCGCAATGTGATCTGCGATTCCGTCACGCTGAACGGCACGCTGCGCACGGCCGACCCGGCCGTCCGCGCGGCGATGAAGGCGCGCATCCGCGAGGTCGCGCAGGGCGTCGCGGCCGCGTTCGGCGCGCGCGTGGACGTGGACATCGCGGAGGGGTACTGCGCGCTGATGAACGACGCCGGCGAGGTCGGCCGCGTGTTCCGCCTCGGCCGTGCGCTGCTGGGCGACGAAAACGTCGCGCTGCGCGAGGCGCCGAGCATGGGCGGCGAGGACTTCTCCTATTTCTGCGCCGAGGCGCCCGGTGCGTTCTACCACCTCGGCTGCGCGTCGCAGCAGCCCGCCGCGCCGCTGCACAGCCGCGATTTCCAACTGGACGAGCGCTGCCTGCCGATCGGCTGCGCGATGCAGTGCGCGCTGGCGCTCGACCGCCTGAATGAAACTTTGTGAAGGAGGACATTCCATGAAGCTGTATATTTCCGCCGACATCGAGGGAACGACCGGCATCGCCCGCTGGGACGAGACCGAAAACGGCCATTCCCGCTATCCGTACTTTGCCGAACAGATGACCCGCGAGGTCGCCGCCGCGATCAACGGCGTGCTGCAGGTCAGTCCCGATTGCGAGCTGCTGATCAAGGATGCGCACGACAGCGCCTGCAACCTCATCCCCGCGAAGCTGCCGGCCAGCGAGAACCTCCGCATCTTCCGCGGCTGGGGCAGCGACGCGATGAGCATGATGGGCGGGCTGGAGCGCGGCTGCGACGGCGTGTTCTTCACCGGCTACCACTCCGGCGCGGGCATGGACACCAACCCCCTCGCCCACACGATGAACCGGCAGAACAACTACGTCAAGATCAACGGCATGATCGCGCCGGAGCTGATGATCAACAGCCTGACGGCGGCGTATCTGGGCGTGCCGGTCAAGCTCGTGACGGGCGACAAGGGCCTGTGCGACTGGATGAACGCCATCAACCCGAACATCGAAACCGTGGCGGTCAGCGAGGGCCGCGGCCGCGGCTCGATCTCGCTGCACCCGGACGTCGCCTGCCGGAAGATCCAGGAGGCGGCAAAGCGCGCCCTCCTGAAGCCCGCGAAGGACTGCATGTTCCCGCTGCCGGAGCACTTCCACGTGGAGATCTGCTTCAAGGAGCACTCCCGCGCGCGCAACGCCGTCACCTATCCCGGCGTCGTCCAGACCGGCACGGCGACCATCGAGTACGACGCCGACGACTACATGGACGTGCTGAACATGATCGACCGGGTGCTGTAAAGCCAAAGAGCGCCGTCTCCGCAATAATGCCCGCGGAGGCGGCGCTTGCGCATGTCAATGGGGAGCGCGGCCGCCGCATTGGAATCGCCTGCGGATGGTTGACGCACGCGCGCGATTATGTTATCATGAATCCAGAAAGCGACAGGAGGGATGGAAGATGAAACTTGCAGAAGCCCTGCAGGAACGCGCGGATGTGAAGCGGCTGATCGATCGCCTGAACAAGCGGCTGACGGTGAACGCCGTGACGCAGGAGGGCGAACTGCCCGCCGAGGATCCCGCGGAGCTGCTCAGGCAGCTGGACGAATGCCTTGCGCGGCTGGAGATGCTGATGGCGAAGATCAACCTGGCCAACAGCACCACGGTGGTCAGAGGGCGCACGCTCACGGAGATGATCGCGCGGCGCGACTGCCTGCGCGAGTCCATCGCTGCCTATCAGATGATCATCGACGTGGCCAGCCAGAGCACGCTGCGCATGGCGCGCACGGAGATCCGCACCGTGCGCACGGTGGACGTTCGGGCGCTGCAAAAGCACGTCGACGCGCTCAGCGCGGAGCAGCGGCGGCTGGACAATGAAATCCAGCAGACGAACTGGACGACGGACATTTCCCTGTAAAAAAACGCGCGGGCAGGTTGGTAGTCCAGCCGGGGCGAATGCAATCTCAACGGCTGAGAATGAGCCGCAGTAGATCGCCTTGGGCAGGCGCGGGGGGCGCTCTCCCCAGCATTGTGAATCCATGCCAGGACGACGCACAAACGCACAAAAACCGCAGATTGTCATTACCAAGCATTGACCGGCGGACGAGGGCGGGATCGGGGCCCTTGCCCGCGCGTTGCAAACGACGTGGACGGGGGATTCAAGCCCCGTCCACATTCTTTGCCCGCTTCCGGAAAGCGATTGGCGCGCTCGCAAAGCGCCCGCCGCCAAAGCGAATTCCAAGGGACAAACCCATTGAGCCGGCGCAGGCCGCGACCGATGCCGCCGTCGATACCGCTGCAAGCACGGCTGCCAACGGCGTTGCCGGCAGACAATATTCAGCGGCGAAAACGAGCGGAAAGCCGTGCATAGAGCGCAAACAAAAGCAGCAGTTTTCGGCGTGAAAACCGCTGCTTTTGACCAAGGCGGCAAGGCTTGAACGCGGCATGCGCCGTTTCCTTCCCGGGCACAAGTGCAAGGGGCAGACGCTGTGTGCCCGCGAAACCCGGCCGCATGCGCACAGCGCCTCTGCGCAATGCCGAAAACTACATGGCGTCCGCGGGGAAGCGCTCGACGCTGAGGCCAAACGAAAAGGTCTCCCCCGCCACCGCGCGTCCCGTCTCCGCGGCCACGCAAAGCATCTTTCGGGAGGGATCATAGGCAATATCGCTGTATCCGCCTTCGGCAGCGATTTCGCGGCTCTTCGGCCATGTCGCGCCGCCGTCGCCGCTCTCGCGGACGGTCAGGCGCACGCGCCCCTCCTCGCGCCGGCAGGCGCAGTTGACAAACCAAAGGCGGCCATCGCCTTGCGCAATGCCTGCCGCGCAGACCGGATCGACCAGCCGTTCGTCAAAGTGGAATCCCTCCCAACCGCGGATGCCATCGGGGCTGAATCCCACCTTTCTCGCGTCTTTTCCCGTTTCATGGCGGCAGTTGATCATAATGCGCCCGTCGGGCAATTCCGCCAGCACAGATTCGTTGGGGTCCACAAAGTCCGGCGCATCCCATATGATTTCGCCGCACGCCCACGTCTCGCCGTGATCGTCGCTGTACAGCGTCGTTACGACGGATGGATGATGACTGGTGATGCACTCGCGATTTGCCGACACCCAGACCGGCACGACCATCCGCCCGGTTGACATCGTCAGGCCATGGCCGGGGCCGGCCGCAAATACGGTCCAATTGTACTGCGTACGCAGCGATTGCAGCGCGTCCGTGATCTCGCGCGGCGGCGTCCATGTCCGGCCGTCGTCATCGCTGCGCTGATGGAATGCGCGGCGATAGTTGCGGTGGTAGATCAGGTGGACGGCCTCCCCATCGACAAACAGCACGCCGTTGTGCACCGCATCGACGCCGCGTCCCGGCGCGAGAATCACCCGCTCCGACCAGGTCTCTCCCCCGTCGGCGCTGCGGCGAAGCGCCAAGTCCATGGCCGACCAATCGCCTCCAAACCGGCATTCATAGCACACCAGCAGCGTCCCGCGCGCGGTGCAGACGATGGAAGGCACGCGGTAGATCCGGTAGCCGCCCTGTCCGAAGCGCTCCAGCTCCACATGGGTCAGCATGGCGATCCCTCCGGCGCGCCGGAAACAAGCAAGCCCTCGGGGCAGGTGCTTTCCAGCCGCTCCAACCCGTCCGTCAATGCCGCCGCCTCCGCTTCGCTCAGGTCGATCTGCGGCGCATGCATATGGCCGGCGTCAATGCCCCTGTGCGCAAGCCCGCATTTGAACATCGCCATGTTCGTTCCCGCGCCGAGCGCTTCTACAAACCGGTTGGCCACGCACTGCCAGTGACGCGCGGCGTCGATGTCGCCTGTCTGCCATGCCTCGTACACGCGCACAAAGGGCTCCGGATAGACGGCGCTGACGCCGGAAACCGTTCCGGCACATCCCATCGCCAGCGCCGGGAGGAATAGCCGGTCGGTTCCCTGCACGACCTCGAACCCATCGCCAATGCCGAGATATTCGTAAGTTCGCACCATGTCCGGCAGCGAATACTTGATGCCCACGACGTTCGGGCAGGCGTCGAGGATCCGCCGCACGGCGCCGCACGTCAGGTCATTGGCAGCGCACTGCGGAATGTTGTACAAATACGCCGGAAAGTCTCTCGGGATTGCCCGAAAAACACGCAGGTAGTAGCGAACCATCGCCTCGGGATTCGTGCCGAAAAACACTGGCGTAACGACGCCGATGCTGTCTGCGCCGGCATCGCAGGCGTGACAGGCAAGGCGGACCGTCTCCTCCGGATCCATCGCGCCGACGTGGACATAGACGGTCACCCGCCCCGCCGCCTGCTGGATCACCGCTTCAGCCGCGCGCATGCGCTGTTCCTCAGGCATGAGGAACATCTCTCCCGTCGTGCCGCATGGGTACAGGCAGTGCACGCCGCGCGCAATCAGGAATTCCACCATCTCCCGCATGACGTCCAACTTGACGCATCCTCTCTCGTCAAATGGAGTCACCATCGCGGTCGTAACGCCATACAACTTCTTCATCTCGTCCGACTCCTTTACCCTACGGTGGTGCGCCACAGCTCCGGGTATTGCTCGTAATAGGCCATGATGTTCGGCGCATATTCTTCGAGCAGGTCGGTCAGGCACAGCAGCGCGCCATCCTCAACCATCTCGCGCTTGGTCATGTTGAACAGCCCAAAGATATCGGGCATATCGTTGGCCGCATAGAGCGCCATCATGCGCGTGTTGTAGTCCGAACCCGGAACGGCAATGATCTCCAGGTTGATGCCCGTGCGCTCCAGGATCTGGCGCGTCGAGGCGACGTCGTCCTGAACGGGAATGGCCGAGTTTTCCGCACGCATGTAGGTAATGGTCACCGGCTCATCGGTCAACAGCCCGCTTGCGGATTCCCCTTCGGCAAACGCCCCGGACATGGCAAGGAACAAGCCGGCCACCAGCAACAAACTAATGAATTTCTTCATGAATTCTTCCTCCATATGGTCTTTACTGAATGCAATGCGCCTATCGGCGCAGGGGCAGGCCGGCTGCGCGCAGGTTTTGCCCACCTCCATTTCAGCGCGGAGCGCGGCGGTCGTCGGTTCATCCCTTGATCGCGCCGATCATCACGCCAGACTTAAAATGCCGGCTGACAATTGGAAATACGACCAGTATTGGCAGCATGGACATGATGATGATCGCGTATTTCGCGGCCTCCTCGGAGAGCATCTCCGCGCCCACTTCCGTCGAAGAATTATAAGTCGTCATCGCCATCGAAAGCGTATCGCCGCCCAGCACCACATTGCGCACGAACATCTGAATCGGATACTGGCTCTTGTCGGAGAGGTACAGCAGCGCATTGAAAAAGCCATTCCAGTGTCCCACCGCGTAGAACAGCACCATCGTCCAGAGGATCGGCTTCGACAGCGGCAGGATGACCGAAACCAGAATCCGGACGTCGTTCGCCCCATCAATGTAGGCCGCCTCGGTCAAATCCGCAGGTATCCCCTCAAAGAATGTGCGCATGATGATCATGTTGTACACGCTGATCGCGCCCGGCAAGATGAGCGCCCAATACGTATTGCCCAGTCCGAGATCCGTTACAAGCATATAGGTCGGAATCATTCCGCCGGTAAAGAACATCGTGAACACCGCGCACCGCATCAGGAACTTCCGGCCCATAAAATCCGGCCTGGAGAGCGGATAGGCGAACAGCGTCGTCATGAATAAATTGACCAGCGTACCGCTGACGGTAATGACAATCGTATTCCAGTAGCTGTTCAGAAAATAGGAATCCTTCATCGCCGCCCGGTAGGAGCGCAGCGAAAACCCCACCGGCGTCAGCGCCACCTGCCCGGTCATGACGGCGGTGCCATCGCTGATCGAAACGATCACCATATAGTAGATCGGAAAGAGCACCATCAGGCAGATCGCCGTCATCAGCAGAATATTGAAGCCCTGAAAGATGCGATAGCCCGCTCCCTTGTTCTGACGCATGCGTTTCCCTCCTCACCAAAGGCTGGACTCGCCCAGCAGCCGGCAGATCCGATTGGCGACCAGCAGCATTGCGAAATTCGTGACGGTGCTGAACAAGTCGATCGCCGTGCTGTAGCTGTACTGGCCGCCGCTCAGGCCCTTGCGGTACACGAACGTGGAAATGACATCCGACACATCGTAAGTCAGTTCGTTCTGCAACAGCAGCACTTTCTCAAACGAGACGCTCATGATGTTGCCCACCGCCATGATGAACATGATCGCGATCGTCGGCTTGATTGCCGGCAGCGTCACATGCAGCGTCTGCTGCCAGCGGTTTGCGCCATCAATCACCGCGGCTTCGTATAGCTGTTCGTCAACGTTCGTCAGCGCCGCCACATAGATGATCGCGCTCCACCCCAGCTCCTGCCACAGGCTGGACAGCCAGTAGACGGGCCGGAACCAGGCCGGATCCTGCATAAACAGGTGGGATTCCCCGCCCATGGCGACCAGCAATTCATTGACAATGCCGTCGCTGGCCAAAAACGTCGAGCACATCGACGCCACGACCACCACCGAGATAAAGTGCGGCAAATAGCTGATATTCTGCACAATCCGCTGCCCGGTCTTGGATTGGATTTCATTCATCAGCAGCGCAAATACAATCGGGCAGGGAAAGACAAATGCAATCTGTCCCAGCCCAAGGACGATCGTATTTCGCACCAGGATCCAAAACGACGGATCCGTCAGGTACTCGCGGAAATACTCAAGGCCGACCCATTCGCTGCCCCAGATGCCGCGGCGCACGCGGAAATTGCGAAAAGCAATTTGAAGGCCATAAATTGGGCCGAATTTGAAGATGATAAAATAAATAACCGGCAGCAGCGCCATCAAATACAGCCACCGGCCGCGAATCAGCCGATTGCAGATCTGCCGGCGCTTCGCCCTGCGGATCTCCAGCCCCGTTGAGTCCATTTCGCCTTCCTCCAATCCCGTTATACGAATTAAATTCTTTAAATTCACACCATTTTATCCAGTATTCACACTGGATCTCTGTGCTTTATCCGCTTCTATTTTAGCGTATTCCGTACCGCTCGTATATTGCAAATCACGACATCTGTTTTGACGAATCAAGACATCTATCGGGAAAGTTCACCATCGCCATCCGCGCCTGTTCGCGGCACAACTTGCCGATTTTCAAATGCAATCCGGCTTTTCTTCCTGTTTTGCTCAAATTCCGCGCGCAATTATTCCAAATTGTGACCATTTTAGGCAATAATTTGTGCGATTTTCCCTTTGCAACGCGCCGAAACCTGTCATGCGACAGAATTCTCATTTTTCTCATCCGATGGAAAAAAACAGGACATCGCTCTCCCCCCAGGGCGCGCAGGCCACGGGGAACTGCCTGCGCATCAAAAAAGCGGCTCGTGCAAAGCAGCTTTCATTGCCGCCGGAGCGCGGCGGAAAGCGGAGCGTCCCTGCAATTGCGGCGCTCCGGCCGGAACATCGTGCAAAAAGCGATTGAAAGCGCGGTGAAACTGTTGTATAATAAAGTCTGCCTAGCACGGGCGGCCCGCGCAATCCGCTTGCCCGGCCATGCCCCGGCAACCGGAGGCGCCGCGCCCTTCCCGCCCGTCCTGTGCAGCCCGCCCCTGCGGGCACGATTGAATCGAGGAGATTGCCATGTACAACGAATTGACCGAAGTGGATATTCAGAAAATGCAGGAGGAGATCGAATACCGCCTGCGCGTCGTGCGCCCGAAGTGCGTCGAAGATCTCAAAACCGCCCGCGGCTTTGGCGATCTGAGCGAGAATTACGAATACAAGGCCGCCAAGCAGGAGCTTCGCCGCTGCGACAGCCGCCTGCGCTATCTGCGCAAGATGATCGACACCGCCCGCGTCATCAAGGCCGACTCCGCCGCCGATCAGGTCGGCCTGTTCGACACCGTCGACGTCTACTTCGAGGACGAGGGCGAGACCGAGCGCCTGCGCATCGTCACCACCCTCCGCGAGGACGTCATGCAGGGCATCATCAGCAAGGATTCACCCGTCGGCCGCGCGATCATGGGCAAGCGCGTCGGCGACCGTGCGGTCGTCCGCGTCAGCGACGGCGTCTCCTATACCGTCCGGATCGACAAAATCGAAAAGGGCAGCGACGACGACTCGCTCCCGATCCATACGTTTTAACCACTCCAAAGAGGCGCCATCCCCAGCCACGCTTTCCAAAGAAAAGCCGCCCTGCAATTCGCAGGGCGGTCAGGCTGTCGAAAAAGCCGACAACCTTTGTGGGCGGGGGAGTTTACTCCCCCACAGCGACATCAGTCGCCAAAACAGATGCCGAGCATCTTGGCTTCCTCGACGATGGATGCCTTCGGGTCAACCATCTTGAGCTTGCCGGCGACGTCCTCGAGCGGCACCTTGACCATCTCGCGGTTCTTGTAGCCGACCATATAGCCGAATTCGCGCTTCAGGATCATCTTCGCAGCCTCGGAGCCCAGCCGGCTGGCGAACACGCGGTCGTACGGGCAGGGCGTTCCGCCGCGCTGCGTGTGGCCGGGCACGGTGACGCGCACGTCAAAGCCGCACTTCTTGGACAGCCGGTCGGCAATCTCGTAGGAGACGGACGGGTACTTGGAGTTCTCCTGCTTCTTGCGGTAGTCCTTCTTGGAGAGCTTCGCGTCCTCGCGGGAGATCGCGCCCTCCGCCACGGCGAGGATGGTGAAGCGGCTGCCGCGGTCGTGGCGCTCGCGGATCTTGGCGGCGACCTTGTCGATGTCGTACGGGATCTCGGGGATCAGGATGATGTCGGCGCCGCCGGCCATGCCCGCGTTGAGCGTCAGCCAGCCGACCTTGTGGCCCATGACCTCCACGATGAACACGCGGCCGTGCGAGGCGGCGGTGGTGTGGATGCGGTCGATGGCGTCGGTGGCGACGTCCACGGCGCTCTGGAAGCCGAAGGTCATGTCCGTGCCCCAGAGGTCGTTGTCGATCGTCTTGGGCAGGGTGACGACGTTCAGCCCCTCCTCGCGCAGCAGGTTGGCCGTCTTGTGGGTGCCGTTGCCGCCCAGGATGACCAGGCAGTCGAGCTGCAATTTGTGATAGTTCTGCTTCATCGCCGCGACCTTGTCCAGGCCGTTCTCGTCCGGCTCGCGGATGGTCTTGTAGGGCGTGCGGCTGCTGCCCAGGAACGTGCCGCCCTCGGTCAGTATGCCGGAGAAGTCCGCATAGCTGAGCAGGCGGAACCGCCCGTAGATCAGGCCCTGATAGCCGTTGAGAAAGCCGTAGATCTCCACGTCCTCGCGGGAGTTGTACATCGTCTTGGCCACGCCGCGCATCGCCGCGTTCAGCGCCTGGCAATCGCCGCCGCTGGTCAGCATACCGATTCGAATCATACTTCCACCTCTTTCTGGTCGCGTCGGGACGGCGGACGGGCACCATCCCAAAAAATCAACAAAAACAATGGTTTTGTTTTACATTATAACCCATTTCTGGTCGAGAAACAAGTCTATTTGATCCGGATTTTGCAGAATCTAAAAAATTTCCATGAAAGAATAAAGGATTTTCCGTTGAAAATGCCTTTTCATTTGATATAATAAAAGTGGATATTTGTGCTTGAGGAGGAATCATCGTGGAGAGCGTCCAAACCTGCGACCTGAGCTACACGCAAAACCGTGAGTTGAGCTGGCTGAAGTTCAACGAGCGCGTGCTGGCCGAGGCGTCGGACCCCACCGTGCCGCTGATCGAACGATTGCGCTTTGTCTCCATCTTTACCAGCAACTTAGACGAATTCTTCATGGTCCGCGTCGGCAGCCTCGTGGACCTGAACATGCTGACCCCGGACGACATGGACAACAAGAGCGGCTTGACGCCGTCTGAACAGCTCTCGCGCATCTACGAAGCCGTGCGGCCGATGATCGCGCGGCGCGACGAGATCTATCGCGAGCTGATGGGCGAGCTGTCCGCCGCAGGCGTGAGCGAAATCTCCTACGAGGGGCTGACCGACAGCCAGCGCGCCTATGTGCACGACTACTACAAGGAGAACATCCGCCCGCTGCTCTCCCCGCAGATCATCGACCGAAGCCACCCGTTTCCCCACCTGAAGAACAAGGCGCTCTACGCCGCGGCGCTGTTGTCCCTGCACGGCAAGGCCGTGGTCGGCATCGTGGACATCCCGAAGATCATCCCGCCGATTCTGATGCTGCCGGGCGGACAGGTGAAGTTCGTCCGCACGGAATCGGTCGTCGCGGCGCACATCAAGAAGACGTTCAAGATCTATGCCGTCGAGGAGCAGGCCGTCGTCTCCGTCACGCGCAACGCCGACATCAGCATGGACGAGGAGAAGTTCGACGAGGACAACCCGGACTTCCTCAACTACATGTCCAAGCTGCTGCGCAAGCGCGACCGCCTCGCCCCCGTGCGCCTCGAGGTGCAGGGCAAGGCCCCGCGGCTGACGCGCAGCCTGTGCGCGAGCCTGAAGCTCGAGCCGCATCAGGTGTTCACCTGCGAATGCCCGCTGAAGCTCGAATACGCCTACCAGCTGGACAAGTGCCCGGCGGGCATGTACAACCCTCCGTACCAGCCGGTCTATCCGGACTACCTCGACCGCGACCAGCCGATCTACGAACAGGTTCGCCAGCGCGACGTGCTGCTGTTCTACCCCTATCAGTCGATGCAGCCGTTCATCGACCTGCTCCGCCAGAGCGCGTCGGATCCGAACGTGATCTCCATCAAGATCACGATCTACCGCCTGGCGCGCAACTCCGCCATCGCCAAGGCGCTGTGCGACGCGGCCGAAAAGGGCAAGGAGGTCACCGTGCTGATGGAGCTGCGCGCGCGGTTCGACGAGCAGAACAACATCGAATGGGCACGCGAGCTGGAACAGGCCGGCTGCCGGATCCTCTACGGCCCCGACGGCTACAAGTGCCACGCGAAGGTCTGCCTGATCACGCGGCGCGAGCGCGGCGGCCTCTCCTACGTCACCCAGATCGGCACCGGCAACTACAACGAAAAGACCTCGACATTGTACACCGACTTCTGCATGATGACCGCGAATCCCTCCATCGCCCGCGACGCGGTGGCGTTCTTTGAGAACATGCTGATCGGCTACCTCTACGGCGACTACGAGGAGCTGCTCGTCGCGCCGAACGCCATGAAGAACCGCCTGATGCGGCTGATCGACGAGGAGATCGCGCGCGGCGACCGCGGGCGGATCGTCATCAAGGCGAACTCCATCACCGAGCGCGACCTGATCGACAAGCTCAGCGAGGCCAGCTGCGCCGGCGTGAAGATCGACCTCATCATCCGCGGCATCTGCTGCATCGTGCCCGGCGTGCCGGGACACACGGACAACATCTCGGTCACCAGCATCGTCGGCCGCTTCCTCGAGCACTCGCGCATCTACTGCTTCGGCGAGGGCGACCTGCGGCGCTGCTACCTGTCCTCCGCCGACCTGATGACCCGCAACCAAACGCGGCGCGTCGAGGTCGCCTGCCCGGTGCACAGCCCGGAGCTGAAGGAAGTCCTGTCCGAGTACCTCGACCGGCTGCTCGCCGACAACACCAAGGCGTGGCGGCTGGGCAGCGACGGCAACTACACCGACGTCACGCCCGGCGACGACCCGCCGCAGAACGCACAGGCGCATTACATGGATCACCCGCTCGAACTCGCGCACTCCATCCGCCCGCGCCGCTCGCTGCGCGACCGGCTGAACCGCTTCATGCGGACGTAAGCGCCGCGCTGGAATCCGCAAGCGCCCGGCGAAAGCCTGCGAATTGGCAATGTCCGGCGCCTTCCGTCACCCTCTGGCACCCAAACCCGTCTCCCGCCCGGAGGCGCAATCTCTGCGCGGGATGCAGAGGGACGTTCGTCCCCTGCGGAAAGGAGCGTACTCATGCCCAATGACCTTCGCAGCGCGGCGCTCGATGCGGTCGAGCGCGGAATTGAGCCGGTTCGCGCGCGGCTGAACCGCATCCCGGGACTGGACAAGGTCTTTCACGACTGCTTTGTGAACACGCTGGAGACCACGGTTCAGGCAGAACCGGGCGACACGTTCGTCATCACCGGCGACATCCACGCCATGTGGCTGCGCGACTCGACCGCGCAGGTGCTGCACTACCTCCGCTTCGCGGACGACGCGGACGTCGCGCTGCTGATCGAGGGACTGATCGCGCGGCAGGCGAAGTGCGTGCTGATCGATCCCTACGCCAACGCCTTCAACCGCGAGCCGTCCGACTACAAGCCCTACGACGACCGCCCGCGCGCATCCGACTGGGTGTGGGAGCGCAAGTACGAGGTCGACTCGCTGTGCTATCCCATCTGGCTCGCATGGCGCTACTTTGAAAAGACCGGCAGCCGCCGCATCTTCACGCCCGACTTTGCCAGAATGCTCGGCGCCATCGCGCGCGTGTTCCGCACCGAGCAGCGCCACGACGAAAGCCCCTACCGCTTCGAGCGCAGCAACTGCCCGCCGAGCGACACGCTGCCAAACGGCGGCATGGGCGCGCCCGTCACCGAGACCGGCATGACGTGGAGCGGCTTCCGCCCGAGCGACGACGCCTGCCAGTACGGCTACCTGATCCCCTCCGAGCTGTTCGCCGCGCAGGAGATGCGCCACGCCGCGTCGTTCGCCCGGATGATCGGCAATGAGGCGCTCGCCGCCGAGTGCGATTCCCTCGCGAAGGAGATCCGCGAGGGCGTCGAGAAGTTCGGCCACGCCGCCCACCCCGTCTATGGCGACATCTACGCCTACGAAACCGACGGCCTGGGCCACTTCAACCTCATGGACGACGCCAACGTCCCCAGCCTGCTGGGGCTGCCCTATCTGGGCGTCTGCGCCATGGACGACCCGACCTACCTGCGCACGCGGAAGTTCGTACTGAGCGAGAGCAATCCCTACTACTACAAGGGCGAATTCGCGAAGGGCGTTGGCAGCCCGCACACGCCGAAGGGCTACATCTGGCCGATCGCGCTGTGCGTGCAGGCCATGACCAGCGACGACCTGGACGAGATCGCCGGAATCGTCGATACGCTGATGCACACCCACGCCGGCTGCGAGTGCATGCACGAGAGCTTCGACCCCGACGCGCCGGAGAAGTTCACGCGCGAGTGGTTCGCATGGGCGAACTCGATGTTCGGCGAGCTGATCTTCCGCCTCTACGAAGCCGGCACGCTGGACGAAGTCTTGAGGAGAGCAAGAAAATTGCGAGAAGCGTAATCCTCCAAAAACCATCAATCCCTTCAGCGAAACCGATCGCTGAAGGGATTTTTCTCGCCTGAGCAGACCGTCAGGCGGGATTTCCGCCGTCCTTCGCGCCCTCGCGCAGCGCGTCGCCCATTTGCGCGGGCAGCGCGGAGGCGATCATATCGATCAGCGCATCCAGCCGCTCGGGCGTGTCCGCCTCGGCGCGGAAGGTCAGCTGCTCGGCCGTCACCGACTTGCGCGCGAGCAGCCATCCGTCCGGAAACTCCAGCCGCACGCCGTCGAGGTGCCGCACCTCGCAGGGATGATCCTTCGCCAGCGCTTCCACGCGGTCGAGGCAGGCCTGCTGCTGTGCCACCGGGCAGGCGACGCGGAGGTCCGGCGTGATGGGCGGGCAGACGATTTCGTCCGCCAGCTCGGACAGCGGCCGGTCGGAATTTCCAAGGATGTCCGCCATCATCAGCGCGGCGAACAGCCCGTCGTCATAGCCGATCTCGCCAAAGAAGAAGTGCCCGCTGACCTCGCCGGCCACCGCCGCGCCCAGCTCGAGGAACCGGCGCTTGATGAACGCGTGGCCGCTGCGCTCCGGCACCGGCGCGCCGCCCATCTCGAGCGTCGCGCGGCGAACGGCCGACGACGCCTTCTGGTCGTAGACGACCGGCGTCGGATGGTCCTTCAGCAGGTGGCGGATGAACAGCACCAGCGACTTCTCGCTGAGCACCGGCCGGCCGCGATCGTCGATGAACACCGCGCGGTCGCCGTCGCCGTCGAACGCCACGCCAAAGTCCGCGCCCTCCTCGACCACCTTTGCCGAGACCGCGGTCAGCTTGTCGTATTCCGCCGGATTGGGCGACCGGTTGGGGAACGTCCCGTCCGGTTCGCAGAACAGCTCCACCACGCGATAGCCCACGCTGCGGATGGCGTCGGGCGCGACGAAGCTCATCGCGCCGTTGCCCGCATCGACGACGACCTTCAGCGGCCTGCGCGCGCCGAAGCGCTTGACCAGCGAGGCGCGATAGGCCGGCAGGATGTCCAGCTGCACAACCGAGCCCTCGCCGCGCGGAAAGTCCCGGCGCGCCACGATGTCCGCCAGCTTGTCGATCGTCTGGCGCGATACGGGTTCATCGCCCAGCATGAACTTGATGCCGTTGTACTCCGGCGGGTTGTGCGAAGCCGTCACCGTCGCGCCGCCGTCTACATTTCCATTGGAGAGCGCGTAGTACAGCGCCGGCGTCGGGATCGTGCCGAGGTCGGTCACGCGGACGCCGCCCTCCACCAGCCCGCGGATCAGCTGGGCCTTGAGCGCCGGCGTCGAAACGCGCACGTCGCCGCCGACGCGCATCGTCCCTCCGGGCGGAAGCATCGCGGCCAGCCCGCGGCCGATGCGCAGCGCGTCGCCGTCGGTCAGCTCTTTTCCATAGACGCCGCGGATGTCGCAATCCTTGAATATGCTCATGTCAAGCCCTCCTCGCGGCCGAATTCCTCGCCAGATCCTCGAGGAAGCGGCCGTAGATCTCGTCATAGCGCGCCGCCAGAGCGGCGTCCGGCTCGACGATTCGGTCGTACTGGATCATCTGTTCGGCCGCATCCGCGAGCGAGCCGAGCTGCGACGACGCCGCGACGAGCGCCGAGCCCATGGCCGCGTCGACCACCTTGGGCGCCATCAGCCGGCGGTTCAGGATCGCGGCGCGGATCTTCAGCCACAGCGGGCTGCGGCTCGCGCCGCCGGCAGTGCAGACCGAATCGCCCACGGGGCAGCCGATCGCCTGCATCTTTTCGAGCGCAAACCGCTCCGCAAAGCCAACGCCCTCCATCAGCGCGGGATACAGCCTGCCTTCCAATATATCGCCAAAGTAGAACGGCTCGAAGTTCGGATCCACAAACGGGAAGCGCTCGCCGCGCCGGGTCAGCGGATAGCAGCGCACGCCCGTGGGGATCAGCGATTCGCTTTCGCGATCCATCTCCGAAAGCGCCCTTCCATTGGCCGCGAGGTTCAGGCAGCGGCCGCCCAGATTGCTCGCCCCGCCCAGCAGCCATTCGCCCGACGGCAGCCGGTGGGAATAGCTCGATCCGTCCGGATCCACGATCAGCCCGGGCGTGACGCCCTTGAGCACGAACGTCGTGCCGATGATGGACGCCCACTTGCCCGCGCGCACCGCGCCCGCCGCCAGCGCCGAGGCATAGCCGTCCGTCGAACCGCCGACGACCAGCGTCTTTTCCGAAAGGCCCAGCGACTGCGCGGCCTCGCGCGTCACGCGGCCGACCGGCGCGCCCGGGTGGACGATGCGCGGCAGCTTCGCCCGGTCGATCCCCAGCGCGGCGATCTCCTCCGGCCAGCGGCCGTCGATCAGGTCGTAGCCGGTCTTGAGCGCGTTGGAATCGTCGGAAACGGCGAACTCCCCGCATAGCAGGCCGGCAACGTAGTCCGCCTGATGGGCGAACACGCGCGTGCGCGCGCAGATGTCCGGGCGGTTGCGCACAAACCACAGAATGCGTGGAAGCGAAAACGACGCGCCGAACCTCAGCCCGAGCTTCGCCTCGTGCGCGCCCATGCGCGCGTGGACGATGGCGGCTTCCGCCCCGGCTCTCGGATCGTTGTACATTACGCCGTTGGACAGCGGCCGGTTCCGCTCATCCAGCGGCACGATCGTCCCGCTCGTCCCATCGATGGAAATCGCCTGTATGCGCGCCGGGTCCACGCCCGCCGCGTGAAGCTGCGCGGTGCAGTCGCGCACCACCGTCTCCACCGCTTCGCGCCAGTCCTCCGGCGATTGCTCGATCCAGCCCGCCTCGCGCGCGATGTTGACCGACGCGAACGACTTAGAAGCCGCCGCTGCAATCCCGCCGCGCACATCCGCGACGACGCAGCGCACGCCCTGCGTGCCCACGTCGATGCCCATGAAAAGCATTCGCTTCGCCTCCAATTTGCGTTTGATGGAAATCCGATGTCATTATAACAATTTTGCGCCCGGTTGTAAAGAAAGGAATTTGCGCGAGGAGATTAACGGGAAAACAACGCCATCCGCCTTGACGGCCGGGCGGGCCGCGTGCTACAATGTTGCCGTTCGGACGGAATTCACGAAACCCGCGCCGCATAGGCTGAGATCGGCGGCGCGCGATTTTTGAAAAGAGAGGATAAGAGCCATGCAATTTTTGGAATTGCTCAAGGCGGCGCTGTACGGCATCGTCGAAGGCATCACGGAATGGCTGCCGGTCAGCAGCACGGGACACATGATCCTGCTCGAAGAGATCCTGCCGTTCTCCGGCGTCTCGGAGGGCTTCTATTCGATGTTTCAGGTCGTCATCCAGCTGGGCGCGATCCTCGCGGTGGTGCTGCTGTTCTGGCGAAAGCTCTGGCCATTTGGCCGCGACGCCGAAAGCGGCCGCGTCCGGCTCGAGCCGGCAAAGGTCACGCTCTGGGCGAAGATTCTGCTGGCGTGCGTGCCGGCGGCGGTGATCGGCCTGCTGTTCGACAAGACGTTTGAAGCGCTGTTCTACAACTATGTGAGCGTGGCCATCGCGCTGATCGTGTTCGGCGTGGCGTTCATCGTCGTGGAGACGGCGCACCGCGGAAAGCGGCCGCGGATCCGGTCGCTTGCGCGGCTGGACTACCGCACGGTGCTGTTCATCGGACTGTTTCAGGTGATTGCGGCGATCTTCCCGGGCACCTCGCGCTCGGGCGCGACGATCATCGGCGCGCTGATGCTGGGCGTGTCGCGGCGCGTGGCGGCGGAGTTCACGTTCTACCTGGCCATTCCGGTCATGTTCGGCGCGAGCCTGCTCAAGCTGATGCAGTTTGGGCTGGCGTTCACGGGGCTGGAGGTGGCGATCCTGCTGGTGGGCATGGCGGTGGCGTTTGCCGTCTCCGTGCTGGTCATCCGGTTCTTGATGGACTACATCCGCAAGCACGACTTCAAGGTGTTCGGCTGGTACCGGATCGCGCTGGGCGCGGTGGTGCTCGCGTACTTCCTGATTCGATGACCCGGCGCCAAGCCATTAAAGACGCATAACAAGCGCGGGAGAAGCAAAATTCTCCCGCGCTTTCGTCTAAAAAAGAATGTAGAACAGCCCACAAACTCAAATCCAGCGACCGCGCGGCGGATTTGAGGTGTTTTTCCGAAGAGAAATCCCATCGCATTCAAGAAAAATCCCACCGCCTGCCCAACCCCCGGGAGAGCGCGAGAGGGCCAAAGCCCTCTCGCAAAAAAATCGTGCCCGGCGACATGCGCGTCGGGCACGGGTGCTGATTTTTGCGCCGGGAAATCCCATTTCCCAGAGCAAAAATCGCTTCCTTGCAATTTTTGCTTGTGTCGCATAAGCGGCGCGAGCAAAAATTGGAGGGGGTGGCAGGAGGCGCAGAATCCGCAGGATTCTGCGGTTTTGCCTTGCAGGCAAAACTGCCGCGGCTCAAATTTTCAATTTGAGCCGCGGCACCTGGCGGGGGAGCGGAGCTCCCCCGCCACAAAGCGAAGCGTCACTTCATGAAGATTTCGACAACCGGCACGAGGCAGTCCGGCTTGACGGGCGGCAGGTACAGCACCAGCAGGTCGTCGCCCTCGGGCAGCGCGTCGCCAAAGTGATCGAGCTTTCCCTCGGTAAAGCGCAGCTCGCTGCCATCGTGCAGGAACTGGGCGTAGTCGACCTTCCCGGCCAGCCCGCGCAGCTGCACATGCAGGAATGGATAGGCGAACAGGTGCAGGTACAGCCGCTTGCCGTCCTCGCTCTGCGTCAGCCGGCAGTCCGGCGGCGCGACCAGCCCCGGCTCGGCCATGGTGCAGCCGTAGATGCTGCGGCTGTTCAGCTTCATCCAGTCGGCGTAGACCTTCAGCGCGCCCTGCGCGCGGCCGTCGAGGTAGCCCCGCGAGGTCGGGCCGACGTTCATCAGCAGGTTGCCGCCGAGCGCGACGGTGTTCACCAGCATTCGGATGAGCATCTCCGGGCTCTTCCACGTCTGCTCGTCGCGGTAATAGCCCCACGAGCCGGAGAACGTCTGGCACGCCTCCCATGTGACCAGTTCGCCCGTCTCGGGGTGGCGCACCCACTCGGTGGGCTGGAACTGCTCCGGCGTCCAGATGTCCTGGTCGATCTCGGTGCGGTTGTCGATGATGATGCCCGGCTGAAGCCTGCGGGTCAGCGCGATCAGCGCCTCGGCCTCCCAGTCGTCCTTGCCCTTGCCCTTCATCCACGCCCGGTCGCCCGTTCCGTTGAAGTTGGAATAGGAAAAATCGTACCACATGATGTCGATCCTGCCGTAGTTGGTCAGCAGCTCGGTCACCTGATCGCGCATGTACTGGGCGTACTTGTGCATGTCACGGCCCTTGCTCTGCTCGTAGGCGTCGGGATCGTCGCGGCGCGGGTGGTGCAGGTCGATGGGAAACTCGGGGTGGTGCCAGTCGATCAGCGAATAGTAAAAGCCGATCCGCAGCCCCTCAGCGCGGAAGGCGTCGACGTATTCGCGCACGAGATCGCGCCCGGCGGGCGTGTTGGTGCACTTGTAGTCGGTATACTGGGTGTCCCACATGCAGAAGCCCTCGTGGTGCTTCGTGGTGAACACGGCGTACTTCATGCCCGCGGCCTTCGCCTGCCGCGCCCACTCGCGGGCATCGTAGAGGTCGGGGTTGAAGTACTGGAAGTACTTGTCGTAGTGCGCCTCGGGAATCTCCTCGCGGGTCTTGACCCACTCGTGCCGCGCAGGCATGGAGTATAGGCCCCAGTGGATGAACATGCCGAAGCGGTCGTGGCGGAACCAGGCGGTGTCGCCGGGCGTCTTTCGGGTGACGTAGCTGCTCATGGAAAACCTCCTGTCCATATTTTTCTATCATTGGGCGCGCCGCGCGCGCAATTTCCGCATTTTTCAGGAAAATTATACCATACTCTTCCGGGAAACGCAACCAAATCCCGCAGCGCAAACCATGCAATTTTGCAATGTCCTTCCGGACGCCGTCTCTTTCTTTATCATTGACATAATCAGAGTTTTGCATTATAATATCATAAAGATTGAAGTGTCCACCTTGCTCGGGCGCGTGCACTTCTCATTTTTCAGAAGGGATGGATGATCGATGAATACTCGCTTGCTCCGCCGCAGTCTGACCGCCGTTTTGCTCTGCATCTTGCTGCTTCTGCCCGCCGCTTCGCTGGCGGAAGCGCCCGAAATCGGCGACCTGATCCATTTCATTCCGACGGTCATCACGGTTGAAGAAGACAGCGTTTCCGTCGAGGGCTATTTCATCAACCTGAACGAGGACAAGGTCGTGTCGAACTTCACCAACGTGGAGATGGCCATTTATACAGAAGGCGAACAGCTGATCAACGGAAGCTTTGGCGCCATCAACGAATTCAGCGTCCAGCCGCTGGGCGCCGTGTATCAGATCTTCAACTTCAACATGGATCACGATCTGAAACCCGGCAGCTACGTGTGCAGCGACTCCGAATACGCCATCGTCACCTGCTCCTTCTCGTATCGCGACGCCTGATGGCGCGATGTGGACGGGGGAGCGAGCTCCCCCGCTAGGTGCCGCGGCTCAAATTTTCAATTTGAGCCGCGGCAGTTTTGCCTTCAAGGCAAAACCGCAGAATCCTGCGGATTCTGCGCCTCCTGCCACCCCCACCACAATTTGCTTGAGTTTTCCGTTGGAAAACTCTGGCCGCAAATTGTGCAAGGAAGCGATTTTTGCTCTGGGAAATGGGATTTCCCGACGCAAAAATCAGCACCCGTGCCCGACGCACACGTCGTCGGGCACGATTTTCATGCGAGCGGGCTGCAGCCCTCTCACGCTCTCCCGGGGGATTGGCTTCTGCGGACTTTCAACTTTTTGTGATGGGATTTTTGCGAAAGGGCTTTGCCCCTCTCCCCTTCGGGTCTTTTGACAGGCCGCCCCGCGCCCTTGCAACAGGGCGCGGTTTTTTGCGCGGAATCGCCCGCGCTTGCGCGCCATGGAAAAAGATGGTACAATGAAGGCGTTGCAACGAACCATTCTCTCAAAGCATCAGGGAGGTTATCGCTATGGAGGAGAACATTTCCCGCGAGCGTGCCGTCAGCGAGGTCCGCGGCATGGCGGAGCAGTTTGCGGAACTGTACTTTGCATTCGTGCGCGCGCTGCGCAGCGAGCTGGGCGAGGCGCGCGCGATGGAGGTCGTCCAGCGCGTGCTGTACGTCCGCGCCAGCGAGCGCGCCGAGAAGATGATCGCCCGCGCGGAGGCCGAGGGCATCGCCCGCACGCCGGAGAACATCACCCGCGCGTCGGACGTCCCCTATCTCGGCTGGGGCGCCTCGCTCGGGCGCGACCACTGCCCCTACGGCAAGGCGTGGAACGCCCGTATCGCCGAATTCCCGTGGTTCCGGCCGTTCGCGCGGCTGTACTGCGACGTGACCGACACGACCATCGCCGAGGTCTTTACCGGCAACCACACGCACCAGCTGTATGAAAACGTCGTCCTCGGCGACGATCGCTGCGCGCGCCGCTACGACCCGGACCCGGACGTCGCGCGCGGCAAGCGCACCTATGCGCCGAAGGGAGAATGACATGGAGCGGAAATCCAACTACGAGGCCGTGCGCGAATCGTGGCGCAAGCGCTTTCTCGCAATGGACTGCACGGCTCTGGCGCGCCGGTTTCACCTGAAGCTGGACGATGACTTCCTCTACCTGACCTATTTTTCCCACCCGTGCGCGATCGACCGCCGCACCGCGCGCATCGCGCGGCTCGACCGCCCGGGCGCGGAGATCGGCTTCAACATGGAGATGACCTTCTTCAACATGTTCCACTACGCCGTCGAGAACCCGCGGCCTTCAGGCGAGATGGTGCCGTTTCGCAGCGTCAAGCGCGCCTATCCGTTCGAGAGCGCCTACCGAAGCTCGATTCTCGAACCACTGGCGCAACTGTTCACAGGCCGCGCAGACGCCCTGCAGGCGGCATTCCAACGGCTCGGCGCGGAAAAGATCGCGCGCTGCGACGCGGGCGGTCGGCTCGATGTGATTCCCGGTTTGAAGCTGGACGTGCTGTTCTGGGACGGCGACGACGAATTCCCCGCGCAGGCAAACATGCTGTTCGATTCCAACATCACCGACTTCATGCACGAGGAGAACGTCGTGGGCGTGGCGTCCGACGCGGCGACATTCCTCGCCGAAGCCGCCGGCCTGCCCGCACCCGGCGAGTTGATGGGCGCCGAATGCTGAAAGCGCGCCCGCTTTCGCAGATCCGTGGATCGCGGCGTCCGACACAACGACGTTCCTCGCCAAAGCCGCCGGCCTGCCCGCACCAGGCGAGTTGATGGGCGCCGAATTCTGAAAAGCGCGCCCGCTTTCGCAGATCCGTGGATCGCGGCGTCCGACACAACGACGTTCCTC
>DVJL01000109.1 GCA_018716805.1 Candidatus Faecivicinus avistercoris | reverse complement strand
GCGGGCGAGCGACACGCGCGATACGCTGCGTGGGTTCATGGGGTTGCGCACGAGCGCGAATCCTTCGCGCAGGCGGCGGAACATCCACTTCGCGTGCGCGGCGGGGATGTCGGTGCGGCGGCTGGCGCTGATAATCATGGCGGCGTCCTCCCAAGTTTGAAATGGCATCCTCATGATACCACGCGCCGCGCGCCTGCGCAACCGCGTTTCTTTGGGAAAGAGGAGTTTTGATTCTCGCGCAAGGACGCCCGGCAGTACGAGCTGTGCCGGGCGTCCTTTTGGGAGAATGGGGCGGCGGTGGCAGCTTCGCCCTTTTGAAACGGATGTCCCGCCGTGCGGGTGGAACCATTTCTCAAATTTGCCGGAATCCCTTCCTCCAATTCCCCTATCGGTTCTATTATACTCAATCTTTGAGTAAAAATCAATACTCAAATTTCGAGTATAATACGATATTTCCGAGGTGATGCGGCATGGACTATCGCAGAAGGCTTCGGGAAATACGGGAAGATCGAGACTTGACGCAAAAACAGATCGCAAAGGTCATCCAGAAATCCCAGCAGGGATACAGCCATATTGAAAATGGTCGCGCGGAATTGAAGATCGAGGATCTGATTTTGCTGTGCGACTTCTACCAGCTCAGCGCGGACTACGTCATCGGGCGGACGGACGATCCCCGGGGGTAGGGGATGCTGAAAACGCCCGTTCGGCACAGTTTCCGCCATTTGGGCGATGCGAATGCCGGACTCGGCGCCGCCGGATTCTTCGCTCGAACCGGCGGAAAAGGCGGCCGAAGTCGCGGCTTCAGGCATCTCTATGCCCTCGCGCGCTTGAAATGGCAGGCGCTTCTCTTCCAAACCGGATCAGGAACGGCATTTATTGCCGGGCCATGGTTCGCGCCCATTTTCGCGAAGCGCGCCGAGCCTTGTCCGGCCGGGCGAAATGTGATACAATGAATGCCAAACCAAAGAGGGAGGAATTTCCATGATCCGGCTCGCTACCCGCGCGGACGTCGATGACATCGTCCTCGGCTACGACGCGCTGTTCGACTACGAGGAGGTTCACGGCTGTTTTTCCAACTGGCGGCGCGGCGTCTATCCGCTGCGCTCGGACGTCGAAGCCGCGCTCGCGGCGGGCACGTTGTACGTGCTGCGCGAAGAGGGTGCGCTCTGCGCGAGCGCGATTCTCAACCGCGTCCAGCCCGCCGAATACGCCGCCGCGGCGTGGCGGATTCCCGCCGGCGGGGACGAGGCGCTGGTCGTGCACACGCTGTGCGTCCCGCCTGCGCAGTCGCACCGCGGCGCGGCGCGCAAGATGCTTCGCTTTGCCGCGGAGCTCGCCCGCCGCACGGGTTGCCGGGCGCTGCGGCTGGACACATGGCTGAACAACCGTCCCGCCGCCATGCTCTATGCCAGCGAGGGCTTTCGCGCCATCGGCGTGACTGAGGCGCTCGACCGCGGCCACGGCGAGGATCCATGGCCGATGCTGCTGTTCGAGCGCGACCCGTGGGACGGCCTGCCGCTTTCGCAGTTCGATTCGGCGCCCGCCGCCGTCATCAATCCGGCGGATACCGTTTCGCCCGTGCCCGGCTGTCCCAGGACGGTGGTCGCCTGCTTTGCGCACAACCTGATCGCAGGCGCGGTCGAGCGGTACGGCGCGCAGTTTGTGTTCGATAGCGAATGCGCGAATGGGCCGGTTCCCCTCTACCGGGTCGAAATCGACGGCGAAACCATCGGCCTGACCATGGTTGCCGTCGGCGCGCCGCTCGCTGTGGGACAATTCGACGAGCTGTTTGCCGCCGGCGTCGAGCGCATCCTCGCGTTCGGCACCTGCGGCGTGCTCGACGGCAGCATCGGCGATTGCGCCGTGATCGTGCCCGACCGCGCCGTGCGCGACGAGGGCACCAGCTTTCACTACGCGCCGCCCTCCGCCGAGATCGCGGCCAACGTCGGCACGCTCGATTTGCTGACCGGCTTCTTTGCCGAACAGGGCGTGCCGCTGACCGTCGGCAAGACGTGGACGACCGACGCGTTCTATCGCGAGACCCGCGCCCGCGCCGGACGCCGCCGCGAGGAGGGCTGCGTCTGCGTGGATCAGGAGTGCTCGGCGTTTGCCGCGCTGGCGCAGTTCCGCCAAAAGCAGATCGCGCAGTTCTTTTACGCCGCGGACAACCTGGACGCCGAGGCGTGGGACGCGCGCAGCCTCGACAATGCGGAGGCGCTGGACGCCAAGGAGCGGCTGGTCGGCCAGGCGCTTCGGCTGGGCGCGCGGTGGGAGCGCCGGGCGCGGGAAGCGGAGCGGGCAAACGCGCTGCTCGAGCGGATTGCCGCCGATTTTCGCGGCGTGTTGGGCGACGGTCTGGTCGGGTTCTACGTCCACGGATCGCTGGCGTTCGGCTGTTTCCGCTGGGATGCGGGCGATCTGGACTTCCTCGCCGTGGTGAACCGGCCCCTCGCCTTCGACGAGCGGCGCGCGCTGATCCGCGTCCTGCTCGACCGCACGCCGGAGGCCCCGCCGAAGGGCATCGAGATGAGCGTCGTCACCGAGGCCGCGATGCGCGATTTCCGCCATCCCTCGCCGTTTGAACTGCACTTCTCTCCGGCCCATCTCGGCGCCATCCGCGCCGGTCTCGACGCCTATTGCCGCGATGCGGCGGGCGTCGATCCCGACCTCGCCGCGCACCTCGCCGCCGCCCGGACGTGCAGCCGCGCGATCATCGGCGATCCCGCGCGCGACGCCTTTCTGCCCGTGCCGGAGGCGGCGGTGCTGGACAGCATCCGGTACGACGTGCTGGATGAATCCGCCGACCCGCTCTACGCCGCGCTGAACCTCTGCCGCGCGCTGGCCTACCTCGCCGAGGGGCGGATGCTGTCCAAGTGCGGCGGCGCGGTCTGGGCGCTTCGCCACCTGCCCGATGCCGACCGCCCCGTCGTGCGGCAGGCGCTGGCCGGCTATCTGAGCGGCGCGGAGATGGACTCGGAGGCGCTGGCCGCGCTCTGCCAACGCCTGAGGCGCCACTTCCGTGATGCAGCCGACTGAGGCCGGGATTTTTCCGGGATGGCGAATGCCGTCGCGCGGCGTGGCGGGAACGGGCGATGTCTTGCGCGGGAGCGCAGCGGCGCAGAATTGAGCGCGCCTGTTGCGCCATGCGGCGGAGAAGGTCTGGTTTTGCGCCGCGCGGAGCCGGATTCAGAGTTTGAGCTGTGAAACACAGATATTTCCGGCAGTTGCTCTTCGCGCCGCGCGAGGCCGGATGTGGTTTGTGCCGGTGGTTTTTCAATCGATGGACTGGAGGGGAGAGACATGAAGGAGGCCCGTCGAAAGCGGCGCGCGTGGATCATCGGAATTTCCGTCCTGCTGGCCGGTGCGTTTGCGCTGGCGCTGTACAGCCACTACTTATCCGGGACGATTCGGCTCGATTCTGAATTGGTCAGCGAGGAAAACCTCGAAGCCCTCGCCGGGGGCTGGCGCGAGCTGGCTGAGTCGGGGCGCTACTTGCCGTGGAGCGCGGGAAGCGACTTCCCCGAGGGCGTCCACGTGCTGGCCTATCTTCCGCCGGACGAGGCGGAGAGCGAGCCGCCGGCCGTCTTCTTCCTCATCATCATGGCGGAGGACTGGGCGGGGACGCTCGACGAGGTGCTCGAGGACGGAAGGCCGGAGGCGTATGCCCGGTACCGGCGGGTGAGCCTGTCGAGCGCGATGCATGGCCTGGGGACGTTTGGGGAGTGCACTTCGCACATCACCGTGTCCAGCGACCACTGCGCGATCTACAGCATGTTCTGGGAGACCGACGGCACCGCCCGCGGGTTTCACGCCCTGCTGAGCGAAGCGCTGGAGATCGTCGGGGCGGGATGATTGATTGACAAAGTGAACCATGTTTGATAGAATGATGGGGGAAATATGCCCGACGGGCAAGACAAGGAGAGAACCATGAGCAATTTGTCCATCGCGCAGGCGTACATGGTCTGCGCAGCCAATGAGAAGGGAAAGATTTCCAGCTTCGACACGGAAGGGCAGGTCTGCCTCGCCGCAGCCGGTCTGATGGAGCTGAGGGGCGAGGGCTGTATCGATTTCGACGGCAAGGAAGTTCGCGCTACCGCGCCGCTTCCGGAGGGACGCGCCTATCTTCGCCCGCTGTACGAGCTCATCGCCGAGCACAGCCCGGTGAAGCTCGGGAAGATTGTGGAGACGTACTACGCCTATCCCTCGCGGTTGAACCCGCTGGTCGATGCGGTCGGGCAGTCGCTGTGCGAGGTGGGCGCGATCGAGTGCGTGCGCGAGGGCAAGCTGGGCGGACGAAACGGCTATATTCCGACCCACGCCGCCGTCCGCGGCGAGATCGACGCATTGCGCGCGGAGCTGCTCGGCGGCGGGGAGGTCTCCGAAAAGTCCGCCGCGCTCACCGTGCTGCTGAAGCGGGCGAAGTGCTTCAAGCGCTATTTCTCCGAATTTGACCGCAAGGAGATCAAGCGCCGGATGCGCGAGTTGGCCGATTCGCCCAACGGCCAGATGGTTCGCGAGATGGCCGAGCACATCGACGACCTGCTCATGGTCGCCGCGGCCTGTTTCCTGCTGCTGAATTGATCGTAAATCGAATATCCGTCCCATTCCGAAGGGCGGCGTCCGGAAATTTCGTTCCAGACGCCGCCCTTTCCGTCCGCCATTCCCCGTGAAAGCGCGAGAGGGTGAAGCCTTCTCGCAAAAACGCGTCCGAAAGGAAAAGCATTCCGCCCATCCAAACCCCGGGAGAGCGCGAGAGAGCGAAGCCCTCTCGCAAAAAAATCGAGTCCGGTGGGAAGGTTGAAAACCCAAAGGGTTTTCAAGCCGGCCAAGGCCGACCGATTTCGGCGATTTGGAAAATCGTCAAAATCGCCTCGTGCGTCGGGGGCGGGTGCTGATTTTTGCGTCGGGAAATTTCAATATCCCAGAGCAAAAATCGCTTCCTTGCAGTTTCAGCGGCACCTGGCGGGGGAGCTTGCTCCCTTGTCCACAAGCATAACAAATTGTTATTGCTATATAATTGTGCGTTTACATCCATGCGGTACACTGTAAAATAGAGAAACGAGAGAGATCAAGCGGGGAGTGCATCGAAGGATGGATATTTTTGACGTGCTCGCGATGTTGGGCGGACTGGCGCTGTTCCTGTACGGAATGGACATGATGGGGAAGGGGCTCGAGCGGCAGGCGGGCAACCGGCTGCAGGCGATTCTGGAGAAGCTGACGGCGAACCCGGCGAAGGGGTTTCTGCTGGGTCTGGCGACGACGGCGGTGATTCAGTCGTCGTCGGCGACGACGGTGATGGTCGTCGGCTTCGTCAATTCGGGGCTGATGAAGCTGCATCAGGCGTGCGGCGTCATCATGGGGGCGAACGTCGGCACGACGGTGACGGCGTGGATCCTGAGCCTGTCGGGCATCGAGGGGGACAGCCTCCTGCTTCGGCTGCTGACGCCCTCGGCGTTTTCGCCGGTGCTGGCGCTGGCCGGCGCGGTGATGTATCTGTTCTTCCGCCGCGACCGGGTGAAGAACGCCGGCGCGATCCTGCTCGGGTTTGCGATTTTGATGTTCGGCATGGAGACGATGTCCGGCGCGGTCGAGCCGCTCGCCGGAGATCCCGGGTTCGCGCGGCTGTTTACGATGTTTTCCAATCCGATCCTCGGCGTGCTGACGGGCGCGGTGCTGACGGCGGTGATTCAGTCGTCGTCGGCGTCGGTGGGCATTTTGCAGGCGCTGTCGGCCACCGGTGCGGTGACCTATGCCAGTGCGATCCCGATCATCATGGGGCAGAACATCGGCACCTGCGTGACGGCGCTGATCGCGTCCATCGGCGCGAGCCGAAACGCAAAGCGCGCGGCGTTCATTCATCTTTACTTCAACATCATCGGCGTGGCGCTCTTCCTGTCGCTGTATGCGCTGGCGGACGTGCTGTTTGGGCTTCCGTTCACCGCTGAGTCCGCGACGGAGCTGGGCATCGCCGTGGTGCACACCTGCTTTAACCTGCTGGCGACGGCGATTCTCTTGCCGTTCTCGCGCCAGCTGGAGAAGCTGGCGTGCCTGACGGTGCGCGATGGCGCGGACGACAATTCGCCCTCCGTCGCGCTGGACGTCCGCCTGCTGAACACGCCCGCCGTGGCCGTGGAGCAGAGCCGGCGCGTGACCGTGGACATGGCCCGCACTGCGCGCAAGGCGCTCAACGCCGCGCTCGCGCTCGTCGGCCGCTATGAGTCCGGCGGCGCGGAGGCCATCGGCAGGCTCGAGGACCGCTTGGATCGATACGAGGATTCCATTGGCGCCTATCTGGTCAAACTCTCCGAGCGCGAGCTGACCGCCGAGGACAGCCGCGAATCCGCGCTGCTTTTGCACATGATCGGCGATTTTGAGCGCATTGGCGACCACGCGGTCAACGTCGTCGAGGCGGCGCAGGAATTGCACGAAAAGAAGATCCGGTTTTCCGATTCCGCATGGCGCGAACTGCGCATGCTGACCAATGCCGTGACCGACGTGCTGACCATGGCGGTGCGCGCGTTTGAGACCGGCGACCTCGCCCTCGCCCGGCAGGTCGAGCCGCTGGAGCAGGTCGTCGACGAGCTGACGCGGGAAGTGAAAAACCGCCATGTCGACCGGCTGCAGAGCGGCACCTGCACCATTCAGCAGGGATTTGTGCTCGCCGACCTCACCAACAATTGCGAGCGCGTCGCAGATCACTGCTCGAACATCGCAGCCGCGCTGATCGAGCACGCGCAGGGCGGCTTCGAGATGCACGGCTACACCGGGCGAGCCGCCGCCAGCGCCGATTTTCAGGCCAGCTTCGACGCCTTTCAGGGCAAGTACCGTTTGCCGGACGCCTGACGGCCGCGGATTTTTGCGCCGCTCTGTTCCGGCTGGGAATGGAACGCCGCGTGGAGCCTGCGGACGCCCTGCATCGAACAGGGCGTTCGGCCCTAGGTGCGCTTTGATGGGGCGGCAGTTCCTGCATTGACATTTCGCCGAGATACCGCGTCATTGATGCAGGTTTTGGCCGTTCCCATCTGCCGCCCTTCGGACGCCAGATCTCAGAGGGCGTTTGAAATCCTTGAAATGCACATTCGGCGCCTTTTCTGTTCGTTTCGTGGGGCGAACGCCTGCCTGTACGCCACATAGGCTGCGAATTCTTTGCGGAAATGGATAAAAAAACGGCTCGATATTGCAGATTTTCCCCTTTCAAATGCCTTCTGGCGCGTTTTGGGCCGGCAGCGTCCGCGCAAGAACTGGTGGGGCTAGCAGGTCATTGCGCGTCCGTCAGGCAACGTGCAGGGCGATGACGTTGCACGAGTTTCTCATGAATTTTACAGAAAACAGGATTTACAAAGCCCGCCAGATGTGATATAATAATCAATGTCGTTAAGACATGGGGCATTAGCTCAGTTGGCTAGAGCGCTACACTGGCAGTGTAGAGGTCACGAGTTCGAGTCTCGTATGCTCCACCACAACCGGAAAATCCGAACTTTTTCTTCCTTCCTAGGTTAGAGATTTTCGGCCTTTCCATAAAGACATCTGTTCTATGAGCGGATGTCTTTTTTTTATTCCTTATCAGGAATCTTCAAAACATCGCCAGTACGGATGAGGGTACTTGTCAACCCATTCAACTCCATGATTAGGTGATACTTCGTTCCATTACCAAGGAAATTCTTTGCTATCCCCCACAGAGTATCGCCGCGCTGCACGACGTAGCGCGTGTAGCCATCCTCGGCGGGAGCATCGGCCTCGCCCTCGTACTTCCTGCCTGTAAACCAAGACAAAGATACAACGCCCGTCAGACGGTTCAGGTCGATACGATGGTCAATGCCAGGTGCGCCCGCGACCTTGGTGTAGCCATTGCTCGTGAACTGATGCAGGTGAATCTTGTTCGTATACTGAGCGCTTTTCAGCGTCCATCCCGTGTAGACACCATCGTTCTTGCCCCAAGAAGCAATCCACAGAGTATCGAAAATGGGTTCCAGATCACGGTAGGAAGTACGCCACCTGTAATCGCCCGTGTACTGGCCAATCAGCTTCACACCGCGCTCACGCAGACGTTTGACGTACACCTTGATATAGGGTGCATTGAAGGATCTGGATGATGGAACAATATGGCTTAAAGCTTCGCGATGGTCTGGAAGTCACAATGGATTCTTGTGCCGTCTTCTCTGCCGGCCTCTGCCGGCTATTATGGAGTTTTGGGGAAGCCAGGGGTTTCCCGACTGATTCTTTCGACGCCTTCCTTTGCTCGTGAAAGAAGATGCGTGCTACGAGCAAGGGAAAGGCGTCGTTTTTGCGTGCGTCAAACAATTTTTACCATACCCGTATGGCAATGATAAAGTTCAGGGGTTAAAATGAATGGCAGTTGAGGGGCAAGAGCCCTTCAACTGTTTCTAGACGCGAAAGTTAGTCATAGCTAATTCTGTACGCAAGGAGGAATCATGAAAAGCATCTGGTGGGCTGCTTTCGCGGCGGGGAGCGCGGCGTATGGCCTCGTCAAGCAGAGAAAGAATATCCTTCCCTCCTTTCGGGGCGTGGCTGAAGTGCGCTCTTATCTGCCCGGGCGTTTGCGCCTGTACATTCCCGCCATCGCCCGACAAGAAGAGGTGGCGCGCACCATGAAGGAAACATTGGAAGCTGCCGGCGCAGTCCATTCGGTAACGCTCAATCCGCGCACGGCCACGGCGCTCATTTGTTATGACGAAGCGCAGGTCGGGGCGGCGGTGATCGAGGGTGCGGTCATACGCCTGATGGCGTTGGATGCGGAGATCGCGCATCCGACAGCCTGCCGCGTCGCCAAGGGATTGAAAACCGGCTTCGGCGCGTTGGATCGCGGCATCCGCGAAGTTACGGACGGCCTGTTCGACGCGCGCACGCTCGCGGGTGTGGCCCTGGCTGTCGGCGGGCTTGGGAGCATGGTGCGCCACGGCGCTGGCGTGCCGGGAGCGATGACGCTCCTCTGGTGGGCGACAGACATACTGGGAGGCAAGGG
>DVJL01000018.1 GCA_018716805.1 Candidatus Faecivicinus avistercoris | reverse complement strand
TCGTGCGGCACGCGATAGCGCGTCTTGCGGATGGTCTGAAGTTCGGGATTGGCCTCGGCCAGCAGCGATTCGTACCGTTCGCGCGCGATCTCGCGCTCGTCCTCCTCGCTGGTCAGATCGGACAGGCGGCGCTTGACGGTCAGCCGGAAGCGCTCGGTTCCGCTTTCGACGATCCGCCGCACGCGGCGCGTCTCGCCCGGCGGGGCCAGCAGATAGGTCTGGTCGATTTCCCAGACTTCACACCCCGGCTGCGCGCGCAGGAAGCCGTCCGAAAGGGGACGGACCAGGTATTTCCTTTCGATTTCGTGGTGCATGGGATCCTCCTCATTTTTGCGCAGAAGCGCGATGCCGCATGGCGCGGGATTCGATCTTCGGCCGCCGCGCGGCTCTGTGAGAACTGGCAGCGCGTTTTCTCATCACAGCGCGATGCCGTCGGGGTCGGGCGCGTTCATCTGGAGGTTCCACGTGAGCTTGGTCAGCGCCGCCCAGCCCTCCTGCACGAGCCGCTTGTCGCACCCCGGCGGGAGCGGCTCGGATTCCTCGCCGTGGACGTAGAGGTAGGCGCCGTCCCCGGCGCGGCGGTAGGCCGGCGAATCGAGGTAGGTCGGCGCGATGGACGCCGCGCGCACGCCGCGGATCTCCGCATACGGCAGCGCCGGGATGTTGAGGTTGTAGGCGCAGCCGCGCGGCAGCGGATGTTCGCGCGCGTATTCGAGCACGCGCAGCGCCACCTGTGCCGCGGCGTCGAACGCGCCGCCGTTCGGCGCGCGGAGCGAGACGGCCATCGCCGGCACGCCGGACATCGAGGCCTCGATCGCCGCGGACACGGTGCCCGAATAGACGCACGCGCCGCCCATGTTGGCGCCGTCGTTGATGCCCGAGAGCACGAAATCGACCGCCGGAATCAGGTACAGCCCAAAGCGCGCGCAGGTCGCGGGTGTGGCGTCGACGGCGTAGGCGGCCTCCGCGCCGGGCACGTCGACTTTTTCCGGGCGGAGCTGGCTCCAGAAGGACATGGAATGGCTCGCGCCGCTCTGTTCGCGGCTGGGCGCGCAGAGACTCACGCGGTGCCCCGCCGCCGCGGCTGCGGCACAGAGCGCGCGGATGCCCGGCGCATGAATGCCATCGTCATTGACCAACATCAGATGCATGGAATCCCCCCTCATTTTCCTCTGATTTGAATCCTGTTATTCGCGCAGAGCCGCGCCTGCGGCCACTTTCTAGAAAGTTTACGCTTCGACTTCGGCTTGGGCGGCAAGCAAGCCGCTTGATGCGCCATGCGCGTTCTGCGCCTGCTTCCGAAAGCGTGCTTACCCTCGGCTTAAGCACGATTTGCCTTTTATTGGAGCGGCAAGCGAGCTGCTTGATGTGCGTGCGCGTTCTGCGCCTGCTTCCGAAAGATGTGCTCGCCCTCGGCTTGGCGGCGCTTCGACTTCGGCTGGAGCGGCAAGTGCTTCGTTCAACGACAGATGCACATCCTGCGCCTGTGCTTTCCGGCCGGGTCTGGGCGAACGGAAGTTTTTTCACAGGCACTTCAGCCGCCGGCCGGTTCCTCCTCCTGCGGCCGCTCGGCGAGGATGCCCAGCGCATCCAGCGCGGCGGCAATGCGCTCGAGCGCTGCGTCGTCCGGCACGCGGAGCATGTGCACGTGCAGCCCGCCGGTCAGCCCGCACAGCGGCTCGGCGGACGTCGCCGTCATGCGCTCGACGAACGCCTGCGCGTCGTAGCGCGAGGCGACGTTCAGCTCCACGCAGATCTCGCCGTACAGTGGGTGCTCGACGATGACGTTGAGCACCGCGCCGCCGTTGTCCACCACGGCGCAGAATTCGTCGAACACCTGCCGGTCGCCGTGGCGGCAGACGACGCTCGCCAGCTTTCCCTGCTCCGGTGCGCGCTCCAATCGATAGCCCAGCCGCGTGGCGAGGATCTTCTGGCCGTTCGCGCGCAGCAGCGCGATGTCCGAGACGATCACCTGCCGCGTGACCCCAAAGCGCTCGGCCAGCTTCGACGCGCTCAGACATGCGTCGCTCCCGGCCAGCAGGCGCAGGATGCCCTCGCGCCGCGTTCGTCCGTCCATCCGCCTCGCCTCCTCGTTCTCCCTCTATTATAACAGAAAATTTCCTCAATTCAAGATTGACAGGCGCGAATGATTGTCTATAATAGTGTATATACACATAAATGGACATATGGAGGAAGAAGATATGAGCAAGCGTGCAATTCTCGTCGTGGATATGCTCAACGACTTTGTGACCGGGGCGCTGAAGTGCGACCGCGGGCTGGCGATCGTGCCCAAGACGGCCGAGCTGCTGCGCGGCGCGCGGGAGAAGGGCGTGCCGGTGATCTTCTGCAACGACGCGCACCTGAAGGGCATCGACCACGAGCTGAAGCTCTGGGGCGATCACGCGATCGCCGGCACGGAGGGCGCGGAGGTCATTCCAGAGCTGGAGCTGTGCGAAAAGGACTACGTCGTTCCGAAGCGCCGGTACAGCGGCTTTTTCCACACGGATCTCGACCTGCTGCTCAAGGAGCTGGGCGTCGATACGGTGATTCTGACGGGCCTGCACGCGCACATGTGCGTGCGCCACACCGCCGCAGACGCCTATCAGCTGGGCTACGGCATCGTCGTGGCGAAGGACGCGACGGATTCCTTCACGGAGGAGGACTACCTGTACGGCATCAAATATTTGAAGGAAGTCTACGGCGCGGAAATCACGGACGTGGACAGCCTAGTCAAGACGTTTTGACGATTGTGGACGGGGGAGCTCCGCTCCCCCGCCACTGCCACCCCCTCCAATTTTTGCTCGCGCCGCTTTGCGACACAAGCAAAAATTGCAAGGAAGCGATTTTTGCTCTGGGAAATGGGATTTCCCGACGCAAAAATCAGCACCCGTTCCCGACGTACACGCCGCCGGGAACGATTTTTGTGCGAGAGGGATTCGCCCCTCTCGCTCTCTCACGGGGTTTGGATAAGCTGAAGCGCCATGAAAGGATCATGGCGCTTTTGAATGCGGCTGGTTGAGCGCTCACGATTCCCCGTCGGGGTCGAACAGCGCCTGTTCATAGCCGGCCACGTACCATCGAAAATTCTTCCGGCCGCGGCGGACGACGGTGTGCCCCTCGGCCTCGAGCCGCGCGCGCTGTGCTTTGATGCCGCCGGGATACCGGGGGTTCAGCTCGCCGCCGGCCTTGAGCGTTCGCCACCACGGCGTCGGGTCGTCCGCGCGCTGCTCGCTCGCCCACGCCGCGATCGAGACGAATGCGCCTGCGTGGATCGGTTCGGTGAAGTCCGCGCCGGCGCGCGCCGCCAACCTCGCGCGGATCGCGCCCACCGTGGTCAGCCGTCCGCGCGGCACGCGCTTCATCTCGCGGTCGTAGTCCACCGGCGGCGCGAAGTACATGCGCGTTCCGCCGTATTTTTCGACCGTCGCCGGATCGTCGACGTGCTGAATCCGCGGCATATCGCGCGGCGCGCGAAGCATGGCGTTGAAGTCCTTCTTCCATTCGTTTGCCATTCAGGCCACCTCCCGCAGCCATGATCGCACATTCGGGCGGAACCGTCAATGAGACAGTTTGAATTTTTCCAGTTTTTTTGAAGGGATTTCGGAGCGGGGGGCGCGGACGTCCAAGGCCGCCGTTCGGATGCGGAATCCCGGCGGATCGCCGCGTGGTTCAATCCAGCTTCATCCGCAGCTGCCCGTTTCGCAGTCCGGGCAGTTTCCGCTCGGATTTTTCCAATTTCTCAGAGGAATTTTGGAGCGGGCATCGCGTTCGGCGCACCTCTGGCGAATGCCGTGCGGTTCAATCCAGCTTTATCCGCAGTTGTCCGCTTCGCAGCGCGGGCATCTTTCGCTCGGATTTTTCCAATTTCTCAGAGGAATTTTGGAGCGGGTATCGCGTTCGCGTTCGGGTGTACCTCTGGCGAATGCCGTGCGGTTCAATCCAGCTTCATCCGCAGCTGCCCGCTTCGCAGCGCGGGCATTTTCCGCTCGGTCACGCGGTCATCCGGCGCGAGCGCGCCGCACAGCAGCGGCGAGGTGTCGTCGCGCCGGGCGAGATTTGCGCGTAGCAGCGCGGGACTGTAGTTCGCATAGCAGTAGAGGCAGCCGTTCGGGCAGGTGTTGTAGGCGCCGATGTCCACGCTCGGCGCGCAGCCGCAGCCCGCGCGCTGGTTCGGGTCGCGCGCTTCGAGCATCGGTACGCCGGCGATCCGCCCCATTCGCGCCGCGTCGATGCACCGCGCCGGTTCCACGCCGCAGCCGCGCAGGTCGGCCGCCTCGCAGCAGGCGACGGGGCGCATGCCGTTCTGCCGCGCAATCGCGGCGATCTCGGCGGCGAGGGTGCGCATGGTTTCCTCGCCGATGGGCTGTGCGCCGAGTGCTTCAAGCCGCTTTTTGTTGCGCGCGTAGGTGTCCACAAAGGAGACCGTCACCTGTTCGGTCGCGCCGCGCAGCGCCTCGGCCAGCCGGCGAAACGATTCGAGATGCCATTCGGCGGGATAGCGCGCGCTCAACAGGATCGGGTCGTACCGCCAGAGCACGCGCTCCGGGCCGAGCGCCCCGGCCAGCCGCCGGAAGCTCTCCAATCGCGCCGCGCGGCCGGGCAGGTTTGGCTCGGCGTCGCGGCCGTAGGCGGTCAACGTGTACTGAAAATAGAAGGCGTAGCCGTCTAGCGCGCCGAGCCCTTCGAGCATCGGCGCGGGATTTTTCGTCCAGAACACGATGCCGTCCACGTCCTCGCGGGCGAGCGACACGCGCGATACGCTGCGTGGGTTCATGGGGTTGCGCACGAGCGCGAATCCTTCGCGCAGGCGGCGGAACATCCACTTCGCGTGCGCGGCGGGGATGTCGGTGCGGCGGCTGGCGCTGA
>DVJL01000108.1 GCA_018716805.1 Candidatus Faecivicinus avistercoris | reverse complement strand
AACAGATATCGGAAATTATCCAGACCAACAAACCGGGTCTTGGACGGATTGAGCTGATTCACCTTGTACAGGCTCCAAATGATCGCCTTGATTACGGGATAAATTGTAAACGCGCCTATGCCGATAAACGCCGGGAGAAGCAGCAGATACGGCTTGATTTTCTCAATGAATCGCGTATTCATTTACAATCTCCTCACTGCGTCGAGCAGCTGCGCATATGCCGGAACGCCTTCTCGAACGCGCTGCCCCTTGCCGTCAAATACATAAATGTTTTTCAGGAGGCTCCCCACCCAAAGGGTCTGATTGACCGAAAAGTCCTCGCTTTCGGTGCTGACGATATAGACGTTCCCTTCCTTATCGCGCACAGAATAATTGACCACGCTTCCCAGAAGCTCCTTTGCAATGACCACTCCCTGCACGGCGAAGGCATCGTTCATGCGGTCAAGCCCGATCATCGCCCTTTCCGGCCGAAATCCCATCACGTTTCCAGCCTCGTCAATCTTGCGCACATTCATGGCAGGAGAGCCTATAAACCGCGCCGTAAACAAGTTGTCCGGATCGCGATACATGACCGACGGGCTGGCGGTCTGCATAATCTTCCCATTGTTCATCAGCACAATGGTATCCGCCATGCTCATGGCCTCCACCTGATCGTGCGTGACGTAGACAAACGTCGTGTTGAGTTTATTGTGCAGTTCAATTAACTCCACGCGCATCTGAACGCGCAGCTTCGCATCCAGATTGGACAGCGGTTCGTCCATGAGGAATACAGCTGGATTCTTCACAATTGCGCGGGCCAACGCGATTCTCTGGCGCTGGCCGCCGGACAAGGTGCTCGGCTTGCGGTCAAGATACTGCGTCATGCCCACTTTCTCGCACGCCTCGTTGACCAGCCTGACGCGCTCAGGCTTGGGAACGCGATTGTTCTTCAGTCCAAATTCTATGTTATCGCGGACGGTCATCGTCGGATAGATGGCATAATTTTGAAAAACCATCGCCACGCCGCGCTTTCCGGGCGCAATCCGCGTGACATCCTGGCCATCAATGAGCACCTTGCCGGAAGTCTGCGGCCCAATCCCCGCGATCATGCGCAAAAGCGTCGTCTTTCCACAGCCAGAGGGGCCAACCAGCACGGTAAATGAGCCGTCCTCAATCTTCAAATCCAAATCTTCGATGACCGTGTTATTTCCGAATTTTTTCGTGACTTTGTCGAATGTGATCGAAGCCATTTACAACACCTCATTCATGCATTGCTGGGGAGCGCTGGCCATGAGAGCCGTCCATTCGCCGCCGCTTCAGCCGCTTTTCACGCGCCGCGGCCAATTGATTTCTCCAATCGCCATCTGACGAAGGGCATGATTGCGGCGATAGAGATCCTCATACGCCTGCCGGTGAACCTCGTCTGGGGAATAGCGGATAAAATCCTTGACGCCCATTTCTGCACAGGCTTCCGCCGCATTGGGATAGATGCCTGCCGCTACAGCGGCAAAGACCGCCGCGCCCATCGCAGGCCCCTCCGCTATCCGCCCGACCATGACCGTTCGGTTCAGGAGGTTGGCATACTCCTGCATCAGAAGCGCATTCTTCAATGCAATCCCGCCAGTGGCCAGCACCCGGTTCACCGTCACGCCGTTTCTCTCCCAAAGCTCCACGATCTCCCGGGTGCCGCAGGCAATCCCCTGCAGCAGCGCCAAATAAATATCCTGCGGGCGCGTATCCAAGGACAATCCCGCGAGCATCCCCCGCAAATCCAAATCGCACGGCGCGTTGCGGCTGCCGTTCCACCAGTCCAGCGCCGTCACGCAATTCGTCCACGGCCGCTCGACCCGCTCTGCAAGCAGTTGATGCGGCGTTTTATTGGCCTTCTGCGCTTGAGCGAGCATCTCTTGCGGAACGGAATTGCGCATGAACCAGTCCAGCATGTCGCCCGTGCAATTCTGGCCGGAATCGATGCCATACAGGCCTGCCGTCAATCCGTCCATGGCAATTCCGCAAATTCCCTCCATCTCGCAGAGTTCGCCGGTCTGAATTGTAAGAGCGTTGGAGGTGCCGACCACAAGGGTCGCATCGCCCGCTTGCAGTCCACCCAAGGCTGCCAGCGAGGTGTGCCCGTCCAACGTACCCGCTGCAACGACGGCATCCAGAGGGAAGCCAAACCACCTGCATAGCTGCGGATGAAGAGAACCCGCCGGATCCCCCGGGCGCAGCGCCTCTCCGCGCATGACGTGCCGGTACTTCTCCGACAGCCCCGGGCGCAGCCCATTCAGATACCCGGCGGAGGGAAATCCCAGGTCCCGCGACCACAGCCCTTTGAAACTCATGGAACCAACGCTTCGCGCCAGCTTTCCCGTCAAACGGCAGGTCAGAAATTCGCACAGATCCAGCGCGAGATCGAGCGCCTCAAACGCCTCCGGATCCTCGTCCGCCATTTCCATCAGCTTTGGCAGCGTCCATTCAGAGGAAACCGAACCGCCCGTTCTGCCCAAAAACGGCTCTCTCATCGCCCTGGCAAGGCGCAGTGCCTCATCTGCCTGCGGCTGGGCGGCGTGGCGCTTCCAGAGCTTGATCTGCGCCTGAATCCTGTCTGCAAACTGTGGGATCTGGCAAAGCACGCGCCCATCGGCCGCCAGCGGCACCAGGGTCAGCGAGGTCGCGTCTACGCAAATCCCGGCAACCTGGTCCCTGTATTGGCTCGTTGAAATCGCTTCGAGCAATTTCAACAGCACCGATTCATAGTCGCCGGCATCGGCCAGATCGCCCTCCAGCACGCCGTGCGGATAGGCGACAGAATGGCTGCACAGCACCTCGCCGTTCCGCGAATCCACCAGCACCGCCCGCGCCGCGCGCGTCCCATAGTCCACGCCGATTACCGCCCGCATAAGACCATCGCCTTTACAACGAATCGCGCTCCACGGCGGATTTGCGACGCCGGCAAGCGCCGATCGTCTCCAACGCGCGGCAGGGTTTCCGCCCCAAGAGACCGGGAAACCGAAATTCCGCCGCCGCGCAGACCTTCGACCCCATGCGGCCTTACAGCCTTCATCCCAATGCTTCCTCCCCGATACAGCTCCGAAAATGCCGGATATTCTCCATCAGGCCGCCCTGCCTGCTGAAAATGCTGGACGTACCGCAGACAAACATGTCCGCTCCCGCCGCGCGCATTTTGGCCGCGTTTTCAAAACTCACGTTTCCGTCAACCTCTATGCGCGTCGCCTCAAGCCCTTCGTCGTCCAGCATTTTTCGCAGCCGGGTAATCTTGCTCAGCGTCTGCGGCACCAGCTTCTGCCCGGCAAACCCGGGGTTTACCGTCATCAGCAGCACCGCATCGACATCCCCGAGGACATCCTCGATCATGCACAGCGGCGTAGCGGGATTGAGGGCCGCGACAGGCAGCGCGCCGAAATCGCGAATCCGCGCCAGCGCCCGCTGAAAGTGCGACGTGCTCTCCACATGAACCGAGACGTACTCCCCGGGCCGGAGGTCGAACCAGCCCAGCTTGTCCTCCGGATTCCGAATCATCAGGTGGATATCCAATGGGATCTCGCTGATTTCGCGCATGTGGCGGATGCTCTCGGTGCCCAGCATCAGGTTGGGCACAAATTCGCCGTCCATTACGTCCATGTGCAATCGCTCCACGCCGCCCATCTCAAGCGCCGCCAGCGTTTTTTCTGCGCCTCGCCACTCGGAAACGCACATCATGGACGGCGACAATATCGCCTTGTTCACGGGATGCTCCTTTAATATCGCTTGAAAGTTTTTGATCGATGTGATATATTTATTATAGCGAAGCGGCAAATATTCCGCAATAGCCGCCGATAATGTTGCCAATTAAAGCGTTTTCCGAGCCAAACCGATCAAAAATGAACAGGAATGATCACATGCTTGAAATCGAACGGTACGACCTCATCCTCGCCGGCCTGCGCGAAAAAAAGACGGCGACGGTCCACAATCTCGCCAAGCGCCTCTACGTCAGCGAGGCCACAATCCGCCGCGATCTCAACGAGCTGGAGCGGCGCGGACTTGTAAAGCGCCTGCACGGCGGAGTGGCGCTGCTGGACAGCGCCGACCGCGAGCTGCCCCTCTATGTGCGCGAACGACAGAATATCGACGCCAAGCGCATCATCGCCGGAAAGGCCGCCCACTATCTGCACGACGGGCAGGTCATTTTCATGGACGCCTCCTCCACGGTCATGGCGCTGATCCGATATTTTGAACCCTACAAAAACCTGACCATCATCACCAACGGCCTCAAAACCGCGCAGGAACTCAGCACGCTCAGCCACAAGGTATATTGTACGGGCGGATTGATGCTGCACAACTCCTCCGCTTACGTCGGCGATTACGCCGCCGATTTCGTGCGCAATTTCAACGCCGACATCTTCTTTTTTTCCAGCCGCGGCGTCTCCGAGGACGGGCGCATCACGGACGCTTCCGCGGAAGAAACCCATGTGCGCCGCATCATGTTTGAACAGAGCCGCGTCCGCGTCTTTCTCTGCGACCGCAGCAAGCAAAATCACATGTACTGCTACAATCTCTGCACCATCGCGCAGGTAGACGGATACATTACAGACGAAGAGAGCGAATAATCCTCCGCTCTCTCAAAGGTGGCCTGCACAAAGCCCGGATGACGGTTGTCATCCGGGCTTGCCTTTTCGTCATTCAGTTTTCGTCCATTTCCCAGCCGCGGCTGCGCTCGATGGCACGCTGCCATTGGCTGAGCAGCCGTGCGCGCGTCGCGTCGTCCATGTTGGGCGCGAACTCGCGATCCGGCTCCTGAAGCTCTCCGAGCTGCGCGTCCGTCCACAGGCCGACCGCACGTCCAGCCAGCATGGCGGCGCCCATCGCGGTCGTCTCGATGACCTTCGGCCGCAGGACGTGCACGCCCAGGATGTCGGCCTGGAACTGCATCAGGAAGTTGTTCGCGCTTGCGCCGCCATCGACGCGCAGCACGCCGGACTTCATGCTGGAGTCGGCCGCCATGGCGGAGATGACGTCCGCGGACTGATAGGCGATGGCCTCCAGCGCGGCGCGGACGATGTGCGCCCGCCCCGTTCCGCGCGTCAGGCCGACGATCGTGCCGCGGCTGTACATATCCCAGTGCGGCGCGCCGAGGCCGGTAAAGGCCGGGACAAAGTAGACGTTGCCGTTGTCCGGCACCTCCATGGCGACGGCCTCGGTCTCGGACGCCTTGGTCACGAGCTTCATCTCATCGCGCAGCCACTGCACAACCGCGCCGCCGACGAACACGCTGCCCTCCAGCGCATAGCGCGGCTGTCCATCCACGCGCCAGCCGATCGTCGTAATCAGGTCGTTCTGCGATTTGACCGGCACCTTGCCCGTGTTCATCAGCACGAAACAGCCGGTGCCATAGGTGTTCTTGCACATGCCCGGCGCAAAGCATCCCTGCCCGAACAGCGCGGCGTGCTGGTCTCCGGCGAGCGCCGCGATCGGGATCTCCCGGCCAAGGATGCGCTTGTCCAGATAGCCCACCACCTGTGAGCTGTCCACCACCTCGGGCAGCAACTCGGCGGGAATGTTCATCGCCTGAAGCAGCTTCTCGTCCCAGCGCTGTTCATAGATGTTGTACAGCATCGTGCGCGCGGCGTTTGTCGCATCCGTGACGTGCGCGCGCCCGCCGGTCAGGTTCCACACGAGGAAGCTGTCCACCGTGCCGAAGCACAGCTCGCCGTCCAGCGCGCGCTCGCGGGAACCGGGAATGGCGTCGAGCATCCACTGCAGCTTCGTGCCCGCGAAGTAAGCGTCCGGAATCAGGCCCGTGCGGTCGCGGATCATGTTGCCGAGGCCGTCGCGCTTCAGGCGCTCGACCAGCGGCGCCGTGCGGCGGCACTGCCAGACGATGGCATTGCACAGCGGCCTGCCCGTCTCCCGCTCCCACAAAAGCGTGGTTTCGCGCTGGTTGGTGATGCCGATGGCGGCGATGTCGGCGACGTTGACGCCCGACTTCTCCACCGCCAGCTTCAGCGCGCCCAGCTGACTGTCGAGGATGTCCTGCGGGCGGTGCTCCACCCAGCCCGGCTTCGGATAGATCTGCGGAAATTCGATGGCATGGGACGCGACGAGCCGCGCGCGCTCATCGAATACGACGGCGCGCGAGCTGGTCGTTCCCTGATCCAGCGCTACGATGTACTTCATTCCTGCTTCCTGCCTCCTTGATGATAAAGCTCGTGCCTCAGGCCATTGGACAGCCGATGTCCGCAGGCTGCGGCAATATTTGAAAGGGCTGTCTTGATGGACAGCCCTTTGATTCGATTCCGGCGAAATCAGCCCACCGTCGCGACGGTCGGCGTCGGGGCCTCCGTCGCGGGCACGTCGGTCGCCGCAGGGACGTCCGTCGCAACAGGGGCATCCGTCGCGGCGGGAACGTCGGTCGCAGCGGGCGCTTCCGTCGGCTCAGTCGCTCCCTCGAGAGGATCGACCGCCGTGATCGTCTCGCCATCGTCGACAAACTGCTTGAGGCTATGGCTCGGGAACAGCGTGTCAAACACCGCCGGCGCGGAGTTGTAATAGCGGTCAAACAGCGAGTCCAGCGACAGGACGTTGAAGAAATCGAGGAAATTCAGCACAAACACGACCAGCAGCACCGCGACGATAAACCCGAACAGACCCTTGAAGAAGCCGAGAATATGGCGGCCAAACGGCTGACCATCATCGTCATCATCGTCGTCGTAATCGTCGTCTTCATCTTCATCGTCGTAGTCGTCGTATTCGTCGTACTCGTCGTCCTCGTCCTCATCCTCGTCGTCTTCGTCCTCGTCATCATCGCGGTCCGCCGCGCGCCCGCGTCTGCCGAACAGGCCGCGGCGGGATCTGCGGCCGCCGTCGTCCTCGTCGTCTTCGTCCTCATCTTCATCGTCGTCGTAATCGTCGTCTTCGTCCTCGTCCTCATCGTCGCGCGGCCGCTTCTTGCCGCGGAAGAGCGAAAAGCGCGATTTCCGGCCGGCATCATCCTCGTCGTCTTCGTCCTCGTCCTCATCATCCTCGTCCGAGTCGCCAAAGCCGAACAGATCGTCGGCGCCGGGCTCGACAGCCGGCTGCGCCGACAGGCGCGACAGCGGCGTAAACTCGCGCGTCGGCTCATCCACGCGCTCCGCCTCCACCGGCGAAACTTCCTGAACTTCCGGCGCTTCCACGGTTTCCGGAACGGCGGGCTGAGCTTCCGCCGGCTTTTCCTCTTCAAACAGGCTCCCGGCGGCATCCTCTGCGGCGTCGGCGACGAGCGGTTCCTCGACCGGGGCGACCGGCCGCTGCTCCGCCTCTTCGGCGGCGTGCTTCGCGGCTTCCTCGGCGGCAAGGCGCTGCGCCATCTCGCGGCGCTCGCGGCGCGTCATCCCGCGCGATTCCAGTCCCTCCGCCATCTGCTCGGTCATCTCCAGATTGAGTCTGTTCTTCTCGTCCATTTCAGCTCCTCCTTCAAAAGCATCCACGGCTTCGCGCTGGCTGCGCTCGCGCCGCTCCCTGCGGGACATCCCCATCGGAACCACCGGTTCCTCCGGCTCCACATCCGAATCATCGCCGTCCGGCGCATCCGCCCAGCCGCGGTCCGCGCCGTCGGGGAGCGACCAGCCGTCGTCCTCCTGATCCCCGTCGTCCCAGTCCTCGTCGTCCTCATCCTCCGGCTCTTCCGGCTCCTCGTCCGCATCCTCGCGAACGATCAGCTTCCCGAGCAGCCGCTTGAACGCCGACTTGACGCCGTGCGCCTCGCCGCCGTCCTCAAAATCATCCTCCGAGTCGTCCTCCTCGAAATCGCCGTCAAAGGAATCGTCGAACGCATCCGCGCCGGCATCGGACTCAGCCGGTTCGGCGTCCGCCGCCTCCTCGACGTCCACAGGGCTACCTGTCTCTGGCGCCGCCCCTTCGGATTCGCCGCCCGGTTCGGCCGCATCTTCGGCTTCGCCTCCGGCGGGGAATTCTTCCTCGACGTAATCGTCGTCCGCATAGTCAGAATCGTCGTATTCGAGGGGATCCGGCTCCCGGCGAAGCCGCGGCAGGGAAAATTTCCGCTTCTTCGGCGCCGGATCGCCGTCATCGTCCCCATCTTCCTCCGGGGCGTTCTCGCGGCGGCGCGCCTGGAGCTTGTCCTGCAGGCTGTGCCACATTCCCATGATCGGCTTGAAGGGATTGGAGCCATCGTCCTCGCCCAAATCCTCCTCATCGCCGTCCGCCGCCTCGCCGCCCCAACCGAGGTCCGCGCGCCCGCCGGATGCGTCCGAATCCTCTTCCGGCTTGTCGACGGGCATCTCCTCGTCCGCATCCAGCGGTTCCCACGCGCCGGCCGGTTCTTCCGGGATGTCGGAAGGCGCATCCCCGGCTTCCTCAGGCGCCTGCGCATTGCTGCGCGCCTCCGCCGGACCGTCCACCGTTTCTTCCGCGGCAAACCCCTCGTCCGAAGGCGCGGCGGCATCGGCGCCGGCCTCCTCCTCGCGCGGCTCCACCGGCTCGAAAGCCTCCTGCGAATCGGGCTTCCCGTTCACCGGCGCGGCATCCTCGGGCTTCTCCCCGGGCGAAGCGGGACGGGGCGCTGGCTCCGCGCGCGAAGGTTTCGGCTGGGGCGCGGCAGCCCTCTCGCGGCTCTGCCGCTCCTTGAACGCCTGATGCCTGCGCAACAGCTCGTCAAAATCCATGGATGGAGTGCTATCCCCATTGCGATTCATAGCGTTACCGCCTCTCACTCGTGCTGGTGTACAGTATTGATGAAAAGACATAACTATACTCTTTTATTATAGCTTGAATCCGTCCATCTTTCAAGCCTTGCAGTGGATAAGCCCAAAAATATTTACGAAGCGCGTCAAAATGTACGCCGATATGAATTTGCGCATACAATAAAATCGAAATTGACCTTCAGGAGGGGATTTCATGGCAACACCGAGCGAACTTCTTCACCGGGCAGGGATGCGCCGTCCGAACGCTGCCCCACCCAGCGCACCGCTTCCACAGCCGCCGGCCGCAGCCGCGCCGGTTGCGCCCATGCCAGCCGCGCCGGTTGCACCCACGCCAGTTGCGCCCACGGCCGCTCCGGCTGCGCCTGCACCGCTGGAAAATGCCGAGCCGATCCGGCCGGCGCGCGTCATCGTTCCACAGCCGATCCGCACCAACTCGGTCTATCACCAGCTGATGGCCCGCCACGACCGGATGCACACGCGGCATCTGTGACGCGCCTTACATAAGGACGTGCGGCGCGCTGCATGGGAGCCTTGCAAAGAATCACAACTCCCCAGCGATCGAAGGCAGCCTCCGGCGCCGCGCGCTTTCAGGGATTCCTCCCGTCATACCCCGCCGCGCGCGGGCATAGGCATGAGCAGAGGAGGGACGCATGATGGTAAAGAATGATTACAGGCGGTCGCTGATTATGTTCCGCAGCCATGCGCAGGGATATTCGGGACACGTCCGCCTGGAACGGCGAACGCTGATGGGCAGCATGTTCTTCGTGGTCAATGCGCCGGGCGGAACGGGAACGCTCTGCGCGACGCTCGTGCGCCGGGACGCGCGCGGGGCGTACTTCGCCGCAAAGCTGGGCGAACTCCGGCGCGATGGGCGCGGACAGGCGACGCTGGCCTATTCCTTCGACCCGCGCAACATCGACGGCCACCCGCTGGACGACTATCTGCTGATTGCAATCGTGCTCAAGGAATGCGACCGGTGCGACGTCGTGCTCTCCGGCAACGTCAACGGTTCCCGGGAAGTCAGCTGGAGCAGCGTGCGCGCGGCGGCCTGTGAAGTCTGCGCATGCAGCCGCGCCCCGGCGTGCGACCTGCGGCCGCCGAGGCCAGAGCCGCGGATGTCCGGTCTGGATGCTGCGGAATCGGGAGAAACCGCAGCGGACGAAGCCCGCCCGGAGCGCACAGAAATCACGGAAACTCCGCCAGCGGGCGCAGAGTCTGCCGAGCCGAACGGTGCCGAACCGGAAAGCCCGAATTTTTCCAGCGAAACCATTTCCAACGAAGCATCAGGTTCCGAGGCGTCCGGCTCCGCAGCAGACAGCTCAGACGCGACGTCCACCCCATCGGAAGATCCATCTGGCGGGGAACAGACGCCGTCAGAGGAAACGCAGTCCGACACCGGGGGAAGCGGTTCCACCTCCTCCCCTGCGGCGGACATCGCGGATGCGCTCGCATGCGCAACGGCCGCGGCGGTTCCCGCGTCCGGCGGGAGGACAGCGGGCGACGCGCTCGGCATCGACATGAGCGCTCCGTGGCCGGGCGTTTCCGAGCAGCTGCGCGGCCTGTTCGCCGGCCAGCCGGCGGATGAACTGATGCTTGGCGACGGCTATACCTATGTTCGCGCGCCAATGCCCGCCAGCTCGGGCTACGACCGCGTGGAAATCGGCGTCCATATAAAGGACGGCGCGCCCGACTCCATCGCCTACGCGCTGCCAGCGCACTTCTCCCCCGAGCCGCCGCCCGGCCTGGAGGATTACGTCTGGCGCGGCGGCGCTGCCGAAGGCTGGTGGACCATCCGCACCGACCCCGAAACCGGCGAGAGGCAGTCATAAGCGCACCAACGCCGCTGGGGGAACCGCACGTTGCGCGGTTCCCCCAGAATCCATTAAAAAAACATCACTATACTCATACACGCTGCTGAGAAATCCATGCGTCTGACGCCAGAGCGTGCGCACAGCGCCGCAGAACCCCGCATGGGAAAACCCCTTAGAGCGCCGTACCTGCGCTTTTCCCGCCCTTTGGGCTCTGCAAATCCAATTCAACCCCGCTAACGGATGTCGACCGCCACAACTTCGCTGTCGGTTCCTATCCGAATCGGCAGACCGAAAAAGCCCGTGCCGGCGCAGATGATCGCATGGGTCTTTCCAAAGACGCCCTGCCCGTAGAAGTAATCCCTGCCATTGGCAAGCCGGGTCAGCCCGGTCATGGGAAAGAACTGCCCCTTGTGCGTATGCCCGCACAATACCAGATCCGCGCCGCATGCCGCGGCTTCCCGGATCCCCTGCGGGTCGTGGTCAAGTACGATCACCGGTTTTTCCGGATTGACTTGCCGCATCATATCCTCCAGCGGAACGCGGACGTCCTTCATATCGACGATGCCCGCCCTGCCAATCAGGGTAAAGGCAGGCAGTTCCGCCGCCTCGTTGTACAGAAGCCGGATGCCAGCCTCGTCCAGAAAGCGGCGGAAGCGGGCGTCTGAGGCCGATGGATCGTGATTGCCCACCACCGCGTAAACGCCGCCCGGGGCCTGAATCTTCCAGAAAGCAGCTGCAATTTTCCGCAGCTCTCCATCGTCCCGCGGCAGACAGCCGTCAAAGAGGTCCCCCGATATCGCCACCAGATCCGGTTCCAGGCCATTGACCCTTTGCACGGCCTTCCGCAGATAATCTTCCCGGACAAAAAGTCCGATGTGCAGATCGCTCATAAGCGCCAGGCGGATCCTTCTCCCCTGCCCTTCCAAGGCAACGGAATACGCCACGATTTCAATCCGTCGGGCATGCGCTCGCCCATAGGCCAGCAAGAACCCGGAGAGCGCCGCAGCCGCTAGGATCAGCCATGCCCGAACGCCGCGGCTGAACCCAAAGGCCAACCCCATCAGGTCAAACACAAGCATCGCCAGCACGTCGTACAGCAAAAAGCACAGAAAGTATGCGGTTACGCGCTTGCATATCAGGACGATCACCGCCGCCTTTTTCATATTTTCTACCGCCTTTCCTGCGATGGCTCCATTATAAACGAATCGAGACTTCCACAGAAGTCTCGATTCGTGAATCAGTATTTACCTGTCCGTTTACAGCCCGGCGGCACGGCGGTTGGCGATCACCTTCTCCACAGCCTTCAAAAAGCGCTCGACCGTCGGGGATGGCTCGGGCGAATGCAGCAGCCCGAATGGAATGGAATAATCCCAATCCACGGGCAGGATCTTCAGGAGCGGATGCACATACCGCCAGTTCTCGATGGCCATGAGCACGCGGTTGCTGTTTTCACACTGGTTGAATACGAACACATCGTAGAAATCAAAATCCACAATGCGAATCTGCGGGTGATTCTTCCAGAGGTCGTCGCGCAGCAGGTCCACATAGTGGCTCCAGTCGCGGCGCATCAGCATCAGCTCCTCGCCGTAGAGGTCGCGGACGGTCAGCCGGTCCTTCTGCGCGAGCTTGTGATGGATCGACACCGCGCAGCAGATCGGCTCGCGCGAAATCTCCAGCCCCGCGCATCTGCGCAGCCGCAGCATCGTCTCGTCGAAAATCCCGGCGACCACGTCGATCGTCTGTCCGAGATTGGCGAGGATCTCCCGGGCGTTTTCCGGCGTGTTTTCAAACGGCACGATCTGAAATTTCACATTGGAGCACAGCGCCTGCAGGCTCGGCCAGAGGTCGACCAGCACCTGCGCGGGCGTCATGGGCGACGCGCCGATGCGGATGACGCTCTGCGTCTCCTCCATGGCGTTCTTTGCGCGCGTCACCGAATCCTTGCAATACTGGATGATGTACCGCGCGTCCTGAACCAGCGATTGCCCCGCCTTTGTCAGCGCAAGCCCCCGGTGCGTGCGCTCGAAGAGCTGGACGCCCAGGTTCTCCTCCAGCAGGTTGATCTGCTTGATGACCGCCGGCGGGGAGATGTACAGCCTCTCCGCTGCCTTGTTGAAGCTGCCCGCCTCCGCGACGCAGAGAAACGTTGCAAGCTGAGGATTGTACACGGGAATTCATCTCCTTTGATTCGGCGCGCGGAGGTCTCATGCCTGATGATTGGCCGCGATGATGTCCTGCAGCGAGACGTGCGGATTGCGATAGCGGGCGGCGGGATTCTTTTCCGGAACCGTCAGCGCGATCGCACCGTGCGGGCAGGCATGGATGCAGGCGAGACAGGTCTGGCAATGGCCGGGCGTATGCACCGCCCTGCCGTCCTGCACGCGGATCGAGCCGGAAGGACAGACCTTTTCACAGATGCCGCATCCGATGCAGTTCTCCTTCACGCGCAGCAGATGCTGCCATGCGTCCGCGGGCTGGCGGCTCATGCGATCGAGGAATTCCCGATGGCCGGCGCGGTCTTTTTCCGTGACCTCCGGCATCCATCGCCTTCGCGCGTCGAGATCCGCGCGAATCGCCGCCAGCTGTCCCTCCACGTTCTTGTCCAGCTTCCGCTGTTCGTTCATGTCGAAGCTGGGCAGCCAGTTGTCCACCATGAGCAGGATGTTGATGTAGCTGGGCGAGATGCCGCATTCCGCGCACAGCTGCGCGGCCAGTTCCACTGCGCCGCCATGACGGTTGCCATAGGTGAGAATCATGTAAAAGTAGTCCGTATGAAACCGAGCCCGATGCATAAACGCCTTCACCATCTGCGGCACCTCGTGGCCATAGACAGGGGCGACGATGCCGATCCGATCCGCCGAAAAGTCCAGCGTCTCGCTCCGAATTGCCTGCGGAATGCTGACGGGATTCTCTTCAATCTGCCGCGCAACGTAAAGGCAGTTGCCCGTGCCGGTAAAGTAAAACAGCATGGCGTTCCTCCTCTCAGAACTTTTCGCGCCCGCTTTCGGCTCGCGCGATCCGATAATTTTATTATAATATCCGATTGCAACCATCGGTCAAGGGCGTTTTCTCTCAGCATTCCCGTTAAATTTTCAGCACAAAGCGGCAAAAGAGCGGCGAATCATCGACATTTCGTTTTTTTGACCGATGCGCCTGCACCACAGAAAAGCAATTCGCAATCGTCCCCGACGCGAGCGAGCGCGAAGGCCATTCCGCCTCTCCGATCTCCGGAAATCTGCCGGCGCCTCCGCGATCGATCGCGCCTGGCTGCATTCCGGACATGGACAGCCGCCTCCCCCGATACTGGAAGCCCGGCTTCTCCGCCGCTTTTCGCACCGGCGCAATGGACGCGCCTCCCTCCCTGTATTTTCCAAAGAACACGGCCGTTGAAACAGATGGATTTCCGGTTCAGCAACCTCCCGGCACACCCGATCCGCACCGGGCCATCGTCCAAAATGCCCGTCTCAATTCCAGAACCATCGGGTCGCAAATCATCGCGCCGCACTTTTCCCGGCAATCCAGCCAAAACGCCCGGCCACAGATTAAATTTTCCGCCAGCCGCAATTCCCACTTGCCTTTTTTCTCCGTCTGCGGTATAATTAGATGTTGTAAGCGCCCGTGGCCTAGTGGATAGGGCATCTGACTCCGACTCAGAAGATCGCACGTTCAAATCGTGTCGGGCGCGCCATTTTACCTGTCTGCTCTTGATACAGAGCAGACAGGTTTTTTTAGGCTCTTTGTCAAATGTTGGGGTAAGGGCCCAGCGAGAGCAGAATCCTCGCCCTGAAGGAACGGAAGTTTCTGAACCCGAAGGCGACTCTTTTGAGTGTCTTGATTGCGTTGTTGCAACCCTCGGTACGATACGATGAATTGCCCCGGTTGATAGCCGAACCGTGCATATGCCTCATCTGTGGCTTCGATTTTCTTCTCGTACGCCCAGTTGGCGATCGTCACCACTCGATCTGCTGTCAACTCCGGTCGATGCTCCAGCAGGAATTCTTTCATCTCGTCTGTTAGCGCAACCACTCGTGATACCCGCTTATACATCATATGGTTCAGCCAACGCATTCCCTTGGCAATGATGCTGTCCAGACGAAGGCTGTTGGACGCATAGGCCACCTCTGGATAAACGTCATAAGCCACGAACACGATCTTGGTACCAAACAGCATATTCCCCAGCACCGCAATAAACGGCAGAATGGGCGGATTGGAATAGACGATGACGCTCTTGTATTTGCGCAACTTAAAAAGGTGAAAAAAGGTGCTCGCTGTAAAAGAGAAGTAATTGATGAGCCGGCCCAGTTTACTGACGCGGCCCAGCTGTATGTAGCGAATTCTCTGAATATTCACGCCGTCCTTTTCTTCCCTTAAGGGCACATGCGCTTGGTCACTGTACTCCTTGGGATAACCGCAAAGCGCATCCACTGTAAAGCCGTGCGCAGCAAGATATTTCGCCGTGTCAAAGGGCAGCGTAGCGGATGAATTGTGCTCTGGATAAAAAAACTGACACAGAAACAGAATATCCTTCTTATGCCTCACGCACTCTTCTCCTTCTCCACCGCACTGACCGTGGTTTGTCCATCCGCAACCCCGCTTGTGCTCTCCCGCATGAACAAAATCCAAATGTGGTTATCCAGATGCTCCACAATATGTAGTGTTTCATCGTGTAAATTATCTGATTTTACCACAATATATAGGGTTTATGCGCTTTTCTCTGTCTTCTCTGCCACGCTCGCAGTTATCTGCCCCTCTCTCACACCGCTTGTGCTGTCTCGGAGGAACAAAACTCGCCTGTGGTCATTCAGATAAAACGCAATATGTGCACTCATTTTGTTATTTTCTTCTATATAAAGCGTCTACGACGTTTTCGACGAGAGGGTCTGGTGTGAATTTGCTTTCGGCTTGCAGCACTGGCCTCGTTTGACGAGGTTTTTCACTTGTTTGAGCCATTATTCACACTCCACAAAACGCAAAAAAGCCCTGTACACCCATTCACTTTCATCGCTTGGTGGTCATCCTCTGAGGAATAACTGCCAAGCCTTGACCGTGAATAGGGGTACAGGGCTGTGTGCCGGTGCTCAATTCACATTTTCATTTTTTATATAAGTTGCTTTCTCTGGGCCATCTTCCGTATCGTGGAATAAAAACTACCCACCCTGTTTGCTGCGAACAAGGCGCAGGTTACAAGGCGGGTAGGCTTTATTGATGTTCGTCGGTTATTCGTCTGTGTTCAACGCGATCGGTTTCTTGTTCACGCGCTTTTCGTGCGCGCCATCTCTTCAATCTCT
>DVJL01000107.1 GCA_018716805.1 Candidatus Faecivicinus avistercoris | reverse complement strand
CGGATCTCTCATGCGCCGCATCCGAAAGGAGCAACTCGCCAGCGACCGCTGAATACCGCCGGGCTGGCCGGGTCTCTCCCATGCGCCGCGCTCGAAAGGGGCGGCTCGCCAGCGACCGCTGAATACCGCCGGGCTGGCCGGGTCTCTCTCATGCGCCGCGCTCGAAAGGAACGGCGCGCACGTCTCCGTTCGCCGCGTCAGGGCTGCGCGGATCGATAGCCCTTGCACAGCGCGACTGCGTGCAGCGCGCGGGAGCAGGCGGTGTAGAGGCGGCGGCGCTCACCGGCGGTGTCCTCGCAGTCCGGCCAGACGACGGCCACCGCGTCGAACTCCATGCCCTTGACGAGGTGATAGCAGGCGACGACGTTGTCCTCGACCTCGTAGGTCAGGTCGTCGCCATCGAGGAGGTAGACATTTTCCAGCCGCCCGGCCAGCTCCGCGGCCTGCGCGCGCGTGCGCGTGAGCACCGCGATGGAGCGGTATCCCTCTTTGCGGAAGCGCTCGAGCGTCCTTCGCAGAAGCGCGTCGGAATACTCCGCGACGACGGCCGGTTCGCCCTCGCGGCCGATGGGGTTGAGGTTCGCCTCGCCGGGCAGCAGCGATTCGCACAGCCGCGCGATCGGCAGGGCGGAGCGGTAGCAGCGCGACAACCGGAATACCGGCGCGTCCGGCGCGCCGAAGCACGCGCCCCAGCCGGCGGGATCGCACGGCGGCATGCCGGGGCAGGTGCGCTGCATCGGGTCGCCGAGCAGCGTGACCTCGGCCGCCGGATGATAGGCGTGCAAGAGCGCCAGCGCCGTCTCGGAGTAGTCCTGCGCCTCGTCGACCAGCAGGTGCACGATCCGCTTGTCCGGCTCCGCAAAGCCCATCCGAACCAGCAGATAGGCCTGCGCGACGGCGTCCTCCCACCAGACGATCCCCGCGCCGCAGTTTTCGTCAAACGCGTCGCGAAGCGCCTTCGGGAGTTCGGCGAGCGCGGGGCGGTACAGCGCCCCGGCGTCCGGCCGGAGCATCGACTGAAGCTGCGCGCGCACGGACTGAAGCCGCTGCGCCACGGCCATGCGGCAGGCGTTGACCAGCGCGCGGCCGGAGTACCGGCCCTCGAGCGCGCGCTCGTAGTGGCGGTAGAGCACGTTTTCCCAGTCGGCAAAGCGCGTCTCGAGCGAGGCGGCCATCCGCGTAAGCCGCTGGGCGGGCGTGAGCAGCGACAGCTCGCGGGCGTACATCGCGCTCAGCTCTTCGGCGCGAACCAGCGTCTCGCCCTCGAATTCGACGTCGGAAAACGCCGGGCCGAGGCGGTCGAACCGGCACGCCTCGCGCTCGAGCAGGTGATAGAACGACAGATCGCACTTGTTCGCCACCGACTGCGCGCGCAGCTCGACATCCTCCTCGAGCAGGCGGTCGAGCTGGCGGACGGGGCTTTCGACCTTGCGGCCGAGCACGCTCTCGACGATCTCCTGAAGCGTCCGCGCGCGGATGTTCTCCTCGCCCAGCTCAGGCAGCACCGTCGAGATGTATTCGGAAAACGCCGTGCCGGGCGAGAGGATCTCGATCTTCGCCGCATCGAGCACGTCGCGCCGGCGGTACATCAGGTAGGCCGCGCGGTGCATCGCCACGCTCGTCTTGCCGGAACCGGCTCCGCCGACGACCGACACCACGCGCGCGCCCTCGCTGCGGATGGCGGCGTTCTGCTCGGCCTGGATGGTCGACACGATCTGGCGCATGTGGCCCGACGCCGAACCGGACAGCATGTCCAGCAGCATCTCATCGTCGATGCTCAGGTGGGTGTCGACATAGAACTTCAGCTCGCCGCGCTCCATGCGGTATTGGCGCTTGAGCGTCATCGTGCCGGAGATCACGCCGGACGGGCAGTCATAGGACGCCGGGCCGGGCTCGGCATCGTAGTACAGGCTGCAAATCGGCGCGCGCCAGTCGTGCACGAGCAGGTTTTCGTCCTCGTCGGCCAAGCTGTACAGGCCGATCACGATCCGCTCCGGCGCGGAGGTGCCCACCTCGGCGAAGTCCACGCGCGCAAAGAACGGCTCGTCGAGCATCCGGCGCGCCCGCTCGGACGTCTCCGAGGCCAGCTGGCGGCGCGCGGTGAAGCGGTCGACGTCCGCGGACAGCTGCCTGAGCTCGCTGGGCGACAGCGCCGTCGGGCGGACGCGCAGCTCGTCCCACGCGTCGGCCAGTATGGCGCGGATGGACTCGGTATGGCTGCCCGCCAGTGCCTCCGACTGCGTGATCAGCGCCTCCAATAGCGCCCGCACGCGCGCGGTATAGGCGCGCTCGGCCTCGAGTTCGATGGGATTCATCCCGACCTGTCGTTCCATAAACACCCTCCGTTCGGGTCGGATTTCGATACTCCCTTATTATAGCATGGGCGTGCGAAAAAGAAAAGCGTCAAAAGCTCCCGCGCCGCCCCGGGCCTGTGTGTCCGGCAAAAAAACTGAATCAAATCCGCCGGAAGCGCTTTTCATTTGAACCAAAATGCGCTATAATAGGAGCGCATTGGTAGAGCGCGAGAGGGCCGCAGCCAACGTCCGCCGTTGCCGCCCGTCCAACCCCCCCGGGTGAGCGCGAGAGGGCCGCAGCCCTCTCGCAGTAAAATCGCGCCCGATGGCGTGTACGTCGGGCGCGGATGCTGATTTTTGCGTCGGGAAATCCCATTTCCCAGAGCAAAAATCGCTTCCTTGCAATTTTTGCTTGTGTCGCATAGCGGCGCGAGCAAAAATTGGTGGGGGTGGTCGGAGGCGCAGAATCCAAAGGATTCTGCGGTTTCGCCCTTGGGCGAAACTGCCACGGCTCAAATTGAAAATTTGAGGCGCGGCACCTGGCGGGGAAGCGTCATCTCCCCCGTCCACAAAAACACGAGGAGATGGTTTCAGATGCAATTCAGCTTCCGGAAGGACGCCCGCCGCGTGGCGCTGGTCGTGCTGGGCTCGGCGCTGTTTGCGTTCAACATCAACACATTCGTCCACACGGCGGGGCTGTTTCCCGGCGGTTTTTCGGGGCTGACGATCCTGATCCAGTCGGTCTGCGAGCGCTTTGTAGGCTTCGTCCCGCCGTACACGCTGGTCAACCTGCTGCTCAACGCCTTTCCGGTCTACATCAGCTTCCGCTATATCGGCAGGAAGTTCACGCTGCTTTCCTGCCTGTCGATTCTGCTGACGAGCGTGCTGACGGACGTGATGCCCGGCGCGGAGATCACCTCCGACCCGATCCTCCTGAGCATCTTCGGCGGGCTGGTAAACGGCTGCGCGATTCTGCTGTGCCTGCTGGCGGGCGCGACGAGCGGCGGCACGGACTTCATCTCGATCTACCTCTCCGAGCAGCACGGCAAGGATTCGTTCAACCTGATCCTGCTGGGCAACATGGTGATGCTGTCGGTCGCGGGCGTGCTGTTCGGCTGGGAGCGCGCGCTGTATTCGATCATCTTCCAGTATGCCTCCACGCAGGTGCTGCACATGCTCTACAAGCGCTACCAGCGCCAGACGCTGCTGATCATCACCGACAAGCCGGAGGAGGTCTACGAGCTGATCAAGGACATCACCCACCACGGCGCGACGCTGTTCAAGGGCGTCGGCCTGTACGAGCAGCGCGAGCGCACGATGATCTACTCCGTCGTCGGCGCGGACGAGGTCAAGCAGGTCGTCGCGCGCGTGCGCACCGCCGATCCGCACGCATTCGTCAATTCGATCAAGACCAACTCGCTCACCGGGCGGTTCTACCGCAGGCCAAACGACTGATCGGCTCGGGAAAGCGACATTTCAGCGCAAATTGTGCGGTTTTGGGCGCGTTTCAGTTGTGCTGCGCGCGGGTTTCATGGTATAATAGGCGCGTCGGACGGTGTTGTCCGGCGCGCTTCCATTATAGATTGACAGCAAGGGGGTTTCCAATGATGAACGTCTCCATTCTCGCGCTGCTCATGAGCGCAATCCTCGCGCTCTCCGGCGGCTACGGCGCCGGAGGCACGGACGCCTCGCGGATCACCACGATCAGCGACGTCGTGGTCTCCATCGGCGATGCGGAATATCCGCTGGATGCCGCCGCTTCGCTCGGCGCGGCGTCCTCCGCCGAGGGCGGCGCGGTCGACTTTGCCCTGACCGCCGGCGGCGAAGAGCTCTTCCCGATGCAGGCCCGCGTCTCCGACGCCGGCGTCTCGCTGGTCGTGGGCGAATCGAGCGCGGTCTATACGTTTTCGGCCGAGTACCTCGATGCACTGGCCGGCGGCGACATCCCCGTGCAGGCCATCCTCGACGTGAGCGAGGGCATGGGCGCCCTGATTGACATGGTCTTCTCCCCGGACATCGTCGGCGAGACCGACCTCGCGCTGATGCGCCTGGCGGCCGAGATCGCCGGCGACGGCTGCACCACCGAGCCGACGACGATCACCCTGGACGGCGAGGAGCTGCCCGCCACGCGCATGATCTTTGCGCTCGACACCGAGCAGTACGCCGAGTACATGGATCAGAGCTTTGCGCGGATGGATGAGCTGTACCCCGCCGCGTATGCCGAAGCCTATGAGCAGTTTTTCCGCGCGCTCTCCGAGCTGACCGGCGAGGAATTCACGCCCGAATCCTACGCCGAGCAGTTTGTGGAATCCGGCACGGAATACGAGTTCGCCGTCGACTTCGCCTACGCCGAGGACGGCCGCTTTGTCCAGACGTCGAACACCGCCACGACGCTCGATGGGCTTCTTCTGGAAGTGCCCATGGAGGTCGCCTACATGGGCGAGGGCGTGTGGAACGAGACGGGCGACATCCTCCTCGACGGCGTGGAATTCGGCCGCATCAGCGTCGAGTCCGACGGCGAAACCGTCTCGATGACCGTCGGCTTCGAGATGCCCGACGCGTTTGCGATGGAGTTCGACTTCGCCAACGGCGTGGACGGCGAGGGGCAGGCGTCGCAGACGCTGTCGCTGCGCTATGACTTTGCCGTGGACGGCCTTTCTTACGCGATGAGCTGCGACAGCGCCATGACCGCCGACGCCTCGGGCCATTCGCACGAGCGCGCGTCGTTCGCGCTGGAGCTGCCCGACCAGCCCCGCCTCGCCATTTCGTGGATCGAGACGGCCGCCCCCGGCGAGCTTCCCGACCGCATGTCCGGCCGCAGCGAGATCGTCATTTCCTCGGATGAGGAGATGGCGTCGGCCTCCAGCCGGCTGGCGATGTCGGTCATGGGCCTTGCCGGCGACGCGGAAGCGCTGCTGACCGAGGACAGCGTCGCCGCGATGATCGAAGCCGTGACCGACGCCTACGGCAGCGCGCTGTTCGGCGTGACCGGCGATGCTTCGTCGATCGGCGTGATCGGCGGCGCGGACGGCCCGACCACCATCTACACCTCGGACATCTACGCCGCGGACGATTCCGCGATCATCGGCGGCGAAGACGACGGCTTCAGCCTCTTCCCCGAATCGGACGAGGCGAGCGCCGATATCGAGACCGATGATTCAACCGAAGCGGAAGGCACGGACGCCGCCATCATCGGCGGCGCGGACGGCCCGACCTCCGTCTACGTCTCCGGCAAGGGCGATGGCTTCAGCCTCTTCCCGGAATCGCAGCCCGCCGGGTCCGACGACTCCCTCTCTGCGAAATAAAACCGCCAAAGCGACATTTCAGCGCAAATTGCGCGGTTTTGGGCGCGTCCGTATTGTGCGGGCGCGCCCTTCATGGTATAATGAGGTAGACGATGTGAATTCGTCAGAAAAATTATGGAAATGACAAGGGGGTTCATTCCAATGACTGCAAGCGGCATTCTCTCGCTGCTGATGAGCCTGGCGCTGCTCCTCTCGGGCGGCTACATGGCCGAGGATCCGGCCGCGCCCGCCGGGCGGACGACGACCGTCGACGAAATCGTGCTCACGCTCGACGGCACGGAATATCCGCTGGACGTCTCGGCCGCATTCGGCACGGGCACGGACGCGGAGTCCGGCGTGTTCGATTTCTTCCTCACCGCCGGCGGCGAGACGCTCTTCCCCATGCAGGCGAAGGTCTCCGACGATGGCCTGTCGCTCCTGCTGGGCGATTCCGAAACGGTCTACACGCTCTCGGCCGAATACCTCGATGCGCTGGTCTCCAGCGTTCCTGACGCGGAGGAGTTCCTCTCCCTCATGACCTCGGAGTTTGAATCCATGGCGGCGCTGCAGGCCATGGACGAATTCGTTCCCGATGAGGAAGCTCTGGCGGCCTTCATCGAGGAGTTCAACGCGATCATCGGCGACGACTACACCGCCGAGGACGCCTCGATCTTCTCCAGCAGCGCGCGCCTGCCCGCCACGCGCACGACCTTCTCGCTCGATCCGGAGCGGCTCGGCGCGGCGCTCGACGCCTTCTGCGCCATGATGGGCGAGGACTTCACGGCGCAGTTCTTCGACGTGTACAATGCGCTGCTCGCCGCGTCGGGCACGGACGTCGAATTCTCCAGCTTCTCCGAGATGCTGGCCTATCTGGAGGAACTGGGCACGGAAGTGTGGATCGAGGACTTCGAGATCCTCGCCACCGAGGAGAATCCCGATCTTGCCGAGGTTTCTGGCGAACTCGTCTTCTGGTCGCCGGACAGCTATCTTTACATGAGATACCCGGTTCATGTCCGCGCCGAGGGCGCCGACAGGATGACCACGGAGGTGTCCCTGATCGTCAGCGGCTTCGGCAAGCTGTTCGACCTCAGCACCCGCGTGGACGGCGGCTATACGTCCATGTCGTATGAGATGAATCTGCTTGATACGCTCACGCTCGACATGGATTTCGAGGCGCTGGAGAGCGCGGACGGCTCCATCGAGGAATCGATGGAGATGACCATGAGCGCCACGGACTATGCCGGTACTCTCTACCTCACCGATTCGTTCGACTCCCTGCCCGCCCCCACCATCGAGTTCACGATGACGCTGGACGGCAGCACGGATGTCTCGGGCGACGCGGTCTATGACTTCGGCATGCGCCTGACCAGCGAACAGCTCGGCGATCTGGGCCTGTCCTTCCGCATCTCGGATGTCGCGGGCGAGGTTGCTGACCGCACGGCCGGGCTGGACGAGATCGTCGTGACTTCCGACGAGGACATGGCCACCGCCGGCAGCGCGCTGGCGCTCAGCGCGATGGGGCTCGCCGCCGACATCGACCCGCTGCTCAGCGACCCGAGCGTCGTGGCGGTGATCGACGCGGTCAACGCGCTGGTCGAGGAGGGCTACTTCGACAGCTGGATCATCGGTCCCTATGAGGATTCCACGACCACGACAACCGTCACTTCCAGCGACCCCGACGACCTGAGCTTCACCGTGCCCGCGTTCACCGTGCTGCCCGAGGGCTACGCGCTGGCCGATACGACGGTGGACTTCATGACGGAGGAATACGACGACGGCACGGTGAACACCTATGAAGACCTCTACATGACCTTCACCAACGAGGATGGATACGAGATTTCTGCGAATTTCTACAAGTATCCCTATTCAACCTCTTCCGCTGAAGCGGCCTACTTCATCGACGACGGCGCCGTGATCCGCCAGGGCGGCGCGCCGGTCAACCTGTACTTCTTTGAGGACGGCACCGGCTATGCCAACTTCTATCCCGACGGACTCACCTCCGTATCCCTCCACTGGGACGATCCGGCGCTGACCGAGGACGACATCCTCGACATGCTCGCCGGCATCGTCGGCCCGGTGGACAAGCCCGAGGAGGGCGCCGCGAGCGTCGATTCGGAGTCCGACGCCGAGGCGGTTCGCTCCGTGCAGCAGATGCTCATCTCCGTCGGCCTGCTCGGCGAGGGCGAGGACGACGGCATCTACGGCGACGGCACCGCCGCCGCAGTCACCCGCTTCCAAGAATGGTGGAATGCGCAGACCGGCCTGACCGTCCTGCCCGAAACCGGCGTCGCGGATCCGCTCACGCTCACCTATCTGGAGTGCGCGAGCGAGCGCGGCCTGGACATGAGCATCGCCCCCGCGCCGACCGCCGTGCCGACGGCAGCGCCGACGCCCGCGCCGACCGCCGAACCCACGGCTGAACCGACGCCCGTGCCCACCGCCGAGCCGACCGCCGAACCCACGGCTGAACCGACGCCCGCGCCCACTGCCGAGCCGACCGCGACGCCGACTGCCGAACCCACGGCCACGCCGACCGCGACGCCGACCGCCGAACCGACAGACGGCCCGACAGACGGCCCGGAATCGACGGACGATCCCGACGCCGGCGCTGCGGCGCTAAGCGCCTTCGGCCACCACGGCCATTCCTTCGGCCACTGCTGAGCGCCTTTGGCCAGCGCGGCCGAGCAGCGTCAACCAACGTGGCTGTTGCTGAGCAGCTCATCACTGAGCGCCTTCAGTCAACGCAGCTGTGTGCTGGGTTGCTCATCACTGAACGGTTTCAGCCAGTACGGCTGAGCAGCGTCAGCCAGCGCGGCTGTTGCTGAGCAGCTCATCACTGAGCGCTTCAGCCAGCGCGGCTGAGTGCTGAACGCATGACCACAGCGCAGGCATTGCTGGAAAATCAGGACTCCAAAACGACAGCGAACCCGCCGGGCAACCGTCCCGACGGGTTCCATTTTTTCATTTTTTCGATTGAAAGAGGCTCTTATGCGCGGCCTTTCCTTCGCGGCAGGGTCGATTGCGCGCAATCCGCGCCTGCCCCGCCCCTTCTCGCGCGGGACATCTCACGGTTCCTCTCGCGCCGCGATCCTTCCCATGAAGCGAGCACGCGCGGCAGGAGGTCGCACAGCTTCCGAGTTGATTCCGCGCAATCCGCGCCTGCCCCGCCCCCTTCTCGCGCGCGGTATCCCACGGTTCCTCTCGCGCCGCAATCCTTCCCCTGAAAAATGCGCCCCTCACCGGCGCGCATTCATCAGATCGTACATGAAGATCCCCGCCGCCACGGCGGCGTTGAGGGACTCCGCCCCGCCGCGCATGGGCAGCTTCAGGCGATACTTTTCCTCGCGGCAGGGTCGATTGCGCGCGGATCCGCGCCCTCCGGGCACTTCGCCAGTGCGGCAAAATCCTTCCCATGAAAAATGTGCCCTCACCGGCGCGCATTTATCAGATCGTACATGAAGATTCCCGCCGCCACGGCGGCGTTGAGGGATTCCGCCCCGCCGCGCATGGGCAGCTTCAGGCGATAGTCGGCGCGCGCGAGGATCTCCGGGCGGATGCCACGCGCCTCGTTGCCGACGATCAGCGCGATCCGCCGCCCGGGATCCGGCCGGCAGTAGAAATCGTCGCCATCGAGTGCGGAGGCGATGATCGAATAGCCGCGCGCGGACAGCGCGGACAGCGCCTCGCCCAGCGGCTCCGCGCGGCCAAACGGCACTCGAAAGCCCGATCCCATCGCCGCCCGGAGCACCTTCGGCGAGAGCGGATCGGCGCTGCCCTCGCCGAGCAGCAGCGCGCCGAAGCCTGCCGCATCGGCCGTGCGCCAGATCGTGCCGACGTTGCCCGGATCCTGCACGCCGTCCAGCGCGACGACCGCATCCGGCAATTCCGCCCCGGGCTGAAGCGGCTCGGGCATGGAAAAGCTCGCGCAGACGCCCTGCGGCGTGCGCGTCTCGCAGACCGACTCCAGCAGGCTCCGCGGTACGAGGTACGCCCGCGCGCCCGCCGCCGCCATCTCCCCGGCCAGCACCTCAAAGCGATCCTCCGCCAGCAGGTCGAACGGTTGAAGGCCGCAGGCGAGCGCCTCCCGGATCATCACCTCGCCCTCCACGAGGATGCGGCCGGTGGCTTCGCGCGCGCGCCGGTCCTTCAGCTCCCGCATCGCACGCACGACGGAATTCTTCGCGCTGGTAATCCGCTCCACAAAAAACGCCCCCTCGCCGCCCGCCCCGGCAGGGCGGTCGCGGCTGTTCTCCCTCCATTATAGAGGCCGGGATTGAAAAAGTCAACGCCGGAAGCGGGTGGCGGTAACTTGTCAAAAAAGCTACGCAGAACAGCCCGTAAAATCAAATCCGGCGACAAGTGCGTCGGATTTGCGATATTTTTCTGAAGGGAAATCCCATTTCCCGGAAGAAAAATGTCTTCCTTGCACAATTTGCGGCCGGAGTTTTCTGAAGGAAAACTCAAGCAAATTGTGGTAGGGGGTGGTCGTGGCGGGGGAGCTGGCTCCCCCGTCCACAAAGGCTGGCCAATTTCTTCCATCCGGCCGCGCGGGTGCTCAAAGGCGCTGGGGCGCACGGGCTTGGCCGATTTCGACAATATTTAGGCAGTTTTTAATAAGTGTTGCAACTTCCCCGGAATGTGGTTATAATAAAGATAGAAATGTGATTCTCGGGGTGATATTATGTCTATGTATCCTCTTATTCTGATCGCGGATGACGACCCGGTGGTGCATGAGTCGCTGGGGTTGTATCTGGAATCGGAGGGGTACGAGCACCAGAGCGCCTACGATGGCCAACAGGCTCTGGATATGGTGGAAAGTCTCCATCCCGATATGATGGTGCTGGATCTGATGATGCCGCGCGTATCGGGCATCGACGTCTGCCGCCAGATCCGCCAGACCAGCTCGCTGCCGATCATCATGCTCACCGCAAAGGGCGAGGAGATCGACCGCATTCTCGGTCTGGAACTGGGCGCGGACGATTACATTGTCAAGCCGTTCAGCCCGCGCGAAGTCCTGGCGCGCATCAAGGCCGTGCTGCGCCGCTTCTCCGAGAAGGCCAGCGACGAGGACAGCACGATCATTCGCCTGCCGCAGCTGGAGATCAGCCTGGAAAATTATCAGGTCAAGGCGGCCGGAAAGGTCATTCCCTGCACGCCGAAGGAAGTCGAAATCCTGCACATGCTGACCAGCAACGTCGGCCAGGTCTTCTCGCGCGAGCAGATCCTCTCCCGCGTCTGGGGCTACGACTATTTCGGCGATACCCGCACCGTGGACGCCCACATCAAGCGCATCCGGCAGAAGCTGCCGCAGGAAAACGTGCCGTGGGCGCTCAAGACGGTGTACGGCGTCGGCTATCGATTTGAGGTCAACACATGAAAAAGCAGAGCGTGCTGATTCAGCGCGCAGTGCTCTTTACGGCGATCGTCGCCTTGGTGGCGGTCGCCGTAGGATTTCCCGTCTATCTGCTGCTGGACGCGCGTGCGGGAACGGAATCCGCCCGGGCCAGCGTGCTTGAGCAGGCGCGCGAGCTGGCCGGAATGGCCGCCGAAGACGCCGCGCAGCTCTCCGGAGGCGCGGCGGTGTTTGCGCGCCAGGGAGGCCGCGCGTGGCTCGTCGGCGAGGCGAGCAGCGAATGCCTGACGCAGAGCGGACAGCCGCTGCCCGAACCGGCCCTGCTCCCGGCGGCGGACGCGCTGACAGGTTTGGAAACGCTCGACACTGCGCACATCGACGGCCAGACGTTCGCGCTGGCGGCCATCCCCGCCTATGCCCCGGACGGCTCGGTGCAGGCGGCGCTGGTCGCGATGCTGCCGGCCGGTTCCGGCGGCGCGCTGTGGGCGCTGATCGGCGTGATGGCCGGGCTGCTGGCCGGCGCCGGCGCGGGCGTCGCGCTCGCCCACGGGCTGCTTCTGCCCGTCGTCCGGCCGATCGCCAAGCTGCGCGACGTCGCCACCGCCATCGCCGACGGCAACCTCGACGCCCGCGGCGACGAGCAGCAGCCCGGTGAAATCGGCGAACTGGCCCGGGCGCTGAACAACGTCAGCACCCAGCTCTCGCGCAGCATGTACACGCTCATCCTCGAGCGCAACCGCCTCAGGCACATGATCGACGGCCTGAGCGAGGGCATCGTCGCCATCGACGACGCCGGCCACGTCACGCACACGAATCCCGCGCTGGAGCGGATGTTCACGCGGCAGAAGCCGGTGATCCACCTGCCTGATCCGCGGATGAAGGTCATCCCCGACAAGTCCGTCTGGGACGACTTCGACGAGGTCATGAAGTCCGGCCAGCCCATGACGCGCAACCTGAGCGTGCGCGACATGACGCTGCGGATGACGATCTCCCCCATCTTTGACGAACTGAACGCCATCGCCGGCGCGGTCGGCCTGTTCTCCGACATCACGCAGCTGGAGCGGCTGGAGCGCACGCGGCGGGAGTACGTTTCCAACGTTTCCCACGAGCTGCGCACGCCGCTGACCGCCATGCGCGCGCTGATCGAGCCGCTGAAGGAGGGCATGGTCACTTCGGAGGCCGACAGGATGCGCTATTACGACATCATCCTGCGCGAGGTCATGCGGCTTTCGCGGCTGATCAACGACCAGCTGGAGCTTTCGCGGCTGCAGAGCGGAACGCTGGCGATCCAGAAATCGCGCATCCGGCTGGACGACCTGGTCTATGACGTCTGCGACCGCTACAACACCATTGCGAAGGAGCACGGGCTGGAGCTGGAGGTTCTGACCGACTTCTCCGACTGCCCCGTCGTCTACGCCAATGCCGACCGCGTCGAGCAGATGCTCATCATCCTGCTGGACAACGCCATCAAGTACACCGAGTCCGGCAGCGTCCGCGTCAGCGCGGCGTGGGACGACGAAAAGGTCGTGCTGACCGTCGGCGACACCGGCGTCGGCATCGACGACGAGGACCTGCCCTATGTGTTCGACCGGTTCTACAAGGTCGACAAGGCCCACAGCGGCAAGGGCAGCGGCCTGGGGTTGTCCATCGCCAAGGAGCTGCTCAAGCGCATGGACGAGGAGATCTGGGTCACCAGCGAGCGCGGCAAGGGCTCCGAGTTCTCCTTCACGATCCACCGCCCCGCCGAGGCGGATAAGGCATCGTAGAGGATTGTGGACGGGGGAGCTCCGCTCCCCCGCCACTGCCACCCCCACCACAATTTGCTTGAGTTTTCTGCGAAAACTCTGGCCGCAAATTGTGCAAGGAAGCGATTTTTGCTCTGGGAAATGGGATTTCCCGACGCAAAAATCAGCACCCGTTCCCGACGTACACGCCGTGCCGGGAAACGATTTTTGCGAGAGGGCTTTGCCCTCTCGCGCTCTCCCATGGGGTTTTGGGCGCTCCGAAATCCCGTCGAAATATCGGCGGGATTTCTTCATGCGTTCGTCACATGGGCGTATCAAAAGAATGCTATACTAAAATTGTTGATACTGTCACTGTGCGAGGTATGCCCATGTCCAAAAAGAAGTCCAGCCGAAGCGGGCGCGTCTATTCCTTTCTGATTACGGCGCTGGTGATCTGTGCGGCGGCGCTGTGCGCCGCCATCGCCATCCAATCCCGGATTGCCGAGCATCGCGAGAATTCCATGCTGACCCTCGCGCAGTCCGGCGCGAATTCCGCGACGCCCGCGCCGCTGAGCCTGGACACCGCCACGCCCGCGCCCAGCGCGGAGCCCTCGCCCGAGGCCAGCCCGACGGCCACGCCCGGGACGGCCGAGGCGACGTATGACTTTCTGCCCGTCTATTCCCGCGGCGAGACCGACGAGAACGTGATCGCCATCACGCTGGATGAATGCACCAATCAGACCAACCTCGGTTACGCGCTCGCGGCGGCACAGCACTACGGCGCGAAGCTCACGCTGTTCCCGCTGGGACAGGCGGTCATGGAGGACGGCATGGACGACATCATCCGCTCGTGCGTGCAGGATCTGGGCTTCGAGGTCGAAAACCGGACGTGGAGCAACGGCCAGCTCTACCGGCTGTCCGAAACCGAACTGGCGGTCGAGATCTGGTCGGCCGACATCGCCGTCGACTATGTGCTCGGGCTGGACTACGACATGCACTTCTTCCGCATGTACGGCGGCTCCGGCGCGCGCGACACGCGCACGCACGCCTACCTCAAGCAGCTGGGCTACGACGCGATCGTCACGTGGACGGTCTCCGCGTCGGCCACGTCGCTCGAGGACCTGATGTCCTCCCTCGAGCCGGGCAACATCTACCTGTTCAACACCTCGGAGGAGGACGTGCGCAAGCTGATCTCGTTTATGGAATTCGCCGCCGATCAGGGATACGAGATGGTCACGCTCAACGAACTCCTCGGCTACGAGGACAACGCCATGACCGCCTCGGAGACGGACATCCTCTCGCAGGTCATGCCCGCGCTTCAGGACTACGAGCCGGTGCGCATTTCGCTGAGCGTCGGCGACCGCGCATGGCAGGTGCTGCTGGTTCAGAGCCGGCTGGCCGAGCTGGGCTATCTCGCGCAGGACGGCGTCGACGGCATCTACGGCGAGAGCACCAGCTCCGCCATCAGCCAGTTTCAGGCCGCGTGCGGCCTGATGGGCACCGGCATCGCCACGACCGAAACGCAAAACCGCCTGTTTGCGGACGACGCCCCGGCCAATTCGGGGCCGACGCCGACCATCCGACCCGTGGCGACGGCGACCCCTCAGCCCTCCGCCGGGGCGGAATAACTCATCTCTGCGCCACAGTTCGACATTTTATAAAAAATTAACGTTTCAAAATGAACTTTATTCGCCATATATAAGTCAAATAAATGCTCAAACAAATGCGGCCGCCGGCACGAAACCCGGCGGTTGAATCATCCCCAAAATCACGCGCCCCGCTCTGGGCGAGGGCGTTCAGGAGGTTCAGTATATGGCGAGGAGACGGTATAGAAGGCGCGGCCGTCGGAGCAACCGCATCTATTGGATCGGCGCAGTGGGATGTGCCGCCATGGTGCTCATCGCGGTCGTCATCGCGGCAGTCACGGCGAATTCCAGCAGAGCGGACGATGTGACGACGATGGGCGTCGGACAGACGCTTCAGCTCCCGGCGGAACAGCCGACCGCGCTGCCCACTGAGATCCCCCCTGCCGCCACGGCGGAGCCGACCACCCAGCCGACGCAGGCGCCCACCGCTCAGCCCACGGAGGAACCGGCGGTGCAGGAGACGTCCTTTGAATACCTGCCGGTGGTCAAGCACGGCAGCACGGAGAGCAAGCGCATCGCCATCACGGTGGACGATTGCTTCCAGATGGAAAACCTCAAGACGATCGCGGCAACCGCCTACAACAACGGCGGAAAGCTCACGCTGTTCCCCATCGGCCAGAACGTCCTGCGCGACGGCATGTCCGACATCCTCAAGGTCTGCGTGTTTGACATGGGTTTTGAGATCGAGAACCACACATGGAGCCACGCGCGCATCTTCCGCCTTTCCGAAGAGGAGATGGCCAAGGAAATCTGGCAGCAGTCCGCCGCGGTCAGCGCCGCGCTGGGCGTCAACTACCAGCAGCACTTCTTCCGCCTGATGGGCGGCGACGGCGAGTACGATCAGCGCACGCACAACTACCTCAAGCAGCTCGGCTATCTGGCGATCGCCGATTGGTCGATCTCCGGCTCGGACGCGACGATGGAACAGATCAAGGAAGCCCTCAAGCCGGGCGCGATCTACCTGTTCCACACCACGGATTCCGACACGGCGAAGCTCAGGGAATTCATCCCCTATGCGGTCTCGCAGGGCTATGAACTGGTCACGCTCAACGAGCTGTGCGGGCTGGAGGAAAACGCCACCAGCGACATCTCCACCCTCGAGACCACCATGCCGGAGCCGCAGGAATACGCCGTCGAATATCGCGAACAGAAAAAGGGCGACTATTCATGGTCGGTGGTCTGCATCCAGCAGAAGCTGGCCGAGCTGGGCTATCTGGACGGCCATTCCAAGACCGCCACCCAAGGCAATCCCGCCGACGGCGTGTATGGCGACAGCACCGTCGAGGCCATCCGGAAATTCCAGTCCGACAACGGCCTCCCCGCCACCGGCGTCGCCGACGTCGAGACGCAGACCCGCCTGTTCGGCAGCGCATGATCCCCTTCCCCATCAAGAATAGTCCCGGCCGTTGGAACGCGGCCGGGACTATATGATTTGGGGATACGGCAATCGGACTTCCCCCGGAAGCATCAACCTCCTCTACGGGCTTCAGAGCGCACAGTTTCCAAACGTGCATGAGTGCGCCCTCCTCCATCCTCCCTTGAAATGGCCGCCGCGCTTGAAGCGCCCGTCTCATTCTCTCACAACTCCATAGAGCAGATCTCCGTACCGTTCGATGGGCGGATCGCCGTAGAGCGCGCGGTAATCCGCGCCGAGATAGCAACCAAAGCTGACGATTTCCTGAAAGCCGAGCGAGTCATAGAGTTCCAGATCCGCCGCCATGACGTCCTCGGCCAGCGCGAGCGGCTTCGGCGGCTTTTTCCAGCCGGAATAGAGGGAATTGTCCATCCAATACTCCAGCACGCGCGCGCCCTTTGCGCCAAAGCAGGCGAGCAGGTCGCGAAGCGGCCCGATTTCCCGGCGGTTCTGGGCGCAGTCCGGGTCGGCCAGCGGCCGGGTAAAATCCCGCCGAAACGGCGCGTATTCGAGGAATACGCCGGGCAGCGGCTCGACGCGGCGCGGCGGTTCCAGCGCATCGCCATAGGCGAGGTAGCACAGCTGGGCGGCGGGATTCGCCCGCCGCAGCCCGGTCAGCATGGCGTTGACCACGCGCATCTGCTGGTCGCTGGGCGAGAGCCTGCGGCAGTCGGGGCAGCGGCACGGCGTCCCGGCGGCATCGTCCAGCCAGTAAAAATACCGGCTCTGGCCAACGTCCAGCAACCGCGCCAGCCACTCCATTCGCCCGGCGACGTAGGCCAGCGCCTCCTCGCAGGACGCGCAGAGGTTGACCTCGCGGACGCGCTCGCCGCGCTCGTCCATGCGGAACCATTCGGGGTGCCGGTCAAACAGCGACCGCGGCAACAGCCAGGACAGCGCATGCGCCTCGTAGGCCAGGCCAATGCCCCGCGCCGACGCCTCCAGCCGAAGCGCCCGGCTTTCCGGCAGCATGTGCGCAGCAATCGCGTCCTCCAGCGACTGCGCCGCGCCCGGCCCGCCGACGGGGTGCAGGCTCAGGTGATTCAGCTTCGCCCGGGTGCACATTTCGAGCATTTCCCGGTCGAATTCTTCCGGGTGGATGGCCAGCCCGCGAAGCGGAAACGCAGCTTTCATGAAATTCTCCTTCCATTAAATGGCGCCGTGCGGACGCGGAGAGGTTTGAAACGCCTCCGCAGATCCCGCACGGCGCGCAAAGTTGTCTTGCCAATTTAGGGTGTGTTTCTAAAGTCGCCGGGATGCATTTTCGGCATCTTGTTCGTGCATGGCTTCGTCTTCAAACCTCGATTTATACCCAGTAAACCTTCGGTTCTCATCCTTGCTCTGCACGAAAATCTGCTCGAAGCTGCACCCGGCTCCCTTTAGAGACACACCCTAGTCGAACAGCCGGCAGCCCGCCTCGGTGAGCCGGCGCTGGACGTCCGCAACCTGAATTTCGGAGACGGGCGTCCCGGCGTCCAGCGAGGACGCCGCCATCATGCCCGCCGCCTGACCCATCGCCATGCAGATGTTCATCACGCGATAGGACGAATGCGCCCGGTGCGTGCCGCTGATGCAGCGCCCGGCAACGATCAGGTTTTCGACGCCCGCCGGCTGCAGGCAGCCCATCGGAATGTCGTGCGCCTGCGCGCTGCGGGCGACCTCGATCGGCTCCGCCTGTCCGCCGCCGGCGGGATTGTGGATGTCGAAGCAGAAGCCCGCGCGGTGAACGACCACATCCGGGAAGGTGCGGCCCTCGGCCACGTCGGCATCCTCGACGATCGCCCTGCCCCGGATGCGGCGCGACTCGCGAATGCCCATCGTCGAAGCGGAAACGCGCGTGCGAATGTGCTCGAAGCCCTTGATCTCCGTGCGCAGGAATTGGTTGACCTGCCGGATCTGATTGCGCAGCGAGATCTCCGCCGCCTCGAGGTCGGCGCCCGAGAGCGGGTTCAGGCCGTTCTCCTGCGTGGCGTTGACCATGCGCTCGCCCGGACGCCCGGTCGGATACAGCCGGACAATGGTCACATTCTCCGGCAGGCGGCCGTCGGCCGCGGCCTGCTCGCACAGCGCGAGGTATTCGCGCCCGTCCTCCATGACGGTGTAGTCCGTCTCGTGGCGGCAAACCAGCGTCGATTCGGGATCCACGCCATCGATCAGATACATCAGCGACATCGGCTGCACGCGGCCGTCGCCCTCGCGGCCCATCATGACCTCCGCACCCGCCAGCGCGGCCACCAGGCCGTCGCCGGTACAGTCGATCACCCTGCGGCCCAAAAATGCGGTGGGGCCCTGCTGCGTCGACGCCACGACGCCAATCACCGCGCCGCCGTCCTTCAGCACGTCGAATACCGGCGTCTGCAGTCGGAAGGTCACGCCTTCGCGGTGCAGCAGCTGCGTCAGCTCGATCTTCGCCCGCTCCGGATCGATGCCCGTCGCGCCGTCGGGCGCTTCGAGCAGGCGGTCGACTTCCTCGGCGAACGTGCCCGGCGCAACGCCGCCCATGACCGGGCTGACGTTGCCGAGCGTGAGATTGCCGCCGACCGCGCCATAGCGCTCGAGCAGCAATACGCCGTATCCCTGCCGCGCCGCGGTCACCGCGGCGGCGATTCCGGTCGGGCCAGCGCCGCAGACCAGCACGTCCCACGTTCCGGCGACGGGCAGTTCCCTGCTGTAATGCATTTCCATATCTCTTCCCCTTCTTTCACATGTGGGATGCGGATCAATGGGGCGTCCAAAGACGCCCCAATCGTTTTTCGGTCAGTCGGCCTGCGTGGTGGCGTACCACTCGTTGTACTCGTCCAGGCACGCCTGTCCGCCGGCATCGAGCCAGCCCTGCAGGTAGGTGTCGAAGTTGTCCAGCGATTCCACGCCGACCATCACCTGGATCTGATAGTCGGATTCCATCTGAGAAAGCGCGGCGGAGTTCTCCGCAACAGAGGGGAGCACCGGCGCAAAGTCCACCGGATTGCGCACGGCGAACTGGTCAAAGTTGGCATTGATCGCATCGAACGCCTCGCCGAGCGCCTCGTTGCGGCGGGTGCGCGCCATCCACATGTCGCCGTAGCGCGTCATGTCGAAGCTGTTCAGATACCACCATGCGTTGTTGCGCAGCTCGGTGAAGATCGGCATGATGGGATAGTAGTTGCCGTCCTCATCGATGGTGAAGGTCTCGCCCTCGGTGCCGAGCGTGATGTAGGTGAAGGTATCGGACTCGAGCTTGGCGTTCATGAACTTCACGGCGTCCTCGGCGTGCTCGGCATTCTTCGGGATGCAGGTCACGTTGTTGAGCGCATAGGCGGTCGCCACGCCGGCATTGCCGTTCGCGTCATACAGCGGATCCAGATAGGCGACTTCCGCGTCGGGCAGGTTTTCCATCAGCGCCGGAACCTGCGTGGATGCCTCGTACCATCCGGAGGAGACGGCGAACGCGCGGCCGGAGGAGAACTTCTCATCGACCGTCACGGTCGTGTTGATCGGCAGATCGGCGTCGAGCAGGCCATCGTCGTACAGCGACTTCATGTAATTCAGATAGTCCTGATACTCCGGCAGCTGCTGATAGTTGACGATCTTGCCGTCACGATCCACCCAGTTGGTGTAGAAACCGAAGCCGGAAACCAGCGTGGGCACCCAGATGCCGCCCGCCAGACAGAGCGGGATCATGTCCGGATAGGCTTCCTTCACGGCCGCCAGCACGTCGTGGAATTCCTCGGGCGTCGTCGGCGCCTCCATGCCCAGCTCGTCGAGGATGTCCTTGCGGTACTGAACCGCGGCGGAGATGACCTCGCGCTCGGCCATCATCGGGATGCCGTAGGTCTGGCCGTCGCTCTGCACCAGCTCATAGGCTTCATCGGTAATCAGGCTGGTCAGGTTGGGGCCGTACTCGGCGAGCAGATCGTCCAGCGGCATCAGCGCGCCCATCTCCAGCAGCTGGCGGTACTGGGCCGGCGAGATGCGGAGGATGTCGTAGGTTTCGCCGGACGCAATCTGCAAGAGCAGGTTTTCATCGGCGTTCTCAGCGGGCAGCATCGAGTATTCCACATGGTAGCCCGTGCATTCCTCGATGGCGATGGCGGTGGGATCCGTGTTGGGATCGAAGTTCAAGTAGGGACCCAGCACCTTGAGCGTGGGCAGCTCCTCCTCGGCCAGAGCGGCGGGCAGACCGCCGATGGCGAGCGTGAGCACGATGGCGAGCGACATCATCAGGGTAAGTACTCGTTTCATTGTTGTCCCTCCATAGCGTTATTTTCAAAGCGCACGCGCTTTGCTTCGATGGAAAGCGGCTCAGCCCTTCACGGAGCCGATGGTCAGGCCCGAGATGAAGTACTTCTGGGCAAACGGATACAGCAGCAAAATCGGCAGCGTGCCGACCAGGATCGAACCCGCCTGGACGCCCGCGCTGGAAACGCTCATCGCCATCTCGGGATCCAGCTCGCTGACCCGCGTCGCCGTGCTGATCAGCTCGTAGAGGTACAGCTGCATCGGCTTGACCTCCGGCCGGGTGATGAACAGCATGGCATGATAGTAATTATTCCAGTATCCGACGGCGTAGAATAGGCCGATCGTCGCGAGCGAGGGCAGCGACAGCGGAAGCACGATGGAGAACAGAATCCGCATGTGCCCGGCCCCGTCGATCCTCGCGGACTCCTCGATGGCCGCGGGCAGGCCCTCGAAGAACGTCTTCATGACGAACATGTTGTACTGCGAGATGATGAACGGCACGATGATCGCCCACAGCGTGTTCAGCAGCCCCAGCGACTGCATGAACACATAGATCGGCACCGTTCCGCCGTAGAACAGCATGCTGAACACATACAGCAGCAAAATCACCCTGCGGCCGCGGAAGTCCGGCTTGGAGAGCGGATAGGCGGCAAAGACGGTCACCACCATGGACAGCAGCGTGCCGACCACCGTCACGAACACGCTGTTGCCAAACGCGCTCCAGAACAGCGAATCCTGAAAGACGTACTTGTAGACCTCCAGCCCGAAGTCCACCGGCCAGAAGGCAACCTTGCCGGAGACGACCGCCGTGTTCGACGAAAAGGACTTGGCGATGATGTGCAGATAGGGCAGCAGGCACAGCAGCGCGACCAGCGTAAAGAACGCATAGTTCAAAACCGTAAAGACCGAGATCCGGCGCGTCTTTTCCTTCATCTCACCACAGGCTCCTTCCGAAGAACTTCTTGCTCAGCCCATTGCAGCCGACCGTCAGCGCGAAGCCGATAATGGATTCAAACAGTCCCATCGCGGTACCGGTGGAGAAATCCATCTTTCCGAGGCCGACGCGATAGATATAGGTCTGCAATACGTCGGCGACGTCGTAGACCGCGGGGTTGTACATCGCCAGGATCTGCTCCGTTCCGGCGGCCAGTATGCTGCCGACGCGCAGCAGCAGCATCAGCGAGACGACCGGCAGAATTCCCGGCAGCGTGACGTGCCACATGCGCTGCAGGCGGTTGGCGCCGTCCACGGTCGCCGCTTCGTACAGCTGCGGGTCAATGGCCGTCAGCGCGGCCAGATACACGATCGCACTCCAACCGGTCTCCTTCCATCCCTCGGTGAAGATCAGCAGCGGCCGGAACAGCGCCGAATCGGTATACGGCGAGATGGTCGGCTGGCCCAGCGCCGTCAGAAAGTTGTTCAACACGCCGTTCGTGGACAGAAGCGTCGAAAAGATGCCGTGGATGATGACCCAGGAGAGGAAGTGCGGCAGATAGATCAGCGTCTGCACGCCGCGCTTGAAGCGCATCGATTGCATTTCATTCATCAGCACGGCCAGCAGGATGGGCAGCGGAAAGAGGATTGCGATCTTCAATACGCTGATCGACACCGTGTTGCGCAGCAGGCGCCAGAACTGATCGGAACCGAAGATGCTCTCGAAATAGCTCAGCCCCACCCACGGGCTCTTCAGCATCGAATCCAGCAGGCCGTTTCCGGCGAACATGTCGTAGTCCTTGAACGCGAGCTGCAATCCGATCAGCGGGAGAAATTTGTAGCCGATCACATAGATCAGTCCCGGAACCGACATCAGATACAGCGCATAATTCACCTTGAAATATTGCCGGAATGGCTTCCGGACGCTCGTCTTTTCCACGCGCACCCCTCCTTGACAGCCTCAGTATATCACGGGGCCGCCCCAAATGAATATGTGATGATTCTTTGATTTTTTGCCAAATCCACCTGATTTGGCTGGCATTGTATGGCAAACGGCCAAAATGCTCAAATTTATGATAGACATTTCAGACGGGCATATAGTAGAATAGTGTGGCAATGCGGGCCCGCCCGGGTTGCGCGGAAAAAGGGGGAATGCGCAAATGTACCGGTTGCTGATCGTGGACGACGAGCGCCGCGTGCGCGAAGGACTGCTCAGCCACATCGACTGGGCTTCGCTGGGCATCCAGCCCTGCGGCGCGGCGGACGACGGAGAGACGGCGCTGCCCATGCTCGAACAGATGCGCCCGGACATCCTGCTGACCGACGTCCAGATGCGCAGGATGAGCGGGCTGGAGCTGAGCACAAAGGCGCGCGAAATCCTGCCCGAGCTGGAAGTCGTGTTCATCAGCGGCTATTCGGACAGCGAATACATCCGCGAGGCGCTGCGCCTCAAGGCGGTCGATTACGTCTACAAGCCGATCCGCCTGCAGGAAGTCGAGCGCGTCATCCGGCAGGTGACCGCCAAGCTGGACGAACGGGCCAGGACTTCCGCCGCCCAGAGCCGGATGCAGAGCCTGCTGGAAAAGAGCCTGCCCCTGCTGCAGGAGCGCTTTCTCTGCGACTGGTGGCAGGGCCGGTGGACGAATGAGCGGGAGATCCTGCAGCGCATCGAACAGCTCAAGATCCCCTTCGACGCGCGGCTCCCGATGGTGCCGCTGGTCCTCGGCATCGACAGCTCCGAACTGGAAGAAAACCTCGCGCAGCTGGCGCTGTGCGAGGCCATCCGCGAGGGATTTCCCCGCGCGCTGACCTGCGTCTGCGCCCGGGAAATCGACGTGCTGATCCAACCGGCGGACGGCACCGAAGCCAAAGCCCTTCCGGGGAGGCTGGAAAATCTGCTGGCGCGGCTGTCGCAGCGGAAGGAGGACGCCGTCTGCGCGTCGGCCGGCATCGGCGCGGCGGTGCAAAGCGCCGCGGACTTCGCCAACGGGATCGCTTCGGCGCGAGCCGCGCTGCAGAACCGCTTCTTCCTGAGCGGCAGCCGGGTGCTCTTCTTTGACCCCGAGGAAGACCGCCCGCCGTGCACGATGCCGCTGAAGATGCCGGAGCTGTTGGAAGAGCACCTCCGCGCGGGCAACCGCGAAGCGCTCGAGCGCTGCATCCTCGAGGCGCTCGACCGCGTCCGGCAGCGCAAGGACATGGAGGACGCCCGGACGCTGTGCATGCAGATCGCGCTTTCGGTCGAGGCGGCGCTGAAGAGCTGCGGCGCGCAGGCCGGGCTCGCCCTGCCCTTCTGCTCCGAGGCGCAGAGCGCCGGCACGCTGGACGCGCTGCAGGCATCGCTGCTGCAGCTGGTCGGCCGCGCCTGCGGGCGCATGGAATCGCTGCGCGCCGCGCGCGGTGGCACGGCGGACGCAGTGCACGGCGTGATCGAGGCCCGCCTTTCGGAAAAGCTGACCATCGAGATGATCGCCCAGCAGCTGCACTATTCGCCCTCCTACCTGAGCATGCTCTACAAGCAGGAGACGGGAAAGACGATCGGCGACGCGATCACCGCCGCCCGGATGCGCGAGGCGATGCGTCTGCTGCGGGAGACGGACGACATGATCTATGAAATCGCCGTGCGCGTGGGCTATCACGAGCAGGCGCACTTTGCGCGGCTGTTCAAGCGAATGACGGGCATGACGCCGAAGGATTACAGAAAGCAGGCGCTGTCATGATGTGGAAACGGCCCATCACGTTCGTGGGCATTCTGGTGCTGTTCGTCATCGGCGGCCTGTCGGCCTACGCGATCAGCCAGACATTTCAAAGCCGCGTGGAATCCGAGGTGCTGGATTCCACGGAACAGGCCGTCGCGCAGACGGCGATCAACCTCACCGACCGCATGCGCTCCATCGAGGCGCTCTCCCAGATGGTCGCATCGGACAGCCGGGTGCTCGATGCGATCTGGCGGAGCGAGGAGGAAGAGAGCATGGAAAACCAGCTCACGGACATCGAACAGCTGCGCGATGTGGCCGCTTCGGCGATGGCGCGCGAGGACGTCGCGCTGATGCGCATGTACATCAGCGGCGCCAAGATGCTCTCGCGCGAGCGGGTCAACTTCTATCCCCTGTCCGAAGTCGAATCGCTGCCGGAATACCGGGACGGCCGGTGGGGCGGCTACTGGGTCGGCGAACACGAGGTCTCGACGCTCGGCTTTCAGGACAGCGTGCTCTCCTACTGCCTCGCGCTCAGAGGGGCCGCATTCGACCAGCTGGGCGCATTCGTCATCATCGACGTCCATGCCGAGCGGCTTCGGGACGTCATCGGTGCGCTGTCGCTGCCGGGCAGCGAGTCTGAAGGCAGCGTCTTCCTGATCGATGCCTTGGGCGCAATCATGCTGGAGGATGGACGCCGGCCGGCCTCAGAGGCGCTGGCGGGCCGCATCGCCGGCGAAGAATCGCACACGGGCTTTCTGGGAACGGAGGGCGGCGAAATGGCCTACATCAAGGCGCCGCTCGGCAGGAGCGGATGGACGCTCGTCGCGGTGCTGCCGCGCCGCGCGCTCTTTGCGAATTCCCAGCTGCTTCGCCCGGCCATGTTCATTGCAATTCTGGCCATGGCGCTGTTCAGCGCCTTCGGCACGGCGGCGCTGGCCTTTGCCTCGTATGCCCGCGGCGTGCGCCGGCAAATCGCCGGCATCCAGCGTTCGCTGGAGGAGTCCGGGCAGATCGCCTCCATCCAGAACCGCGAGCCAAAGGATCTGTTTCAGTTAAACCGCCATATCTCGGAACTGCTGGAAACCGCGGCGCATGCGCGCGAAGAGGCTTACAACGCCCAGCTGCGCGAGCGCGAGGCCACGCTGCGCGCACTGCAGGCGCAGATCAACCCGCATTTCCTGTACAACACGCTGGATACGATCAACTGGATGGCGCTGGAGGCGAACGCGCCGGACGTCTCGCACATGATCGAGACGCTGGGTTACTACTACCGGATGAGCTTGAGCAAGGGGCGGGACATCATTCCCCTTCGCGATGAGGTCTCGCTGGTCAAGGCGTATCTTTCGCTGCAATCCGAGCGGTTCGACCATGAATTCAGCGTCTCATGGACGGTGGCGGAAGAAGCGGAGCCGTGCCTGATCCCGAAGCTGACGCTCCAGCCGCTGGTCGAAAACGCCCTGCTGCACGGCCTCTGCAAGCGCAAGAAAATGGAGGGCGCGCTCATGGAAATCTACGCCTCCTCAAAGGACGGCATGCTCCATCTGACCGTTCTGGACAACGGCCCGGGGCTTGTGCAGGAACAGGCCAGATCCGGCTACGGCCTGATGAACGTGCGCCAGCGGCTGGAGCTCTTCTCCGCCGGAAAGTACGCGCTCACCCTCGCCAACCGCCCGGAAGGAGGCCTGCGGGTCGAGCTCGTCATCCCCGCGCGCCTGTCATAGCGCCGTCCGCCGCTCGATCGCGAAAGGCGTTTGAATCGGGAAAGCTCCGCCATAAAGGAGCCGCCTGCGCCCCTCCCGCCCGCGCGCAACGGGCTGCGCGGAGGTTTCCGGAAGAGGTTTCACGGCCATGCCGCCAAAATTGTCTGTCCCGCCTGCGCGGCGCCAGTCTGACGCGCGAGGCGGGACAGTGATCTATTTATGAAGAAGGCTCGTTCCCTTCGATGGCTTTATTCTATCAGCCGCACATGAACCGGATATGAACAAACTGCAAATCATTCCCAACAAGCCGATGACTTTGAACCGCCCGCCGCGCCGAATCAGGGATCTGAACCGCCGCGCTTCTCCAGCCTCAAGACCCAGCGCGCCTTCCCCGCCCCGCCGAGCTGAGGAGCGGTTGCGCATCGGCTTTCCGCCAGCCTCTATCGACCCTTCAAGCGTCAGCCGACCATCTGAATCGCGGCGGCGAGGGCGTCCGACGCCAGCTCGGAGGCGAGGCGCGAGCCGGCGCCGCCCTGCTCGATGACCACGGCGATCGCGTAGGGGTGCGCGCCGTCGTCGATGTAGCCGGTGTACCACGAGTTGGTCTCCACGGTCTTGTCGTCGCTGGTCTCGGCGGAGCCGGTCTTGCCGCACACGCGGACGCCGCTGATCTGCGCGCGCGTCGCCGTGCCGGATTCGACCGTCGTGTACATATACTGCTGGATGATCTGCGCGGTCTGCGCCGACATCACCTGCTTCCACGCCTGCGCCGAGCCGGACTTCGTCACCGTGCCGCTCTCCGTCGCAATGCGCTCGACCAGCCACGGCTGCATCATCACGCCGTCGTTGGCCACGGCCGAAGTGATCATCGCCATGTGCATCGGCGTCACCAGCACGGTGCCCTGCCCGATGCCCGACCAGACGAGGTCGGACGTGTTGCCGATCTCGGTCGGGAACTGCGAATTGTACAGCGCGAAGTCGCTGAACTTGAAGTTTTCGTTGAAGCCCAGCGCCTCCGCCGTCTCGCGGAGCCGCTCGAGACCGAGCTGATAGGCGAGCTTGCCGAAGGTCACGTTGCAGCTGCGCGCGAACGCCGTCTCGAGGTCGATCGTGCCGTGGGCGGTCCGGCCCGCGCAGACGATGCTGCCGCCCTCGTACTTCCATTCGCCGGAGCAGACGAACGTCTGGCTGAGCACGTTCGGGTCGTGCTCGAGCGCCGCGGCGAGCGTGACGATCTTGAACACCGAGCCGGGCGTGTACAATCCCTGAAGGCATCGGTTGAGATAGGCCGTGTCCTCGACGTCCTCTCCGGCGGCATCGTAGGGATCGTAGTCCGGCTTGGAGACCATCGCGAGGATCTCGCCGGTCTCATAGTTGAGCACGCACACCGCGCCGCGATAGCCCGAAGGGAAGATCGAGGATATGTAAGCGGTCAGCTGCGCGTCGACCGTCAGCTTGACGCTGCTGCCCTTGCGCTCGGTGCCGTTGAACAGCGCGCTCAGCCGCTCGATCAGCGAGCCGGAGATGTCCAGCAGCTGCGAAGAATAGTAGCCCTCGATCCCCGTGCCGGACATGCCGGCCGTATCGCCCACGGTGGCGGCCAGCGCGCGCCGGGCCGCGGTGTTCTCGAGGTAGACGCGCTCGCCGTCCTGCGTGGTGGCCAGCGCGACGCCGTCGCGGTCGGTGATGTCGCCGCGCTGCGCGCCGGTGGCGGTCAGGCGCGTGTTGTAGCTGTTCGAAGCCCAGATCGAACCCTGTTCAAACACCGTCAGCGCAAACCAGCCCGACAGCGTCAGAAACGCCGCCACGACCAGCGCGCCGACCAGGCGCATGTTCCTTCGCAGTTCCTTCACAGCGACACCTCCTCCTTGAGCGCCAGCTGTTCGATGTCGCGCGCCTCATCCTCGGCATTCATCGAGGAGATGCCCAGCAGGAGGCCCATCGAGAGCATCGTGCTCACCAGCGACGATCCGCCCGCCGAAATCAGCGGCAGCGTGACGCCGGTCAGCGGCAAGAGCTTCGTGTTGCCGCCGACGATCAGCATCGTCTGCAATCCCAGCAGCACGACCAGCCCGAACGCCGTCAGCGAGTGGAAGCTCGTGCGCGCGTTCATCGCCACGATCAGGCCGCGCAGCACGATGATGGCGTACACCGCCAGCACGCACACCGCGAAGATCAGCCCAAATTCCTCCGCCATGGAGGCGAAGATGAAGTCCGAATGGTACAGCGGGATGTTGGTCGGGCTGCCCAGCCCAAGCCCCATGCCGAACAGCCCGCCCGAGCCAATGGCGATCAGCGCCTGCACGAGCTGATAGCCGGTGTCCTGCGGGTCGCTCCACGGGTTGATCCAGATGGCGATTCGATCCTGCACATAGGGAAACGCGTGATACGCGATCACCGCCGCCACGCAGCCCATGCCCAGTCCGGCGAGCGTCAAAAGCGCGTTCGACGTCGCCGCGTAGTACATGAACACCGTCGTCAGGAAGTACAGCAGCACCGCGCCGAGGTCGCGCTCGGACAGCAAAATCGCGCAGCACGCCGCCGCAAAGCCGATCGCCGGCAGGCAGCGCACGAACCTCGGCCGGTTGGCAAAGCCCGCCGCCAGCACGACCACCAGCACCGGCTTCATGAACTCCGAGGGCTGAACGGTCAGCACGTCGGGGATGATGGTGATCCAGTTGCGCGCGCCCTGATACCACGAGCCCAGCACCCACGGCGACGCGAGCGCCAGCAGGCAGAGGACCGCCAGCGGCACGGCGAACTTCTTCCAGCTCTTCCACGCGCGCACGAACGCCGCGCCGGCAAACATCGCCACGAGTCCGGCCACCGCGTAAATCGCCTGCGTGCGCGGCGTGACCTCCGAGCGCGCGATGCCCGACAGCGTGATGATGCCGATCGACACCAGCAGCAGCACCAGGATCAGGATCGCCCGGTCGACCGGCCAGAGCTTTCCCATGAGGTTGACCACCATAAGCGTCGCCAGCGGCAGCGCCGCCGCCAGCACCAGCGCCTGTACGCTCACCGTCTCGTCCTTAAACGCCACCAGCGCCATCGCAAGCAGCTGAAACACCAGCACGCCCGACAACAGCAGCCGCGTATTCGACCGCATCAGCGCGCGGCGCATCTTTTCCACCTTGCCCAATCCATCCACCTGCCCTTCTGGTCAGCATATTTCCTTCGGCTCAGCGCCTTCTGTGCTTCTTCCGCCGCGGAGCGCCGTACAGCGCCTCGTCGGCCTCCGAGCCGCCGCCCGTTCCTCGCGCGTTCCCGCGCGGATCTCCATACAGCGCCTCGTCAATGTCAAAATCGTCCCGCGCTCGCGCCGACGTAGATTTTCCGCCATACAGCGTCTCGTCTACGTCGAAATCGTCCCGCGCTCGCGCCGACGTAGATTTTCCGCCGTACAGCGTTTCGTCCACGTCGAAGTCGTCCCTCGCTCGCGCCGACGCGGTCTTTTCGCCGTACAGCGTCTCGTCCACGTCGAAATCGTCCCGCGCTGGCCTTCTGTACCGGGCTTCGGCGTCGCTGAAGTTCCCGGCGTTGAATCCGTCGCGCACTGCGGCGCGCAGCCCCGGCCCAGCGGATTCCCGCTGCAGCGAACCTGCGTCTGCATTCACGCCGTCGTGCCGGCGAGGGTCTGCGTCCGGGCGGCTGTAAGTTGACGCGGGGCGATTGCGCCCGCCCCGGTTCGGAACCTCTTGCCCGTTTGGCGAGACGCCGCGCGCGGGAACATTGCCCGCCGGGCGACCGAATTCCCGCATGGAACCCTCGCCCGCCGGACGGCCGAATTCCCGCATGGAACCCTCGCCCGCCGGACGACCGGACTCCCGCATGGAACCCTCGCCCGCCGGACGGCCGAATTCCCGCATGGAACCCTCGCCTGCCAGACGGCCAGATTGCGCAAACCGCTCGCGCCCTGCGCCGTCTACATCCGCGCCGCCGCGCTCCCGCGTCCATTCATCCGGCCTTCCATTGCCGCGCTCCCGCGCAAACTCGCCCGGCCTTCCATCTTCGCGATCCTGCGCAAACTCGTCCGGCCTTTCGCCGTGCGCATACTCTCCGGACGGCTGCTGCGCCCGGCGCGGGCGGACGTCCCCGATCGCATCCCCGCCGTCATACGCGGCGTCGAACAGATCATCCGGCTCCCGGGCGGCGCGCTCCTCGCGCTCCGGCATCTGCACGCCCTCGGGCATGGAGAGAACCAGCAGCAGGCGGATATTGCCCACGCTGAGCGCATCGCCGTCGACCAGCATCAGCTCGCGGACAAGGTGGCCGTCCCCGTCGCGCAGCCGCGCGCCCGCGTGCCCGCGCACGCTGAGACCCGCTTCTGTCAGCTGAAAATAGGCGTGGCGGCGGCGCACCGAGGCGTGCCGGATGCGGATGTCGGCGCGGCGGGAAGAGCCGATCGTCCCCTCGCGGATGACCGGATAGCGCATTCCCCGCCGGGCCTGACCCTCGCCCTCGACGACGACCATCTCGCCGCACAATCCCGTCATCGGCGACAGCCGCCGCAGCCGCGCCGCGCGCCGGCTGTCGATCCACGCGCCGCGGCAGGCGCGCCAGACGATCCACAGCATCAGCGCCGCGAACACATAGCGGGCGGTCATTGCGGTCAGTTCATAGGCCTCGCTGCTCATCTCCGCACCCCCTGTCCTGGCGTTCAAGTTTCAAGAAAAACCCTATTTTATTATATCCATGTCGGCGCATCCATGCAACCGGCCTCTCCATTTCGTCGAAATTTCACCACATTCGCGCGGAAAAGCCCCTTTTTTATCGAAATGTGCGCGCAGGTTTCTGGTATAATGGTTGTATGCGGGGACTTTCACCGGGCGCAGCCCGCCCGCGAGCCGGGAAATTGGAGGCGAATCGCGGTGGAACTGACCGCTTCGATGTTCTTGATCGTACTGCCGCTGGTCTTTCTCGCATCGTGCGTGGACGCGATCAGCGGCGGCGGCGGGCTGATCTCGCTGCCCGCGTACACCATGGCCGGGCTGGACTTCGACCTTGCGTCGGGCAACAACAAGCTGTCCTCGACCTTCGGCACCCTGATGGCGACCATCCGCTACTATCGCGGCGGAAAACTGCTCGTCGCCCCGGCGCTGATCGCCGCGGCGATGGCCGCGCCCGGCTCCGTGCTGGGCACGCGCGCAGCCATGGCGCTGGGCAGCGACGCGATGAATGCCTTCATGATCGTCGCCATTCCGGTGGTCGGCGTGCTGGTGCTCGTGCGCCGGGACGTCCGCGAGACTTCCCGCCCCCGCACGCGCCGCGACCTCGTCCTCTGCCTGCCCATCGGACTCGCCATGGGCTTCTACGACGGCTTTTTCGGCCCCGGCACCGGCACCTTTCTGATCCTGCTGTTCAGCTGGCTGACCGGCATGGACATGGTCACCGCCTCGGCCACCGCCAAGCCCGTCAACCTCGCCAGCAACGTCGCCTCGCTGGCGACGCGCATCTTGGCCGGCGACGTGCTCTATCCCCTCGCCGTCCCCGCCGTGGCCTTCTCCATCGCCGGCGGCTGGCTCGGCTCCAAGCTCGCGCTGATGCGCGGCGCGCGCCTCGTCCGCTACGTCATGCTCGGCGTGCTCGTGCTGCTGACGCTCTCGCTCATCGAGGAGACGCTGCTGGCGTAGGCCGCTTTGCGCTTTGGAAAATCGTTTCGGGAAAATCCCTCTGGACGGGAGGCGGCTCAGGCACGGCGAATATTTTTCCTACCGGCGGTTTGAACTTCCAATTTCCGGCAAGAATCTTGCTGTCGGACAGATTTCGGGGTTGGCCGCCCGCACAGGAGGTTTGCAATGTTTCGTTCCATAAGAATTTCTATCTATAGATTGATCGCGGTTCTGCTGGCGTTTGCACTGGTGGCGGGCTTGCCCGCAGGGGCGGAAGAAGCCGCGTCCACCGCTACGCCGGCGCCCAATTCGGTCGTCGATTCCGCCATCGAAGACGACGGCGTCATCCGGGTGCTGCTGCGCTCGCTGGGTGCGCCGGAGGTCATCGACCTGCGCATGGCCGGCGAATACGCCGTGGAGAGCGACGCCGGTTTCCGGTTTGAGCGCGGCTCGGAGGTCACGCTGTTTGCACAGGACGGCGACGTCTGGCTTCGCGCAGGCGGACTGACCATCGACATGGGCAGCTCGGTCACGCTGACGCGCCACGCGGCCGCGGACGGCGAAGAAAACGGCCTGTACATCGCGCAGTCGGAGCGCGAAAACCTCTATTGCGGCGATTTGAGCGTGTCCGTGGAGAACGGCGCGCTGCGCGCGGTGCTCGCCATCGACATCGAGGAATACCTCTACGGCGTGGTCGCCTATGAGATGAGCGATTCCTTTCCAATTGAAGCGCTGAAAGCGCAGGCGGTGGCGGCGCGCACCTATGCGATGCAGCGCAAGTACGCCTCCGGCGGGCGCGACTATGACGTCGTGGACACGACTGCCGACCAGGTGTTCTACGGCTACGACGCCGAATACCAGAACGTCATCGCGGCGGTCGACGGCACGCGCGGCGTGGTCGGTACCTACAACGGCACGTTCGCCGGCTGCTACTACACGGCCAGCAACGGCGGCCAGATCGCCACGCCCAATGACATCTGGGGCGGCGATGGCGACTACGGCTACATCGAGCGGAAGGACGATCCCTACGATCTCGAAAACCCCTATAGCCTCGTCAATTCGGTGACCTTCTCTGCCGACCTGTCCGACTGCGCCGCGCTGCGCGAGATGCTGGAGGCCGCGCTGGCAGATGAGCTGGACGGCGAATGGACGCTCAACGGCATCTCGGCCATCGAGCCAACCGATCCGGCCGTCGAGGGCAGCCGGATGTACCGGACGCTCCAGTTCACGCTCGACGTGAGCGTGCTGACGCCCGCGGCGACGGCGACCCCGTCGCCCTCGCCGGCTTCGTCCCCCGCACCGTCGCAGAGCCCCTCGGCCGCGCCCACGGCGTCGCCCGCTTCGGCGCCCACCCCGTCCGCGACGCCCACGGCAACTCCGGCTCCCTCGGCTTCGGCGACCCCTTCGCCCACGCCGTCCCCTTCGCCCACGCCCGAGATGATCTGGGAGGCGCGCACGATCGAGGTCGACCTCTCGGTCTACGACCAGATCAAGGACAGCCTGTCCATCGGGCTGAACAGCAGCGACTACGAGCTGATCACCGTCGTGACCGGCGAGGACAGCTTTACGCTGGAGATGCGCCGCTTCGGCCACGGCGTCGGCATGAGCCAGCGCGGCGCGCAGTGGATGGCCGCGGAATACGGCGCGACCTGGCAGGAGATCCTCGGCTTCTATTATCCCGGCATGGCGCTCGAGCGCATCGACTGGCAGACGCCTGAGCTGACCGCGCTCGACGCGCTTCCAGTCACCGCCGGATACGCCCGCCCCGATCCCACGCCCACGCCGACGCCCGCCCCGCTGCCCGCGCTGGAGGACGGCGAGACTTACGCCACGGTGACGCTGGAGGACGCGTCCTCGACGCTCAACATCCGTGAATCGCCTTCGACCAGCGCGCGCATTCTCGACCGCTTTGCCGACGGCCGCGAGGTGATCGTCTGCGGCGAGCCCGACGATGAGGGCTGGGTGCGAATCCGCACTGCGGAAGTGGAGGGCTACGTCCTCTCCACCTACCTCACCATAGAATGACCGCCGCCCACGCCGCAGATCCCGCCGGTGGGAACGGCCATCATGCGAAAGGGCATCGGCCCTCGCGCGCTCCCTTGGGTTTTTGACAGTCTGAGATCCCGCTGGCGGGGCGGGATCTGCCCCGGGGCCGCGCCGGCCCGCTTTCCGAACCGGCGCGGCGCCCCTCGGAAGGGCGCGGGACAGGCCCCTGTGGATACGAATGGAACTTGAGATGCGATGACGAAAGTTTTGCGGCGCCTGTTTCTGGGCGCGCTTCTGCTGCTGATCGCGTCGGGCGTACTGTCCGGCGTGTTTGTTGCGTCCGGCGAATCGCCTTCGCAGGGCGCTCAGGTCATTTCGGTGGGCGCGCTGACGCAGGTATCGCTCGGGGACGCGCCGGCCTTCTCCTTCACGCCATCGGCAAACGCCCAGTACGGCGTCTATCTGTTTCCGGAAAATGAGGGGGCGGCCGCGCGGGCGGAGATCCGGCTCGACGGCGAAACCGTCGCGGAGGGCGAGGGCGCGCTGTGCCTGTTCACCTGCCGCCTGAACGCGGGCACGACCTACGAGCTCGTGCTCAGCGGATCCGGCGCGGCGCGGGTGGAAATCGCGCGCGAGACGCTCAGCCGCTCGTGGAGCATGCCGCTGGAGATCGAGGATGGCGACAGCTATTCCAAGATGATCGCGCGCGCCGGCGACGTGCACTGGTACGCCATCGACGCCGCGCGCAGCGGCGCGGCCATACTGGCGGCGGCTCCGGAGGATGCGATTGCGCCGCAGCTGTGGCTGTTCGACGCGAACGGCCGCCTGCTGGCCGAATCGGAGGCGCTGGCGAGCGGTTCCGGCGTGCTCAGCGCACAGTTCACATCGGGCGAGCGCTATTATGTGCGCGTCGCGGCGGGCCCGGACGAGACCGGCTCCTATCTGCTCAGCTGCCTGCGAAGCGCCGTGACGGACCTGCCCGAATCGGTGCGGCTGTCGGCGAGCGAGCTGACCCTCGAGGGCCGGTCGTCCGCATCGCTGATCGCCGAGACGCTGCCGGCCGGCGTCTGCCCGCTGGTGTTTCTGGACAGCTCGGATCCCACGGTCGCCGCCGTGCTGCCGGACGGCACCCTGCAAGGGCGGCAGTCCGGCGCCGCGACGGTCACGGCCTACGCCTACGGCGGCGCACGCGCAACCTGCACTGTGACCGTCACCGAGGTGGCGGTGGAGGGCATCGCGCTCGCCTTCGATTCGCTGGCGATGGAGGTCGGCGACACCGCGAGCCTGTCCCCGCAGCTGATTCCGGAAAACGCGACCAACCGCGGCCTGACGTTCATCACCGAGGACGAGAGCGTCGTCACCGTCGACCGGCGCGGCCGGATCACCGCCGTCGGCGAGGGAAGCGCGCGCGTCGTCGCCGTGACGGCCGACGGCGGCATGACCGACGTGGTGTTCGTGACGGTCGATCCCGCGCCGCGGCGTTACCGCGCGCTGCTGATCGGCGAGCAGAACTACGCCTCGACGGTCGACGAATTGCGTCCCGGCTCGATCCGCTCCGTCAACAGCATCAAGAGCCTGCTGGAGACCGCTTCCTTCGACGGCGAGAGCTTCAGCATCTCCACGCTCCTGGATGCGCCGCGCGACGATGTGGTCGCCGCCATCCGCAGTGCGTTCGCCGATGCGGCCGAAACCGACCTCTCGCTGGTCTACATCACCTGCCATGGATTCTACCGCGCGGGGATGACGTTCTTCGTCATGTCGGACGGCTCGGTGCTCTCCGCCTCCGACCTCGAGCGCGAGCTGCGCGCCATTCCCGGCGAAATCGTACTGCTGATCGACTGCTGCGGGAGCGGCGGCCTGATCGGCGAGGCCGGCTCGGCCGATGATCTGCTCGACGGCATCACATCGGTGTTTCAGGGGACGGTCGGCCCCGCCAGCGTCCGCGGCAGCAAGTACCGCGTGGTCGCCAGCGCGCTGCTCGACCAGGATTCCTACCGGATCAGCTTTTCCGACGACGGCGACGAGGGCATGGCCACGGTGTTCGCCCGCGCGCTGTGCGATGCGGCGGGCTGGAGCATTGACCGCGGCGTCCAGAGTGCCATGAACGCCGACGCCAACTACGACGGCCAGATCACCCTCGACGAACTGGGCGCCTATATGGAGCGCCGCGTATCGTGGTATCTGAACCTCGCGGGCAACTATGCGCAGAACGTGCGCGTCTATCCCGAGGGCGACGACTCCGTGCTCTTCGCCCGGACGGGAGAGTGATCCGCCAAACTCCCCCTTTTTCGCGCGGGGCGAAGGGCATCCGTCCTTCGCCCCGCGTCGGTTTTACCCGCGGCCTTCACCGGGCAGGCGGCCCGCAGCGCGCAGAACCGCGCCATTTTCCGAAACTCAATTTGTGCAGGCGGGCGCCCACGATTTAACACGATGCGCTTGCATCCGCCTGCGATCCGTGCTATACTTTCCCACATGTTGGAAAAGTGGGAATTCGCACAGCGGAGGTGCGGCATGGCCAGCGGAAAACACCTACTCGGCAAGGCGGGCGGACGGCATGTGTTCGGCACCGTCAAGGTCGGCGACAAGGGACAGATCGTGATCCCGAAGGAAGCGCGCGTGCGCTTCGGCATCAAGCCGGGCGACACGCTGCTCGTGCTCGGCGACGACCGCCACGGGCTGGTCGTCACGCGGCCGGATGTAATCCGCGACGTGGCCGAGCAGGTGCTCGACGGCCTCGACGAACCCTCTGAATGACCAAAGGAGCGAAGACAATGCAAATGGAAACGATGTACGAATCCCTCGGCGTGCGGCCGGACGTGTTCGCGTTCGGCGAAGAGGTGCTCGAGGGGCTGCGCGAGCGCTTCGATGCGATCGACCGCGTGGCCGAGTACAACCAGGCGAAGGTCGTGGGCGCGATGCAGAAGAACCGCGTCAGCGCCCAGTGCTTTGCCGCGACGACCGGCTACGGCTACGACGACGTCGGGCGCGACTGCCTCGAGCGCGTGTATGCCGACGCCTTTCACGCCGAGGCCGCGCTCGTCCGCCCGCAGATCACCTGCGGGACGCACGCGCTGACGGTCGCGCTGTCGGCCAATCTGCTGCCCGGCGACGAGCTGCTCTCGCCCGTCGGCCGGCCCTACGACACGCTCGAGGAGGTCATCGGCATCCGGCCGTCCCCCTGCTCGCTGATGGAATACGGCGTGACTTACCGTCAGGTCGACCTCAGGCCGGACGGTACGTTCGACTACGACGGCATCCGCGCCGCCATCAACGAGCGGACGAAGCTGGTCACCATCCAGCGCTCGAAGGGCTATCAGACGCGGCCGACCTTCTCCGTCGAGCAGATCGGCGAGCTGATCGCGTTCGTCAAGTCGGTCAAGCCGGATCTGATCTGCATGGTGGACAACTGTTACGGCGAATTTGTCGAGACCATCGAGCCGTCCGACGTCGGCGCGGACATGACGGTCGGGTCGCTCATCAAGAACCCCGGCGGCGGGCTGGCGCCCATCGGCGGCTACATCGTCGGCGCGAAGAAGTGCGTCGAGCGCTGCGCCTACCGGCTGAGCGCGCCCGGACTGGGACAGGAAGTCGGCGCGAACCTCGGCGTGATGCCGGCGCTCTATCAGGGCTTCTTCCTCGCGCCGACGGTCGTCGCCGGCGCGCTGAAGGGCGCGATCTTCGCCGCGAACCTCTACGAGCGCCTGGGCTACCGCGTCGTGCCGAATGGCACCGAGCCGCGCTACGACATCATCCAGGCGGTGGAGCTCGGCTCTCCGGAGGCAATGGTCGCATTCTGCGGCGGCATTCAGGCCGCCGCGCCGGTGGACAGCTACGTCCGTCCGGAGCCGTCGCCAATGCCGGGCTACGATTCAAACGTCATCATGGCGGCCGGTGCGTTCGTGCAGGGATCATCGATCGAACTGAGCGCCGACGGCCCGCTGCGCCCGCCCTACGCGGTGTTCTTTCAGGGCGGACTGACGTGGTACCACGCCAAGCTCGGCATCCTGATGTCGCTTCAGAAGATGGTCGAGGCGGGCATCGTCGCGCTCTGAGGCGCGCGGCCGAAGACCGGCCATGAAGCGCGCCGATTCTACAACTGACGAAGGGGAAATTTTCAATGAACTGGTTTCTGCTCGCGCTCGCGGCAATGTTCTGCTGGAGCGGCTCCGATCTGTTCAGCAAGATGGGCTCGCGCCCGGACGACCGCTACAGCCATTGGAAGATGGTCATGGCGGTCGGCCTGGTGATGGGCCTGCACGCAGCCTACACGATCTTTGTCGAGGGCGTCCGGCTCACGATGGGCGACATCATCGCCTACCTGCCCGCCTCGGCGCTGTACATCCTGTCGATGGTGCTCGGCTATGTCGGCCTGCGGTACATCGAACTGTCCATCTCCTCGCCGATCTGCAACACCTCCGGCGCGATGGCGGCGCTGTTCTGCCTGATCTTCCGGAGCGAGCCGATCCCCTCGCTGACAGTGGGCGGCGTCGAGCTGCCGCTGGGCATCTTCGCCATCCTCGCGATGGCCGCGGGCGTGCTGATGCTGGGCATCGTCGAGGCGCGCGAGGATGAGGAGATCCGCGCCGCGCGCCAGCAGGAGGCCAACGTCCGCTACGCGAAGAGCTTCCTCGCGCTGTTGTTGCCGATCCTCTACTGCGTGCTCGACGCCGCCGGCACCGTGGCCGATTCGATCATCCTCGAGACGCTCGACGAGGCCGTGGCGAACACCGCCTACGAGCTGACGTTCCTCGCGATGGGCGTCGTGGCCGCGGTCTACGTGCTCGGCGTGCGCCGCCAGAAGCTCGAGATCCCGCGCGAAGGCCCGAAGCTCGCCGCTGCCGCGTGCGAGACCGCCGGCCAGCTGGCCTACGTCTACGCCATCGCCGCGAACACCGTCGGCGCCGCGCCGATCATCTCCTGCTACTGCCTCGTCTCGGTGCTCTGGGCGCGCATCTTCCTGAAGGAGAAGCTCTCGAAGAAGCACTACATCGCCATCGCCATCGCCGCCGTCGGCATCGTCGTGATGGGCATCCTCGATCCGTAACGGAAGAGGGAATCCGCCCCGCCGGCTTTCCCAATGACCCATAGTCTGTATTTTTTACCAGTGATTCAACAAATCTCTCTTTTATGCACATCTCCGGCACAGTCGTTGACGCCCGGAGATGCTTTTTTTCCAAAAAAACGCATGAAACCGTTGCGATTGCCAAAATTCTATGGTATAATAGCCGAACTATTTTAAAGGAGGGACCGATGTTGACCTTTCACCATCAAGCCGTGGACGAAGTGGTCCGGACGCTCAAGACGGATCCGGTGCGCGGCCTGAACGAACAGCAAGTCCAGGACAAGCGCGCCCAATACGGCGAAAACCGCCTGCGCGAGAAAAAGCAGAAATCTCTGCTCGTGCGATTCCTCGAACAGTTTAAGGACGTCATGATCTTGATCCTGATTGCGGCGGCGGTCGTCTCGTTTATCGTCGCCTGCGTGGAGGGTGATACCGGCGAGTTCTTCGAGCCGGTGCTGATTCTGCTGATCGTCGTGCTCAACGCCGCGATCGGCGTGTTCCAGGAAAACAAGGCCGAGAAAGCGCTCGATGCGCTGAAAAACCTCTCCGCGCCGCACGCGCGCGTCGTCCGCAATGGCGCGGAGCGCGTGATCGAAGCCGCGGAACTGGTGCCCGGCGACATCATCCATCTCGAGGCGGGCGACTTCGTGCCGGCGGACGCGCGCCTGCTCAAGAGCGCGAGCCTCAAGAGCGAGGAATCCGCGCTGACGGGCGAATCCGTGCCCTCTGAGAAGGACGCCGCGGCCGCCATCGCCGAGGATGCCCCGCTGGGCGACCGGACGAACATGGTCTTCTCCGGCTGCTCGATCACCTACGGCACGGCATCCGCCGTCGTCACCGCGACCGGCATGGACACCGAAATGGGCAAGATCGCCAACCTGCTGGAGAATGAGGACGAGGGCCAGACCCCGCTGCAGCGGAAGCTGGCGCAGCTGGGCAAGTACCTGGGCATCATGGCGCTGGCGGCGTGCGCGATCATCTTCGTCGTCGGCCTGATCAACGGCATCCCGGCCATGGAGATCTTCATGACGGCAGTCTCGCTGGCCGTGTCGGCGATCCCGGAGGGCCTGCCAGCCATCGTCACCGTCGTGCTGTCCATCGGCGTGCAGCGCATGGTGAAGAAGAACGCCATCATCCGCCGCCTGCCCGCGGTCGAAACGCTGGGCGGCGCCTCCGTCATCTGTTCGGACAAGACCGGCACGCTGACGCAGAACCGCATGACGCTGGTCAAGGCATATGTCGATGGGGCAGACGGCACGGAGGACATCTCGGACGACAATTCCGATTCCGTGCGCGCGCTCTTGCGTTTGGGCACGCTGTGCTCGGACGGTTCGGTCGCATTTGAGGACGGCAAGGAAAAGCACATCGGCGACCCGACCGAGACCGCCATCGTGCTCGCCGCCTACAAAAACGGCATGACGAAGGACGACCTGAACGCGCGCTATCCGCGTCTGGCCGAGATTCCCTTCGATTCCGACCGCAAACTGATGACCACCGTCAACTCGATCGACGGCCAAAACGTGGTCATCGTCAAGGGCGCGTTCGACGTCATGGCCAAGCTCTGCGTGCGCGGTGACATCGAGGCCGCCCGCGAGATCAACGACGCCATGAGCACCGATGCGCTGCGCGTGCTGGCCGTCGGCTACCGGGTGATCGACAAGGTCCCCGAGGTGCCGACGAGCGAGGAGTTGGAGAACAACCTGACCTTCCTCGGCCTGGTCGGCATGATCGACCCGCCGCGCCCGGAGGCCGCCGAGGCCGTGCGCATCTGCCGCAAGGCCGGCATCAAGCCGGTCATGATCACCGGCGACCACGTCGTCACGGCGTCCGCGATCGCCCGCGATCTGGGCATCTTGCAGCCGGGCGACCGGGCGCTCACCGGCGCGCAGCTCGACGCCATGACCGACGACGAGCTCGATCAGGAAGTGGAGCGCATCGCCGTCTACGCGCGCGTGTCGCCGGAGAACAAGATCCGCATCGTCAAGGCGTGGCAGCGCAAGGGGCAGGTCGTCTCGATGACCGGCGACGGCGTCAACGACGCGCCGGCGCTGAAGGCCGCCGACATCGGCTGCGCCATGGGCATCACCGGCACCGACGTCGCCAAGGGCGCGGCGGACATGACGCTGACCGACGACAACTTCGCCACCATCGTCGACGCCGTGCGCGAAGGCCGCGGCATCTACGCCAACATCAAGAAGGTGGTCGGCTTCCTGCTGGGCACGAACATTGGCGAGGTCATCACCGTGTTCGCCGCGATGCTGATGTGGCACAAGTCGCCGCTGGTGTCGATGCAGCTTTTGTGGATCAATCTGGTCACCGACAGCCTGCCGGCGATCTCGCTGGGGATGGAGGCGGTCGAAAACGACGTCATGGAGCACAAGCCGAAGCCGAAAAACGAGAGCCTGTTCGCCCACGGCTACGGCGTGCGCGTGGTGCTGCAGGGCTGTATGTTCGCGGCCCTCTCGCTGATCGCCTATTACGTCGGCGAGTCCGTCACCGGCCTCGAGGCCGGCGGCCAGACGCTGGCGTTCATGGTGCTGGCGCTGTGCCAGATCGTGCAGGCGTTCAACATGCGCTCCGAGCACTCGCTGTTCAAGATCGGCCCGTTCACCAACCACAAACTGAACTGGGCGGCGCTCGCCTCGACGCTGTTGATGGCGCTGGTGCTGTTCACCCCCATCCGCGGCGTGTTCGGCCTGATCGCCCTGCCGGCGAACCTCTATCTGATCGGCCTCGGGCTGATCCTGGTGCCGCTGGTGGTCATGGAGCTGAGCAAGCTGCTCGGCCTGATCCGCCATCCGAACGCCAAATAAGCTCTTGAAAACCCGAACATTGCGGCGCTTCGCCCTCGCGGAGCGCCACCTTCCTTTGTTTCGGGCGGCTCATTCAGCTTTTCTGCAATTTCTATCAAATATCCTGCACGATTTCATCAAATATGAATCAACCACGGCGGCATCCTGCAAAAACGAAATCCGTTAATTGTTTGTTTCCGCCATAACATCCACGTCAAAATCGGCCTTTAAAAATGATGAATCGCATATTTTTTGTGCATTTCTTACTCGTGATTATTTCTTAAATTAACAATTTCATTGCAAAAAATTGCTT
>DVJL01000106.1 GCA_018716805.1 Candidatus Faecivicinus avistercoris | reverse complement strand
CGAAGCGGACTGCTCGAGGCCTTCCGCTCGGACGACTTTGCCTTCATGCAGGACGATCCGCGCTGGCGCGCGCTCGTCAATTGAGTTCTGCCGAAGCCGGAACATCTGACCCGCTGCCGGAAACGGCTCTGGCCCGACCGCGCACTCGTCGATTGAATTTTGCCGAAGCTGCGGCTCGTCCCGACTGCGCGCTCGTCGATTGAATCTCGCCGAAGCCATCCCGCCAGGCACACCCGCCGTACACGTCGCCGGGGATGGTTTGGAGGCGCCTCCTGCGCGCGCTCCCTTGGGGTTTGCCCGCCGTACACGCCGCCGGGGACGATTGGAAGCGCGAAAGGGGTTCGACTCTCTCGCGCTCTCTTTAGTGTTTTTGACAGTCTGTGCCCGCCGTTTGCCGGCGGGTTTTTCTTTTCCCGCTGTGCACATCTTTGATGTGTTTTCAACGCCGATCGTTGACTTGCATAAAAATAACCATTATAATAACCATAATGAATGATTATAAAATATGAGGACTTCCGGTGCGGAATCCGCTGAAATTTCCGCGCTCCGCCGGTTGCCTCGACCACAGGGGGCGGAATTTTATGACATCGACAAGCGGCACAGTGCAGACGTTCGCCGACTGCCTCCGGGAAATCATCGCCGAAAATGGCTGGACGCTGGACGTGCTGGCCGAAGCGACGGGATACAAGAGCAAGACCAGCGTTTCCCGCATCCTGCGCGAGGAGAGCAGCGCGAAGAACCGCGAGCACTTCCTCGAACAGCTCCGCCAGTCCAAACTCCTTCGGCCCGAAGAACTCGACCGGCTGCAGAGCGCGCTGGAGGTCAGCGCACTGGGCGCGGACAAGGTCTGCGCGCGGCAGGTTCTGCTGGATCTGATCCTGGGGCAGAACGCCGGGCCGGGCGCGCTGCCGGAGGACTTCGCCGCGCTGCTGGATGCGTTTCACACGGCCGATGAGGGTCGCCTGCTGCTCATCAACGGCATGGACAGCGTCCTGCTCGCCCCGCTGCGCGATGTCCTTGCGCAAAACAGGGGCGTCGCCCTGCGCCACTACTTCTCCATCGGCTCGAGCGCGCTCTGTGCGGCCAAGGCGCTGCGCCAGCTCTCCCGGATGGCGTTTTTGCCCAACTACACAGCTTGCGCCAATGATTCGGAATTTGCGCTGGGCGCGCTGGCCGGCCTGCCGGACGTGCTGATCGCCTCGATCCGCCGCCCGGATGGCTCGACTGAGGATTCACTGACGGTTTTCAGCGCGCCATCGCGCGCGAGCACATTTCGCCTGCCCGGCGAGTATGGCCTGTGCAGCTATCTCGAACGCGCCTTTTCGCCCATATCCTCGCAGTGCGCGCCAATCACGCAGGTCTGCAGCACGTCGAACGGGCCGGAAGGCTTCGTCTCCGTGATGCAATTCTGGGCGGATTGCGAGCGCGACCGCGAGATGTACCACGTCAAGTCCGACCTGTGCCTCAACCAGATCCCGACCTCCATCGTCCGCGCAGCGCTGAACGAGCGCGCGCTCAGCGCCGCCTTCCCCGGCGTGCCGTCCGGAGAACTCCACAAGCTGCTGGAGCGGTTCTTATACTACCAGCTCCTTCGCTATCGAAATATGGACGAAAGCCGCGCCGCGCGTCACCTCATCATGTCCATGCGCGGCCTCACAGATTTCGCCAGAACCGGCCTGCTCTCCGAACACTTCGGCGCCATGCGGCCGTTCACGCCGTCCGAGCGGCGCGCCGCGCTGGAAAAGCTGCTCGCGCGCGCCGTCAAGAACAAGCAGTTCTTCTTCTACCTCTACAAGGACGGATTTGAGCCGAAGGTGGAAATCGACTGCTGGGGCAGCTACGGCCTGACGGCCTTTCCACTGTTGCGCAGGCGCGCGGCGACGGACAACTACTGCAACAACCTCATCCTTCATCCCTACCTCGTAAACACCTTTCAGGAGTACTTCCAAAATGGCCTGTGCGGCCGCTATACGCTCCCGGTTTCGGACAGCATCGCCTGGCTGCGCGCGCTGATCGGCAGGGCGTTTCCCGAAAGCTGAAGCCGTCCGCGCCCACCGCGCCTGCACCGGTGGGCGCGATGGACGGCAATCCCCTTGCGCACCGCTGAAAATGTGGTAGAATAGAATGGCAAATTCCAGAAGCGGAGGCGATCCCATGAAGGACGACGCGGTCTATCGGATGCCATTTTCCAAAATCTATCCCCTGTTGGTCGCAAAGGTTGTCCGAAAGGGCAGAACGAAGGAGGAAGCCGACGCGGTCATCCGCTGGCTGACCGGATATTCGCAGGCGGAGCTGGACGCGCTCGCCGAAAGCGATGCCGCCTATGGCGCGTTCTTTGAGAATGCGCCGGCGATGAATCCGAAGCGCCTGGCAGTGAAGGGCTCGATCTGCGGCGTGCGCGTCGAGGAGATCCAGGAGCCCCTGATGCGAGACATCCGCATCCTCGACAAGCTGATCGACGAGCTCGCCAAGGGCAGGCCGATGGAGAAGGTTTTGCGCGAATGATTGCGGCGTGATGCAACATTTTCCCGAATAAATGCAACAGGAATGGATTGCCGGAGGGCGCGCGTTGCGCTATAATGAAGCCACAGGCGGCAACCGCCGCACGAAAACACATCGGAGGAAATGAACATGCCAAAGATCACCTTTATGGGCGCGGGCTCGACCGTGTTCGCAAAGAACGTGCTGGGCGACAGCATGATGACGCCGGCGCTGGAGAGCAGCACCATCGCGCTGTACGACATCGACGCCGTGCGCCTCGAGGAATCGGCCACCATGCTCGAGGCCATCAACCGCAACAACGGCTCCAAGGCGAAGATCGAAAAGTATCTGGGCGTCGAAAACCGCAAGGACGCGCTGCGCGGCGCGAATTACGTCGTCAACGCCATCCAGGTGGGCGGCTACGACCCCTGCACGATCACCGACTTTGAAATCCCGAAGAAGTACGGCCTGCGCCAGACGATCGCCGACACGCTCGGCGTCGGCGGCGTGTTCCGCGCGCTGCGCACCATCCCCGTGATGCTCGACTTCGCGCACGACATGGAGGAGGTCTGCCCGGACGCGTGGCTCTTGAACTACACCAACCCGATGGCCATGCTGACCGGCGCGATGCTGCGCCTGACCGGCGTCAAGACCGTCGGCCTCTGCCACAGCGTGCAGGTCTGCTGCGAGCATCTGCTCAAGGAGCTCGGCATGGGCTACGACGGCACCGAGCAGTGGAAGATCGCCGGCATCAACCATCAGGCGTGGCTGCTGGAGTGCACGAAGGACGGCGTCGACCTCTATCCCGAGATCAAGCGCCGCGCGCTTCTGTACAACGAGGGCAAGCTCGACATCGGCACGTTTGAAGAGCGCGTCAAGATGCTGCGCGGCGACGAGAAGCCCAGCGAGGAGGATCTCAAGCGCCTGCGCGAGGAGTACGACCTCTACAAGGAGAAGGGCCTGCACGGCGACATGGTGCGCCTGGAGCTGATGCGCCGCTTCGGCTACTACATCACCGAGTCCAGCGAGCACAACGCCGAGTACACGCCCTATTTCATCAAGAGCCGCTATCCGGAGCTGATCGAGCGGTTCAACATCCCGCTGGACGAATATCCGCGCCGCTGCATCAACCAGATTCGCGATTGGAAGGAGCGCGGCCACGAGCTGACGAAGAACCCGCTGCTGAGCCACACCCGCTCGCGCGAGTACGCCAGCTACATCATGGAGGCCATGGAGACCGGCGTGCCGACCCGCATCGGCGGCAACGTGCTCAACAACGGCCTGATCACAAACCTGCCGCAGAACGCCTGCGTCGAGGTGCCCTGCCTCGTCGACCGCAACGGCGTCCAGCCGACCTACGTCGGCGCGCTGCCCGAGCAGTGCGCGGCGCTCAACCGCACGAACATCAACGTGCAGCTGATGACCATCGAGGCGGCCCGCACGCTCAAGCGCGACTACATCTACCAGGCGGTCATGCTCGACCCGCACACCGCCGCCGAGCTGTCGATCGACGACATCGTCGCCATGTGCGACGACCTCATCGAGGCCCACGGCGACTGGCTGCCGAAGTACCACTGAGATGTGGACGGGGGAGTAAACTCCCCCGCCAGGTGCCGCGCCTCAAATTTTTAATTTGAGCCGCGGCAGTTTTGCCCTCAGGGCAAAACCGCAGAATCCTGCGGATTCTGCGCCTCCTGCCACCCCCTCCACAATTTGCTTGAGTTTTCCTCGGGAAAACTCTGGCCGCAAATTGTGCAAGGAAGCGATTTTTGCTCTGGGAAATGGGATTTC
>DVJL01000105.1 GCA_018716805.1 Candidatus Faecivicinus avistercoris | reverse complement strand
CGTTGCCGCCGATGCCGGTGCCGTCGCGCTTCTTGCCGATGGCGTCGATTTCGTCGATGAACACGATGCAGGGCGCCTTCTGCGAGGCCTGCCGGAACAGGTCGCGCACGCGCGCCGCGCCGGTGCCGACGAACATTTCGACGAACGCCGAGCCGGACACGAAGAAGAACGGGCAGCCGGCTTCGCCGGCCACGGCCTTGGCCAGCAGCGTTTTGCCGGTGCCGGGCGGGCCGACCAGCAGCGCGCCCTTCGGGATCTCGGCGCCGACGGAGGTGTAGCGGCTGGGGTTTTTCAGGATGTCGACGATTTCGATCAGCGATTCCTTGGCCTCGTCCTGTCCGGCCACGTCGCTGAAGCGCGTCTCGCACTTCTGGACGTCGAGCTGTTTGGCGCTGCTCTTGGCGAAGCCGAACGCGCCGAAGCCGCCGCCTCCGCTCGAGCCGCCGTCACTGCCGGACTTGCGCATGCCGCGCACGATCATGACGACCCAGAAGATCATGATGCCCGCCATCGCCAGATAGACCACGTTCATCAGGATGTTCATGATGGACATCGGCTGCTGCGCCTCGGCCGCGGCGAATTCGACGCCCGCGTCCGTGAGCAGGTTGACCAAGTATTCATCCGAGACGATCATGGTCGTATAATAGGTGGGCCGGTTCAGCTCATCGGTCTGCTTTGGCACGATGCGCAGCGTATCTTCGACCACCTCGACCGATTCCACTTCGCCCGCGTCGAGCATGTCGAGGAATTCGGAATAGGAAATTTCCTGCACGGAGACCACCAGGCTGGGCTGCGAGAACAGGCTGACCAGACCGATCAGCAATGCAAACAGCAGCAGGAAGATCCAGGGCGACCGCAGAAATCTCTGGAATTTATTTTGCTCGGACGGCTTCGGGTCCGGTTTGGTCTGCGTATTCATTGCATACTCCTTTCCGTATTGTATTCATGATTATAAATCAGAAAGATCAACCCACTGTCAATTCATTGTGAATTAATTATGAATTATTCATCGAACGGCGTCATACAGCCGTCATGTCTGCCGGAGCGGATTCGCTTCGGCGATTGACAAAAGCTGTGGAATTGGTTATGATTATATTGATTATGCGATTCGACGAGAATGGGATGCTCAGGCCTGCGCGGTTTGCGGAGGATTGGCAGCGCGCGGGTCGCAGCCGGGTAGAGTTTGGCCGTCCAGGCGCGCGGCAGATGGTTTGGGGCGCGATTCCTTCGCCTTGCGGGCGGCCTGGGAGCACCGATCACAGATGAGGGAGGACAAATATATGGACAGAGCGTCACTGGTCGTCATGGCGGCGGGCATGGCGTCGCGCTATGGCGGGAATAAACAGATTGAAGGCATGGGCCCGCATGGCGAGATCCTGATGGAATACTCGATTCACGATGCGATTCGCGCGGGCTTTACGAAGGTCGTGTTCGTCATCCGGCCGGAGATGGAGGCGCGGATGCGCGAGATCTGCGCGGCGCGGCTGGAGGGCAAGATCGAAATTCGATATGCGTTTCAGGATTTCTCGTCGATTCCGGAGTTCTATGCCGTTCCGCCGGAGCGGGTCAAGCCGTTCGGGACGGTGCACGCGGTGCTCTGCGCGCGGCCGCAGGTCGAGGAGCCGTTCGCAGTCATCAACGCGGACGACTACTATGGCGTGGAGTCGTTCGCGCAGATGTACGGGTTCCTGACCGGCTTGAGCGGCCCGCGCGGCGCGGCGATGCTCGGCTATCGTCTGAAGAACACGGTCAGCCGCCATGGCACCGTCACGCGCGGCATCTGCCGCGTCGCGGACGGGAAGCTGGCCGGCGTGCGCGAGGTGAAGAAGATCCGCCTGCTCGGCGACGGCCACATCGTGAACGAGACGGATCCGGCACTGCCCGAGTTTCTGGATCCCGAGGCGCCGGTCTCGATGAACTTCTGGGGATTCTCCGATGAGATCTTCGAGCCGATGGACGCCGCGTTCCGCCGGTTTCTCGAAGGCGTCGCGCCCGGCGATCTGACCGCCGAATACCTGCTGCCGGTGTTTGTCGACGGCATGATTCGCGCCGGCAAGCTCGACGTTTCCGTCCTGCGCACCGACGCCATCTGGTTCGGCGTGACCTACAAGGAGGACCGGCCCGCCGTGGTCGAAGCCCTGCGGAAGCTGCACGCCGAGGGCGTGTATTGACGGGGCGCCGCCCTTCGCTGCGGGCGGCCTGACGGCCTTTGGAAAATTTTCTGTGCTGGCCTTTGCAGCGCGAAAAGACCGGTCTAGCCCAGCGCACGGCGGCTTAGTATGCGGAATGGGAATCGCAGATTTTTCTCCGCGGGGCTTTTTTCCTTCAGAGGGATTGCGGTTGGCGCGAATTGCGGGTATAATGAACGGGAGCGCGAATGAGCGCTGGAGGAATGCGCGTGCGGTGGATGGGATGGATTGCCGGGTTGGCCGGGCTGTTTTTTGCGGGTGTGCTGGGGATTTTCTGGTTTTGCTTCGGCTCGCGGCGATGGCGGCGGCGGGAGCGGCCGGAGCGGATTCCGGGCGGGGCGCAATATGCGCCGTACCGTCAGAAGCTCCTCGGCATGATCCGCGCACTCGCGGCGGTTCCGTGCGAGGAAATCGAAATTCGCGCGCGCGACGGCGTGCGGCTGGCCGCGCGGTACTATCACGTAGCCGATGGCGCGCCGCTGGAGATCGAGTTCCACGGCTATCGGGGCAGCGCCGTCCGGGATTTCAGCGCGGGCAATGCGCTCGCGCGGTCGCAGGGGCGCAACGTGCTGCTGGTGGATCAGCGCGCGCACGGGCGCAGCGGCGGCTGGACGATTTCGCTGGGCGTCCGGGAGCGGTACGATTGTCTCGATTGGGTGGCGGAAGCCGTCCGGCGGTTTGGGCCGGACGTTCGGATTCTGCTGACCGGCGTGTCGATGGGCGCGGCGACGGTGCTGATGGCGTCCGGACTGGACTTGCCGGACAACGTCGTGGGCATCGTGGCGGACTGTCCGTTCTCCTCGCCGGAGGCGATTGTGCGCAAGCTCTGCCGCGAATACCGGCTTCCGGAGGCGGTCATGCTGCCGCTGATCCGGCTGGGCGCGCGGCTGTTCGGGCGGTTCCGGCTCGACGGAGCGTCGTCGGTGGAGGCGGTGCGGCGGTCGCGCGTGCCGGTTCTGCTGATCCACGGGGAAGACGACCGGTTCGTTCCCTGTGAAATGAGCCGCGAGATCGCCGCGAACGCGCCGGATGCCGAGCTGCTGATCGTGCCGGGCGCGGGGCACGCGCTGAGCTGCATGGTGGACGCGCCGCGCTATTCGCGCGCCGTCGAGGAATTTGTCGGACGCGTGTTCGGCGACGCCCGCAAGGGTTAGGAAATTTTTTTGAGGTGACAGCATGAAGGGCAGGTTTTCTCTCACGGGGTTCAACAAGTTCATGGCGATTTACCTCGCCGTGCTGGCGTTTTTGCTGATCGTGGTCGGCATTTTGGATCGATTTGGCCTGCGGCTGGTCTACACGGGCTTCAGCATCGGCGGCGTGGTATTGTTTCTCTGGTCGCTGATGGTCTGGGGCGCGGTTGCGCTGCGCAGGAAGCTGCAGCGGCCGGCGGTGCGCATGGCGGTCACGGTGGTGCTGGTGATCGTCGTGCTGTTTGCCGGCACATTTATGATGCAGAACGTCATGATGTACACGCAGTTCATGCTGCCGCACCGCTTTGCGACGATTGAATCGCCCGACGGCGGCTCGGTCGCGCTGATGTACCAGTGGGATTTCTTTGCGGAAGATGAAGCGGCCGCGGCGGAGATCGAGGCGCGCATGGAGGCCCGGCGGGAGATGCTTCTCGCGGAGCAGGAGGCGGCCGCCGAGCCGACGCCCGCGCCGGAAGCGGCTGAGATGACGTCTGCGCCGGAAGCGGCTGCCGAAGCGGCTGAGATGACGTCTGCGCCGGAAGCGGCCGCCGAGGCGGCGGAATCGACGTCTGCGCCGGAAGCGACCGCCGAGGCGGCGGAATCGACGCCTGAGGTGGGTGCAACCGCCGAAGCGACCGAGGCGACGGCCTCGCCGGAAAGCACCGCCGAGCCAGCCTCTTCTCCGGCATCGACCGCCGGTGCTGATGAAGAGACGGCTTCGCCGGAAGCGACCGAAGAGGAAGAGCTTTCGTCCGAGAATATGATCGGCATGTATGGCTATGTCTATACCGCCTATCCGAGCGTGATGGGAATCTTCTACCGGCCGGATGCGGATACCGAGGGCGAGATTTACCGCGGATACTTGAGCGAATCGCGCATTCTGTACGAGTGGACGGACGAGGGCGATACCATTCGGATTTATCTCGAAGATGCCGAACCGGGAGATTCTGGCGAGATCATCGTTCACAAGTAAAAAATGAGTTCCTTCCTATTATAATATAAACACGAACGTTTTTCTGATTATCCTTTAAAAACTTCGGGAATCGCGCATTTTGCCGTGCGATTCCTTTTTTTGCGCCGAGGCGCATAGCATGTCAGCGGGAGGGGATGGAATGAAGCGGTTCAAGTGGGTTGCGGCGCTGGTGATGGCGGGTTGTCTGCTGATGATGCCTGAGGTTGCGCTCAATGCCGCGCGCGAGGCCATGACCTCGTGGGCGAGCTCGGTCGCACCGGCGCTGTTTCCATTTATGGCGCTGATGCCGCTGCTGACGTGCGATGACGCGGCGCGCGCATATGAAGCGCTGCTCGGCCGGATCGTGCGCCCGCTGTTTCGCCTGCCGGGCGCGGCGGCGCCGGCAGTGCTGACGGGCATGGCGGCTGGATCGCCGGCGGGCGCAATGGCGGCCGTGCGCGTGGCGTCGGCGTCGGGGCTGCGGCGCGGTCAGCTCGAGCGGCTGGTGATCTGCGTCGGCGGCCTGAGCCCGGCGTTTCTGGTTTCCGGCATCGGCGTGGGAATGCTGGGCAGCGCCGCCGATGGATGGATATTGCTCCGTGCGCAACTTGGCGCACAGTTCATTTTGCTGCTGGCAACGCGTGGAATGCGCGCGGACGGCCCATCCGTGCCGGATTGCGGAATCGATGCCGCAGCGGGCGTGGGCAGCGCCGTCGGCAGCGTGCTCGGCGTATGCGGATATATGATGCTGTTCAATATCATCGGCGCGATCCTGTCGGCCTGGACGGGCGGCGCGGCCGGAACGGCATTGCTCTGTCTGCTCGACCTGCCTTCCGGCGCGCAGGCCGTCGCGAAGTTGGGGCTAGCGCGGGAGATCCGGCTTCCGCTGCTCGCGGCAATGAGCGGATTTGGCGGGCTGTGCATTGCGGCGCAGAATTTGTCGGCGTGCACGCGCGCAGGCGTTCGCCCTTCGCGGTATTTCGCGGGCAGGATCGCGGGGGCAGGTTTGATGTCTGGCCTCGCAGCACTGCAAATTCATCTCCCGGAAGTGCGCGTGGAGGCGCCGGCGGCATTGCCAACGGCCGCACTTGCGGTTTGCGCGCTGGCCATTCCAGTCTGTTTTCAGACGATTCGCAATTTTCTTTTAACAAAAGAGAATGCCCAAAAAGAACTGCTGATGGAGGCGAAAAAGGGCGAAAAAGCACAAGATATTGTAGATGAACGCGAACGCGCGAACAACATCATGTGATGCTGAGAAAATCGAAAAAAAGGCTTGACAAAGGCTGGGTGATTTGGTATAATAACTCTTGCGTTGAGCGCGAGAGCAAAACGCAAAAGCGATTCTTGAAAACGATACAGAGATAAAGAAGAAGCGAGAAGTCAGATTCGAAGAGTGAAACGCCTCTTGAGCGGGGAGGAAGCTGGGAGCTTTGGCGAGTT
>DVJL01000104.1 GCA_018716805.1 Candidatus Faecivicinus avistercoris | reverse complement strand
GCTTCCGCGCCGCCGACCTGCGCCAGCGCCATCGTGATCGCCGCCGTCAGAGTCGTCTTGCCGTGGTCCACGTGCCCGATCGTTCCGATGTTCACGTGCGGCTTGTTGCGCTCAAACTTTGCCTTTGCCATGGATACATCCTCCTAAAAAACAATGTCGTTATTTTCTGCCGAGAATTTTGTCCGCGATGTTCGCGGGAACTTCTTCATACTGCGCAAACTGCATCGTGTAGGTGCCGCGGCCCTGCGTCTTGGAGCGCAGGTCGGTGGCGTAGCCGAACATCTCGCTCAGCGGCACGATGCCGTCGATGGAGTGCAGGCCGGCGTGCATGTCCATGCCGGTGACGCGGCCGCGGCGCGACGAGATGTCGCCCATGACGTCGCCCATGTACTCGTCCGGCACGACGACTTCGACCTTCATCATCGGCTCGAGCAGCGCGCAGTTCGCCTTCTGCAGCGCATCCTTGAACGCCATCGAGCCGGCGATCTTGAACGCCATTTCGCTGGAGTCAACCTCGTGGTAGGAGCCGTCGATCAGGTCGACGCCGAAGTCCACGACCTCGTGGCCGCCGATGACGCCGCTCAGCGCCGCCTCGCGGATACCCGCGTCAATCGGAGCGATGAACTCCTTCGGGATCACGCCGCCGACGATCTTGTTGTTGAACTCATAGCCCTGACCGGGTTCGCGCGGATAGATCTCGATCACGCAGTGACCGTACTGGCCGTGGCCGCCCGTCTGGCGGACGTAGCGGGCCTCGCCCTTCGCGCGCTTGCGCACGCACTCCTTGTACGCGACCTGCGGCTTGCCGACCGTCGCCTCGACGCGGAATTCGCGCAGCAGGCGGTCGACGATGATCTCCAAGTGCAGTTCGCCCATGCCGGCGATGATCGTCTGGCCGGTCGATTCGTCGGAGTAAGTCTTGAAGGTCGGATCCTCCTCGGCCAGGCGGACGAGCGCCATGCTCATCTTGTCCTGACCGGCCTTGGTCTTCGGCTCGATCGCGACGCGGATGACCGGCTCCGGGAACTCCATCGACTCGAGCACGATCGGGTGGCTCTCGTCGCAGATCGTGTTGCCGGTGGTGGTCTCCTTGAGGCCGACCGCAGAGGCGATGTCGCCCGCGCGGATCTCCTCGATCTCCTCGCGGTGGTTGGCGTGCATCCTCAGGATGCGGCCGACGCGCTCGCGCTTGCCCTTGTTGGAATTGTAGACGTAGCTGCCGGACTTCAGCGTGCCCGAATACACGCGGAAGAAGGCCAGCTTGCCGACGTACGGGTCGGCCATGATCTTGAACACCAGCGCGGAGAACGGCTCGTTGTCGTCCGCCTTGCGCTCGATCTCCTCGTCAGAACCGACCTTCGTGCCCTTCACCGGCGGGATATCGAGCGGGGAGGGCAGATAGTCGACGATCGCGTCCAGCAGCGGCTGAACGCCCTTGTTGCGGTATGAGGTGCCGCACAGCACGGGGGTCATCTTGTTGTCGATGGTCGCCTTGCGGATGCCGTACTTGATCTCCTCGGTGGTCAGCTCCTCGCCGTCCAGGTACTTCATCATCAGCTCGTCGTCGGCCTCGGCCGCGGCCTCGACCATCTTCTGACGGTACTCCTGCGCCATCTCGACGAGGTTGGCGGGGATTTCCGTCTCGTCCATGGTCGTGCCCAGCTCATCGACGTAGATCTCGGCCTTCATCTTGACCAGATCGACCAGGCCGACAAAATCCGCCTCAGCGCCGATGGGGAGCTGAATCGGCACGGCGTTGGCCTGCAGGCGCTCCTTCATCATGTCCACGACGCGGAAGAAGTCCGCGCCGGTGATGTCCATCTTGTTGACGTAGGCCAGCCGGGGCACATGGTACTTCGTCGCCTGACGCCAGACCGTTTCGGACTGGGGTTCGACGCCGCCCTTTGCGCAGAACACCGACACGGCGCCGTCGAGCACGCGCAGCGAGCGCTCGACCTCGACGGTGAAGTCGACGTGGCCGGGCGTGTCGATCAGGTTGATCTGATGACCGCGCCATTCACACGTCGTAGCGGCAGAGGTGATCGTGATGCCGCGCTCCTGCTCCTGCTCCATCCAGTCCATCGTGGCCATGCCCTCGTGCACCTCGCCGATGCGATGCGTGCGGCCCGTGTAATAGAGGATGCGCTCGGAAGTCGTGGTCTTGCCGGCGTCGATGTGCGCCATGATGCCGATGTTGCGAACATGATCCAGTGAATGTGTTCTCGCCACAGTCGATTTCCTACTTTCTTTTTTCTGTGTATGGCAGGCGGCGCGGGGCCGTCTGCGGGATGATGCGCACAGCGCCGGGTGCGCCGCGCACGGGGTGACAATGTTACTTCAGCACGCATAAAGCGTGCTGAAGCGTTGGTTGCGTATGGAAGCGGGAAGCGCCGAAGTGCTCCCGGCAGATGTGGCGATTACCAGCGGTAATGCGCGAACGCCTTGTTGGCCTCGGCGGACTTGTGCATGTCCTCGCGGCGCTTGACGGCGTTGCCGGTGTTGTTCGACGCATCGAGGATCTCGCCGGCGAGCCGGTCGGCCATGCTGCGCTCGCCGCGCTTGCGGGCGAACGTCACCAGCCAGCGCAGCGCCAGCGTCTGGCGCCGCTCGGGGCGGATCTCGATCGGGACCTGATAGGTCGCGCCGCCGACGCGGCGCGCCTTGACTTCCAGAGAGGGCATGATGTTGGCGATGGCCTGGTTGAAGACCTCCATGGCATCCTTGCCGCTCTTCGCTGCAACGGTTTCAAAAGCACTGTAGCAGACGGCCTGCGCGACGCCGCGCTTGCCATCGTACATGACTTGGTTGATCAGCTTGGTCACGATGACCGTGCCGTATACCGGATCCGGAAGCACCTCGCGCTTCGGGATAAATCCACGTCTGGGCATGTGAGTCCCTCCTGAAAAATTTTCGACGGGTAAGTGAACGAGAGATCGCAGAAGCGCGGCGCGAAAGTTGGCGCTTTCGCACTTCGCCCGCCCGAATCCCGCTCCGGGATGTATTCCCACGTTCCAAATGGACACGCCCCGGATGGCGCTCTTTGGGCGTTTCTGCCTTCAAGGCTTGAAAACCTTACTTCTTCGGACGCTTCGCGCCGTAGAGGGAGCGGCCCTGCATGCGCTTGGCAACGCCAGCCGCATCGAGAGCGCCGCGGATGATGTGGTAACGGACGCCAGGCAGGTCGCGGACCTTGCCGCCACGGATCAGCACAACCGAGTGCTCCTGCAGGTTGTGGCCGATGCCCGGAATGTAGCAAGTACCCTCGATCGAGTTCGTCAGCCTCACGCGCGCGATCTTGCGAAGGGCGGAGTTCGGCTTCTTCGGGGTCTGCGTCTTGACGGACAGGCAGACGCCGCGCTTCTGCGGACAGGACTGCAGAATCGGGGAATTCGACTTGCTGGTTACCTTTTCTCTACCCTTGCGAATCAACTGATTGATCGTCGGCATGGAAGAAAAGCACCTCCTGAACTATTATGCGAGTGATTGAGGATCTATATACACTTCCGCAACCCTGGAAGAGCTATAGCATGAAAAAAGTCACTTCCGGATGCCGGCCGACGCCGTCTTGACGTCCACCCCGCACGCCTCGCCCAGCTGCTTCATCGAATCGACCTCGACGATGCGGACGTTGGCGCGGTTGCAGGCATCCCGAACCTGACGGACGATGAACAAATCGGCGTCCGAGGCGAGGTAGACCTCCGAGATCTCTCCCGCGAGCACCGCGCGCAGCAGCCTGCGCGTCCCGACAACCTTGTCGCTGTTTCTCAGCTTTTCGAGCATGCGCGCACCTCTCTCCGATTTACTCAACTCTACCAGCATACCATCAACCGCCTGACTTGTCAAGCAAATTTCTGGCACGCAAAGCCCTTCCCGCGAAGATTTAACACCCTCATCGGCGAATGTTCACGTTCACCTCACGGCCCCCTTCTGCGCGGAAAGGCGAGCGGGCGAAGCGGCGGCTGAAAGCGCGCCCGTCCAGCCGCTAAAATCAAAAAAGCTCCGGGGTTCTCTGCGCACGACAGTTCGCCCCGGAGCCAGCCGGGCTGTTATTCCCGACTTCATCTCAAAGAATCAGCGCCACGGTTAAAGTCTTCGACGTTTGCCTCATATTCTGCCTGCATCTTTCGATTCGTGGCGTACATCGTAACGCCGAGCACAGCCACGAGCAGAACGACGACAATCGCGACGATGGCCTTGTTTTTCACCCCTTTTTCCTCCCCCTCGAAAAGTACCCGGACGGATTCCAGATCCACCCCCCCATTTTACCACAACATCACAATCCAGTCAATCCGTCAAATCCGCTCAGCCTTCGAGCGCATCATCCGGCAAATCGCAGCTTCTGCCGGTCCACATCCGGCGCGCGCCCATTCAGATCGAAGAAATGCTCCATCCGCGCGGTCGCTCACTTCGGGTCGAACTTCACAATCGGCCGAAGCGTCACGTCCATATAGCGCACATCGCTTCGGCCGCCGAAGCCGCGCGCCTGCCAGAACCGCAGTCCGGATTCGTTGTCCGCAAAGACCATAATCGCCGCCTTCGCGATTCCCTCCTCTTTGAGCGCGTCCAGCGCCGCGCGCACCAGCGCGCTGCCGACGCCGCGGCCGCGCATCGACGGATCGACCGCCGCGTGGTACAGGTGTCCCCGGCGGCCGTCGTGGCCGGCGAGGATCGTGCCGACGACGCCCTCCGCCGCCCGCGCCACGAAACAGGTCGACGGATTGCGCGCGAGGAACCGCGCGACGCCCTCGCGGGAATCGTCGACATCGTTCAACCCCGTGCCCGGCGTGCTGTGCCAGAGCGCGTAGACCTCGTCGTAGTCCTCCGGCCGCATCGGCAGAATGGCCGCGGGAGCGTCCGGCGCGCCGCCGAACAGCGCGCGGAAGTAGTGAAGCGTCTCGACCCATTCGCCCGCGTCCTCGATCGCGCACAGCTCGTCATACGCCGCCCAGCGCGCGTCGACCACCTCGTCTGGCTGAAGCGTCAGCGCGTCCAGCCCGCCGTCCCAGCGAAACAGCCAGACGTCTGAAAAGTCCTCCCGCCTCCGGCGGCTCATCAGAAGCGCGCCCTTTTCCGGCGAAAGCGCGATGCCCAGCTCCTCCCGAACCTCGCGAAGCGCCGCGGCGAGGCTGTCCTCCCCCGCGACCGCCGCCCCGCCCGGCGTCTCCCAGCACAGCGGAAACATCGGCTTGTCCGGGTGCCGCCGCGAAATCAGAAAGCGGCCCGCGCCATCGCGAATCCAGACCTGCACCGAGAGGTGATAGCACCCCTCCGGCACCGGCTCTCCGCGCCGCATCACACGCCCCAGCGGACGCCTTTCAGCATCGTACAGCGCCCAAACCTCACTCATGGTTTTTCCTCCTCCAAACTCTCTGCCACCGCCCCGACGACCGCGGCGATCTCCTCCGGCGGATCCTTCGCGTAGAGCAGTCCATAGGGAACCGCCCAGTCCACGTTCAGCAAGACCGTCTTGAGCATCGGATGCACGTCGCGCCAGCACTCCAAGCTCAGCAGCAGCCGGCCCGTCTGCGCGCAGCGGTTGAACACGTCGATGTCGTAAAACGGCTCCGTGTCCTCCAGGTGAATGCCGGGGTGGTTCCGCTCGATCTCGTCGCGCAGTCCGTCGTTGACCGGCGAATCTCCGCGGCGAACCATCATCAGCGTCTCGCCGTTTAAGTCGTCCAGCTCCAGCTGTGCCCGCCCCGCGAGCCGGTGCGCCTCCGGCAGCGCCACGCACTGCCGGTACCGGCCCAGCGGAAGCATGTCGCACCGGCTGAGCCACATCGCCGAATTGCAGACGCCGACGATGAAGTCGAAGTCCTTTCCAATGCGCTCGATGACGGACAGGATTCCCCGGTGGTCGTCCTCAAACGGCACGATGCGCAGGCTGTACTGCGGCAGCCGGTCGCCCAGCCGGTTCCAGAGATCCATGAACACCTTGCAGGGGTTGAGCAGCGAGGTGCCCACGCGGATCGCGCGCCGCTGCTGCGCCGCCGCCCGCCGCGCTCGCTCGACGGCGCGCTCAGCTCCGGCGACCAGCTCCCTGCCGTCCGCGTAGAGCGATTCGCCCGCCGGCGTCAGCGCCACGCCCCGGTTCGTCCGCGCGACCAGCTTGACCCCCAGACGCGATTCCAGCTGGTCGATCTGCTTCATCACCGCCGTCGGCGTCAGAAACAGCTGCCGCGCCGCGCGGCTCAGGCTGCCGCAGTCCGCGACGCAGAGGAACGTCCTGAGCCTGTGATCCACCATTCGCATTCCTCCAGTGCATTTACCATTGGTTGATCCCATTTTAAGGCATTGGGGATTCCCTGTCAAGTTCAGGCATGATAGAATACAATTATTATGATATGGAACGGAGGCATGACCATGGCCGCAATCATCCTCTACTACTCCCGCGCCGGGGAGAACTGCTTTTCCGGCGCGATTCGTCCGCTCGCAAAGGGCAACACGGAGACCGTCGCCGAGGAGATCGCCCGGCTGACCGGCGCGGAGCTGTTCCGCGTCGAGCAGGCCGCTCCCTACTCCGACAGTTATTCCGAATGCATCGAACAGGCCAAGCGAGACCAGCGCCGCGGCGCGCGGCCGGAACTGGCGCGCTGGCCGGGCGGCCTCGACCGCTTCGACACGGTCTATCTCGGCTATCCGAACTACTGGGGCACGATGCCGATGGCGATGTTCACGCTGCTCGACGGGCTCGACCTGTCCGGCAAGGCCGTCTATCCCTTCTGCACCCACGAGGGCAGCGGCCTGGGGCGCAGCGAGCAGGACATCCGCGCGCTCTGCCCCGGCGCGGACGTGCGTCCCGGGCTGGCGGTTCGCGGCGGCAGCGCGGCGAGCGCAGGGCAGGACATCCGCCTCTGGCTGAACCTCGGCTGAACCGACGGCGGCGCAGCGCCTTCTGCGCCGCCGAAACCGATGAGAGGAGAGAATCACCCGTGGAAAAGATCAAGAAGAACTTTGGCTTCGGCTGCATGCGCCTTCCCATGCGCGACGGCGCGGTGGACACCGCGGAAATGTGCCGCATGGTCGATTGCTTCATCGAAAACGGCTTCAACTACTTCGACACCGCGCACGGCTACGTCGGCCAGAAGAGCGAGCCGGCCCTGCGCGATTGCCTGACCAGCCGCTACCCGCGCGACGCCTATGTGCTGACCAACAAGCTCTCCACCCACTTCTTCAACCGCGAGGATCAGATTCGCCCGCTGTTTGAGCGCCAGCTCGCCGCCTGCGGCGTGGAGTACTTCGATTTCTACCTCATGCACGCCCAGAGCGCCGACATCTTCGCCAAATTCAAGCGCTGCCGCGCCTATGAGACGGCGCTGGAGCTGATGGCCGAGGGCAAGTTCCGCCACTTCGGCATCTCGTTCCACGACAAGGCCGAGGTGCTCGAACAGATTCTGACCGAGTATCCGCAGATCGAGGTCGTGCAGATTCAATTCAACTACGCCGACTACGACGACCCGTCCGTCGAAAGCCGCAAGTGCTACGAAGTCTGCCGCAAATTTGGCAAGCCCGTCATCGTGATGGAGCCGGCCAAGGGCGGCAATCTCGTCAACCTGCCCGACGAAGCGAAGGCCGTCATCGAGCCGCTCGGCGTCAGCCCGGCCAACCTCGCCATCCGGTTCGCCGCCGGCTTTGAGGGCATCATGATGGTGCTCTCCGGCATGAGCGACCTTGATCAGATGCGCGAAAACGTGGCCTTCATGAAGGACTTCCAGCCGCTCAGCGACGCGGAGCGCAGCGCCGTCGAGCGCGTCTGCGCGATCTTCCGCAGCCAGAACCTCATCCAGTGCACCGCCTGCCGCTATTGCACGGACGGCTGCCCGAAGCACATCTCGATTCCCGACCTGTTCGCCTGCCTAAACGCCAAGCGCGTGTTCCACAACTGGAATACCGACTACTATTACAACAACGTCCACACCGTGCGCAACGGCAAGGCCTCCGACTGCATCCGCTGCGGCAAGTGCGAGGCCGTCTGTCCCCAGCACCTGCCCATCCGGGATCTGCTTGCCGACGTCGCCGCGGAATTTGAAAAGAAGCGATCCTTTCCCGCCGCGCCGTCAGAGATGTCGCCGCCCGCGGAAACAAAACCGGCACCGCCGTCGCGAAACGGCGGAGCCTCAGGATATTGACAAAGTCAACAGACTGCCAGAGCGATGAGAAAGCCTGCAAGACAAGGAAGCAAACTTGCAGGCAAGGGAGCTTACATAGACGTAAGTGACCGCAGCCTGCAAGTGCAGCTGACGCTGGAAGCAAAAATTGCCTCTGACTTTTCTCTTGTCAGGGCAATTTTTGCGTTTGCGGGCTTTGTCAGCGCTCTGCGGCCCCGCCGTCCAACGACAGCGGGGCCTTCAATATATGGCAAGGGGCCGCTTCTCTCCAAAGCAGCCCCTGCGCTCTTTTATGCCGTCTGATAGACGACGCACCGCAGCACGCCATCGTCCACCCAAGTATAGATCGTGACACAGCCTTCGCCCGTATACCGGAACACAAAGTCGATTTCCGCGCCGTAATCGACCTGTATGGCATCGGACGAACTGGCGACGTAAGACTGCGTGAACCGCGTGCCATAGGTCGATTTTTCGACAATGGCGAAGTCGCTCAGCCCCTTGATGCTCAGCCAGATCGCGCTGGCCACCTGCGCCGTGCCGCCGCCCATCACCTCTGAGCCGCGGCCGTTGACCGCCACGCAGTAGCCGTGGGTTTCATCGCGCGGGCCGACGACCTCATTAAAGGAAAATGTATCGCCCGACGCAAGCGTATAGTCGAACACGCTGCCCGCGGCCAGCTCGACGTTGTTGATGACATTCTCGTCGCCGCCGCAGTCGATCTGCACGCCGCCGATCTTCGTCTCGCGCGGAAGCGATTCCTCCACTTCCCCGTACAGGAACGCCGCGCCGGCATCCTCCACGGCGGCGGCATTTGTGCCATAGCCCGTGAGCGCCACCGAGCAGCAGACATAGCCCTCCGACAGCCAGACCTCGAGGATCATCTCATCCGCCGCGAGGTTCGTAAAGCAGAAGTCCGTGCCCGCGCTGTAGTCCACCAGCACGGCCTGTTCGCCGTCGCCGACATACCCGCCCGCATAGGCGTCGCCATAAAACGACACCGCGTCAAAGGACACCGCGTCCTCCGGCAGATCGCACAGCGCCAGATACAGCGTCGTCGCCACCTGCGCGACGCCGCCGCCGACCACCTCCGCGCCGCGGCCGTTGGAGGCGGCCACATAGCCGCGATCCTCCGTGCGCGGCCCGACGACCGCGTTGAACGAGAACGTCTCTCCCAGCCCCACCGCGGTCTGGTTGACCGCCGCCGCCGCGAGCCGGACATTCTCCGCCCGCGAGGAATCCGGATCGTCCAGCGCCGTTTGCGCGAACGCGCTCGTCGCAAAGGCCGGCGCGCCGCCCATTCCCAGCAGCAGCGCCAGAACCACCAGCCACGCAACTCTCCGCTTCACACAACTGCCCCCTTTCGCCTGACGATTCCAATCGGATATACTCAATTTCCGCTGCGGCGCTCTCCGGCTTCCCATCCCGCCGCCCCATGGATGGCCGGACATCTGCGAGGAGAAAGCATCATTCCGTCCTTCCAGCGCTCCTGCCGCTTTCCGCCCGGACAGCATCCTTCCTGCCGCAGGAGTTTTCGCGGGACGCCCTCTGACAGACATTGGAAGCGCTGCCCTGAGCTCCATATCACTGAGTTAGACGTTTGGAAAGGGCGATTGGTTCCATGCCGCTCAGGCACTTAAGTAAATTTCGGCATACGCGGCGCTCTGCTCGACGTGCACGCGGTTGAGCTTGATCATTTCGAGCAGCGCCATGAACATCGTCACCAGCTCAACGCGGGAAAGCCCTTCGTCGAACAGCTCCGAAAACGCAAAGGAACCGCCGCGCAGCTTCCGCGCGATGCGCGACATGCAGCCGGACACCGTAAACTGATCGCGCCGGATCTCCCGCCCCGCCATGTTCTCCGCGCGCTCCGAAGCCTCGGCGCGCTCGAGCACGCGGCGGAACGCGCGCACCAGCTTGTCCAGCGTCAGGCCCGTGATCTCCACATTCGGCGGCGGGAGCGGGTATTCCTCGGGCATTTTCGTCATCAGCGCGCGCGCCTCTTCCTCGAGGGCGTGCATCCGCTCGGAGGCCTCTTTGAACTGGCGGTACTCGGTCAGCTGTTTGATAAGCGCTTCCTCCGGGCTCAGTTCGTCCTCGCTCTCCGGCTTGGGTGGCTTCGGCAGCATCGAGCGCGACTTGATCTCCAGCAGCGTCGCCGCCATCTGCAAAAATTCGCTGGCCGAATCCATGTCCAGTTCGTCCACCAGCTTCATCGTCTCCAGATATTGCTCGGTGATCTCGCTGACAAAAATATCCTGAATGTCGACCTTCGCATTGGAGATCAGCGTCAGCAGCAGATCCAGCGGCCCGTCGAACTGCTTGAGCGATACGATGTACGCCATCAGACGATCCCCGCCGCGCGCATCAGCGCCAGCACTGCCCTGCCCGCGCCGGTCATCACGCCGTCCGTCACCCAATTCAACGCCTCGTTCAGCAGCCCCGACGCCACCAGCACCAGCATGACCGCCATGCCGATTCCCTGCGCCTTCTGATCTGCAAACAGCGGCCGCTTCAGCACCAGGTCGTTGAGGGCATGATAGCCGTCCAGCGGCGGAACCGGGATCAGGTTGAACACCGCCAGCACCAGGTTGACCGACACAAAGTAGTAAATCATCTGATAGACATAGCTCCAGACCTCTCCGAACACCGGCGCGATCAGCATATCGGCAGCGAGGCTCGGGTATGCCAACAGATCACTGATGGAAACCCAATACTGCCCGGAGACCAGCGCGTCCACGCCGGAATAGACCGTGCGGAACACCTCCGCCGTCGCCCGCGAGCTGTATGCAAAATAACTCACCTGGCCCATCGCCGCCCAGATCGCCGCGTACATCACCAGTCCACCGGTCAGGAACAGCAGCAGATTCATCGTGATTCCCGCCAGCGAGACCTTCAGGTCGTCGCCTCGATAGTTTCGGAAGTTGTTCGGGTTCACCGGCACCGGCTTCGCCCAGCCGAAGCCGAACAGCAGCAGGCAGATCGTGCCCACCAGATCAAAGTGCTTCAGCGGATTCAGCGACACGCGGCCCATCAGCCGCGCGGTCGGATCACCGCACCGGTCGGCCACCCAGCCGTGCGCGGCCTCGTGCGCAGAAATCGCCAGCAGGCGCCCCGGCAGCGCGAGCAGAAAAAACAGCAGTACGCCGCGCGGATCCGCGATCAGCTGCTGAATCAAGGTGTTGATGTACATCGTCAAAATCATCCTTCATCCAAATTTGTCCGCGGCGCGCGGAACACGCCTCCATTATATCAGCTTTTGCGCGGGCGCGCAAGGCGTGTGCGCACAGCAAAAATGCCCACAGCCAACGAGCCGCAGGCATTTGGGCGACCTTTCCTCCCCCATGCGGCGCCCCCTGCGAGCCGCATGAACGCCCGTCCATATTATTCTGCCGGGCCGTCAAAGCGCAAGGGCCGAGCGCCGCGCGAACCTCCGGCCCATCCCGCAGCGGGAAGCGGGTGCCCCGGCAAGGGAGCGCAGTTCAGCCAGAGGGCTTCCCACGATCCTTCGTAATCATCCGATCGCGGCGAAGCACGACGCCCTTGAGATCGTCCAGATCGCTGCTGTACCGGTTGATGACAAAGCCGTCGCACATCTGCTTGAACTTTGTCAGGTCGTTGACCAGCCTGCAGCCATAAAACAGACAACCGTCCATCAACGTCGGTTCATAGATCACAACGGTCGCGCCCGTCGCCCGGCAGACGCGCACCACTTCCCGTATGCCGCTGTGACGGTTGCGCCGTTTTCCATAGACGAGCCTGCGCTCATCCTCCGTCGTCAAGCGATAGATGCCGATGGTAATGCCCTCATAGCCCTTCTTCGGCCTCATGGTTCTCCCCGCCCTGCGGCGCTGCTCCTTCCCGGCCGCCGCAATGATTCTCCTAAATATTATACACACGAAACGCTTTGGACGCAAGTCATTTCGCAAAAATCGCTCAATAAATCCCGGCGCGGCAACTTTCCCATCGATCCGCCAAACTTCGATTTGACGCCGTTCGCGGCGGCGTGGTATAATGGACGTGCCCGCCGTGCTGCGCGGGCCTGTAAAAATCTGAACGAAAACAGGGGCGGCGTTCCGCCGTCCGGAGAAAGGAGAACGCCTGTGCTGCAATCCCGCTTGCTGTCCGCCGCGGCCGAGATGGGCATCGTCCTCTCGCCGGTCCAGGGCGATCAATTTGCAGCGTATCACGAGATGCTCCAAACGGCCAACCGGTCGTTCAACCTGACGCGCATTCCCGACGATCCCGCCGAGGCGGTCGACCGCAACTATCTCGACTGCATCGCCCCCATTGCGCATGGCTGGCCGGTGGGCGCACGCACAGCCATCGACGTCGGTTCCGGCGCGGGCTTTCCGGGCATCCCGCTGGCCATCGCGCTGCCGCAGGTTCACTTTGTGCTGCTGGACGCGCTGGACAAGCGGGTGAAATTTCTGCAATCGGCCGTCGATGCGCTCGGCCTGAACGCCGAGGCCGTCCACCTGCGCGCCGAAGACGCCGCGCGCAGGCCGGAATTTCGCGAACAATTCGACATTGCCCTCGCGCGCGCCGTCGCACCGCTGAACGTTCTGGCCGAATACCTGCTGCCGTTCGTGCGCACCGGCGGGCAGATGCTCGCCTTGAAGGGGCCCGACGCGGAAAACGAACTGACACAGGCCGGAGCGGCCATCGCGTTGCTCGGCGGCGGCACAGGGTACATCGAACCCGTCTCCATCCCTGGGCGCGACTGGTCGCACCGGCTGGTCGCCGTCGAAAAACAGTCTCCAACCCCGGAAAAGTATCCCCGGAGGGCCGGAATGCCCGAGAAAAAGCCTCTGATTGCGGCAAAACCGTGTTGAAAAACTGAAAGTTTTCGTAAGAGCGAATCTTTTCATAAACTTCACATTATCAACCGCATAAAGCATACAATTCATGGATATAATTACTATCGCATCCAAGCAATAGGAGGACAAACCCATGAAAAAGATCTTTGCTCTTGTTCTGGTTATGATCATGGCTGTGATGGCTCTGACTGCCTGCAACAACGGCACCACCACCACGACCGCGACCGAAGCGCCCGAAGCGACCGAGGAACCGGCGGCTGAAGCCACCGAGGAACCGGCAGCCGAGGCGACCGAGGAGCCGGCGGCTGAGGCCACCGAGGAGCCGGCGGCTGAGGCCACCGAGGAGCCCGCGGCCGAGGCGACTGAGGAGCCGGCAGCGGACGACACCACCACGGCTGAATAATCGGACGGATCGAGCCATTCTCTGCGCGAGAGTGGCTCGATTTCGTTTGGCCAACCCCCGCGCTCCATCGTCGAGGCGCGGGGGTTGTCTCATCTCAGTCCATCCGAAAACTCCGGTTGATGATCCTCCGAAGGCTTCTTCCATTTCGCGCCGCGGAAGCGCAATGCTCCGTCTGCCAACCGCGGCGTATTATCTTAAAGCAAAACCGGCGTCTGCTTCCACCGTCCTGCCGCGCCGCTCAATCCACCCATTCGTCGTCCCGGGGAAAGGGGTCGAAGCGCTCGCCCTGCCACGGCTCGTCCTCCCCGCCGGCCTCATCGCGAGGCAAAAACTGCTCTGCAAGCGCGGGATCGTCCTTCAGCCGCCTCAGCGCCTCGCGGCTGACGACGGTGTCCGTGCCGAGGCAGGCCCGGCAGCGCGCGCCGCACTCCGGGCAGACGCATCCCAGCGAAAGGCTCTCGGCGTGCACCATGTAGGTTCCACAGTTCTGACAGCTGCATCGCATCCAACTCGCCTCCATTCGCAGCAGCTCATTTGATCGCACCGCTCATTCCAAAACAGCGCCGCGCGCAAAGCCCTCCGCGGCCATCCCCCCGCGCCGTTAAACCTCGCGCCGGGCATCCCCGTACAGGCTCTGCCGGACTGCCGCGCGGACTACGGCTGCGTTCCGTCGAACTCCGCGGTTCGCGGTGCGAACAGCACGCACGCCGGCGACGCCACGCGCACAGAACCGCAATACTCCAACCGGCCATCCGACACAGCGAAGGCCGTCAGGCTGTCGTCCTTCTGGTTGGCGCAGACGAGATACTTTCCGTCGGGCGTGAACTGCACATCGCGCGGCCAGTCGCCGCGGCTGGAGACCTCGGTCAGCTGGGCGAGCATCCCGTTTTCTCGAATGGCAAACAGCGAAATCACATTCTGCCCGCGCCCCGTCGCAGCCAGCAGCCTTTGATCCGGCGACAGCCGCAGCGCCGCGGGCGCATTGGGCGTCCGGCCGTCGCCCACCGGCACGCGGCCGATCAGTGCGGCGCTCTCCGGCGCGCCGCGATAGATGAGCAGTTCGCTCTGCAATTCGCACAGCACATACCAGACGTCCATGCCTCGCGGGAACGCGCAATGGCGCGGCCCAAAGCCGGCGGGAACGCGCACGCGCACGGCGGCAGGGCGGTCCTGCGCGATCTCCGGCGCGGGATAGAAGAACACGGAATCCAGCCCGAGATCCGACACGGCCAGCCAGCCCGATGGCGTCAGCTGCGCCTGATGGACGTGCGGGCCGGCCTGCCGGTCGGGGCGCGGCCCGCTGCCCTCGTGGCGGACGAGCGGCAGCATCGCGCCGATGCGGCCGTCCTCCTCCAGCCGGTAGCGCGACAGGCTTCCGGAACCATAGTTGGACGCGATCAGCAGATCTCCCGCAAGCGAGAGATGGCAGGGATCGACGCCGTGCGTAGGCTGCATCGACGTCTGCGTCAGTCCGCCGCCCGGCAGGATGTCGTAGCTCTGCACGCTGCCGCCCTCCTCGCCGCGAAATCGCTTCGTCTCGCCGACGGCGTACAGCCGGCGGCCGTCGGGCGAAAGGCAGAGATAGGAGGCGTTGACGGCGGGAAAGGTCTCGTAGACGCGCATCCGCCCGTCGCGCAGCGCGACGCGCGCAATGCTCTCGGTGCCATAGCCTCCGACGTAAAGGTTATATTTCATAGGTTCTCAAACACTCCCTACCTGTACAGCTTTGCCAGCCCGCCCTCGGCGGTCTCGCGGTAGATCCGGTTGAGGTCGCGGCCGGTCTGGTACATCGTCTCCACCACCATGTCGAACGAAATCTTCCGCGTGGCGGTGAGAAAGTTCGCAATGCGCACGGCGTTGATGGCGCGCATCGCGGCGACGGCATTGCGCTCGATGCAGGGGATCTGCACCAGCCCGCCGATGGGGTCGCACGTCAGGCCGAGGTGGTGCTCCAGCGCAACCTCGGCGGCGTACTCGATCTGGTCGATGCCCATCTCGAACAGCTCACCCAGCGCGGCCGACGCCATCGAGCAGGCCGTGCCGATCTCCGCCTGGCAGCCGCATTCCGCGCCGGAGATGGAGGCGTTCGTCTTGACCAGATTGCCGATGATGCCGGCCACGGCCAGCGCGCGCAGCACCTGCTTATCGGACAGCCGCTTCTCCTCCTGCATGTACTTCAGCACCGCCGGGAGCGTACTGCACGCGCCGCAGGTCGGCGCGGTGACGACCGTGCCCTGCGCGGCGTTCTGCTCGCTGACGGCAAACGCATAGGCGCAGACGATGCGGTTCTCCCGCGTCTCCGGCCGCTCGTCGATGTGCCGCTGGTTGATGAGGTACTGCGCCTTGCGCTCGACGTTCAGCCCGCCGGGCAATGTGCCGCTGTGGGTCAGCCCCTCCTGAATGGAGGCACACATCGCGCCCCATACGCCGAGCAGGAAATCCCAGATCTCCGGCCCCTCGTTCTGTTCGACGTAGTCGCTGATGCGGATGTTCTGAGACTTGCACTTCGCCGCGATCTCGGCAAACGACCTCTCCGCATAGACCTCCGGCGGCTCCGCCTCCGGCCGGCCCTCGATGCGGATGTCTCCGCCGCCGACGCTCATCACGCGCATGAAGCCCGTCTCGCGCCCCTCGCGCCGGGCGGAAAACTCCAGCGTGTTCGGATGCGGCAGCGGAAGGGTCTCGTCCATGTTGAACACGATCTCGGCCGGCGTGGGCGCGAGCGTGTCGATCAGCACGCGGTCGGTGCCGTGGCCGCGGCCGGTCTTGGCCAACGAGCCGTACAGCGTGACCGCGAAGGCGTCCGCCTCCGGGTGCTCCGCCCGGAAGATCTTCGCGGCCTTTTCCGGCCCCATGGTGTGCGAGCTGGACGGCCCCTTGCCGGTTTTATAGATTTCTCGAATGGATTTCATTGTGCCTCCCCGAAAGTCGGTATTTCGCGCCCGTCGAGCGCGGCGCGGGCGAGCGATTCGCCGCGGTATTCCAGCGTCAGTTCAAACCCGGACGCGCCCGCGCGCAGGAGGTTCAGGAAGATGCGGTCGCCCTCCCATGTGGGCAGCGCGAGCACGGCGTCCCGATCGATCCACGCAAGCTCTCCCTCGTCGCACGCGCGCAGCGCGCCGTCGAAGCCCGTGGCGGTGAACAGGAACATGTCCTCGTCCTCGTATTCGTTCGAGCGGAAGTGGACGACGCCGCGCGCTCGGTACTCCGTCAGCCGAAGCCCGGTCTCCTCGCGAACCTCGCGCAGCACGCACGCCTCCGGCGTCTCGCCCGGCTCGATGTGTCCGCCGACGCCGATCCACTTGCCGCGGTTGCCGTCGTCCTTTTTCTTCGTCCGATGCAGCATCAGCCAGCGGCCGTCCCGCTCGATGTAGCAGAGCGTCGTTCGTTTCACGCGATTTCCTCCCCTGCGCATTCTTTCATAAGTATAGCACGCCGCCGCGCGCCATTCAAGCCCGTCCGCGCCGCCGCGCGCCCTTTTTTAAGAAAACAGCCTTCCCCGCCGAACCCATTGCCGGAAAAACGCTGGAGTCTGCCTCGACTGCGCGCAGCCGCTTGCGTCCGGGCGGTTTCCGTGATAGAATAAAAGAAAACCGCGCCAAGCGCGGACAGACGGAGGTTCCCATGGGATTTTACAAAGCGATTCCGCACAATCCTTCTCTCGAAGGCATGGTGACGCTCAAAGCGGACGTCCCGTTCGCGCAGCCGGACGGCGAGCGGCTGGCGATGCAGATTCTCAAGCCGATGTGGAAGGCCGAGGGCGACGGCTTCCCACTGGTGGTGTTCATCCAGGGCAGCGCGTGGACGAAGCCGGATCAGTTCTGGCAGCTTCCCCAGCTGAGCCTGCTCGCACGCCGCGGCTTCGTGGTGGCCAGCGTCACGCACCGCTCCTGCTACACCGCGCCCGCGCCGGCATTCTTGGCCGACGTCAAGGCCGCGATCCGCTTCCTGCGCGCGCATGCGGAGGAGTACGACATCGACGCCGCGCGCGTCTGCGCGTGGGGCACGTCGTCGGGCGGCAATACGGCGCTGCTCTTGGGCATGACCGGCGACGATCCGGCGTTTGAAACGGAGGAATGGGCGGGCGAATCCTCCCGCGTACAGGCGGTGGTCGACTGCTTCGGGCCGACCGACCTCGTCCGGATGATGGAGGAGCAGTTCGCCGATGTGCCGATGGAGCAAAAGAAGCTGCTGTTCGCGCTGGGCGGCACGTCAACCGAAGAGGGCTGCCGCGAGCGCCTCCGCGCCATCAGCCCCATTCGCTATGCCGAACCGGGCAAAAAGCTGCCGCCCATACTGATGCTGCACGGCGATGCCGACGAGCTGGTGCTCTACCGCGACAGCGAAGCGCTGCACCGCCAACTCGAAGCATGCGGGTACGACGTATCGTTCGTGCGCGTGCACGGCGCGCCGCACGAAGGCTCGTTCTGGAGCCTGCCGCTGCTCGAGATCATCTTCTCATTCATCGAAAGCCGGCTGTCCCTCTAGGGGAGAATTGAAAGGGAAAATGCAACAAGCGCGCTTTTTATCCGTCTCCGCGAAGAATTCGCAGTGCCAAACGGGCGAAAAAGCGCTGAACCTGCATTTTTAAGAATTTCAGACATACCAGACCGCCTCAGCGACGTTCGCTGAGGCGGTCTGCTTCCCATATGAGTTTATTCCGCGCTTTCGGCGGGTTCCTCCGCCGGCGTTTCCAGCGAAAAGCCCTCGAACAGCCCCGCGAGATACAGCGCGGCCTGCGTGTTTGCGTCGGCCACGCCGGTCACCTCCAGCCCGGCCGACTGCTGGAACGCCTCGATGGCGGACGCGGTGTTCCCGCCGAAGATGCCGTCCACGCCGCCGCTCAGGTAACCCAGATTCACCAGCATCTGCTGGAGCTGCGCGACTTCATCGCCCGTCGAACCGTTCTGCAGCTCAGCGTATTCCGCCGCGCGAATGGCCTGCGCCTCGGCGGTGAGGTCGTCGGCGTCCTCCGCAGTGATGACGGGCGTCAGCGCGTCGTACACGCGCAACAGCGACGATCCATCCGAGAGCATCGGCACGATCTCCTGTTCATACTCCTCCAGGAAGAGGCTGAGCAGGGCACGTGCCTGATCGTCGACCATGAACGAAAGCGACGTCTCCCCGTCCTCTCCGACGACCTCCACGCGCGCATATGCGGAAGCGGCGATGTCCGACAGCATCCCGACGGAATCCGGCGTCACCAGCAGCGGCGCCTCCGTCGCGACGGCACTCATGCCCGCCTGCGTCAGGTCGGTGCAGACGGCCTCGTACCGATGCGCGTCGGTGCGGATCTCCAAATGCGCCGCGGCGCTGCCGTTCGTCGTAAACGACACGACGATCAGCGGCAGCTCCTCCGTTTTGCCCGCGTTCATGTAGCGAACGACCAGATGGCCGCCGAACTGCGTCCACTCGCCGCTCGAGCCAAAGCCGGCACGGACGTTATAGGCGGTCGGATCGGCGGAGTCATATTCAATCTCGACGTCCTCCACGCCGTCGAAACGGGTAAAATCGAAAGCCAATGCGGGCGCGCAGAGCGCCAGCAGCAGCGCCAGCGCGGCAATCAACGTCTTTTTCATGTTCATTCCTCACATTTTTGTAATGTCTCTTTCGCCCATCGCCCTCCAATCAGAGCGCAACGGACGAATCCATTATAGGCGCGCGCAGGCGCGATGTCAAGATCGTCCACCCTCGTTTTGCACGAAATCAATGCGAATGGAATGTTTTGCCTCCATTCCCGAACATTTTTGTACGAATCATCAATAAAGTGCAAAATTTTTCAGAAATAGCCATTTACAAATTGGAAAAACAGGAGTAAAATAGAGGAGAAAGGAGGGCAGACGGTTCGTAGCGCAGGCAGCCTTGATTTCTCAGAAGCGGAGGGAACGTTCTTGAAGCGTTTTTTCAGGCTTGCAATAGCGGCAATCTGGTTTACTGCTCCAGTGATTTCATTGCTTTTCATGCGTAACGGCTCATCGAATGCGGGAAGCTACCCCTTTTCGGCCATGTTTACCTGCCTGTATGAGCTCCTTCACTTTGCGACCGACACGGAGTTTGTAACGATTGTCTTGGGAATGACTGTCTTTTGGATCGCACTTGGCGCTGCGAGCCTGCTGGTCGACCGATTCAGCGCGATGAAAATCCTGCTGTTAACCGGTGCAACGGCCGAACTGCTCATCGCGCTTGCCTCAGGCGCGAGTTTCGGCACGGTTGTGCTGGACGCGGTCTTCATCGCGATGGTGCACATCGTCGGGAAAAAACAGAATAAAGCCTCTGTTGGATTACGATCGGAATCACGGCTGTACATGCAGACGTCCGAAAAATCCAGTGACTGAATCCTGAGGCGATCGAGAGTCAATCCCTGACTGCCTGAATCCAAACCGTTTGTTCAGGGCCGTTTCTTCGCGAAGCGGCCCTATTTCTGTCCGCTCCGCGCTTGACGCGCAGCGGTTTCTGTGCCATAATAGGTGCGGGAGGGAAAAACAGCCATGACCTTTTCTACGATGATTACGGCGCACGCCGGCGCGGAAAACACGCCGGCCAACGCGCTTTCCGGCATTCGCACGCTCTGCGCGCTGGGCGCGGATGCCATCGAGGTGGATGTGCGCGAAGTGGACGGGCAGCTGGTGCTCACGCACGACGCGCCGGTCAGCGCCCGTGGCCTGACTTTGCTGGAGGACGCGCTCGTTGAGGTTCAAAAGCAGGAATGTCTGAAGATCAACTGCGACCTCAAGGACTTTGGCCTGACGCGAAGCGTTGCGGCGCTGGCGGTGTCCCTCGGAATGGCGGATCGCGTCGTGCTGACGGGCGATCTCGACGACGCGGAAATCGCGCTCGCCCGCGAGGCCGGCATGGACGTCTGGCTGAACAGCTCGCTGCTGCCCGAGGGAACCGATCCATTGGATGGAGCGGCGGAAAAGGGCCTCTCCATCGCCAACCTCGACCTGAAAACGGCGTCTCCCCTGCTGGAGCGCGCCCCCGAGCGTCTCTCCATCTGGACGATCAACGATCCCGCCGATCTCGTCCGGCTTCTGCGCGCAGGCGTCCGCAACATCACGACGCGCGCGCCCATCCAGGCCCTCAAGCTGCGCGACGCCCTCCAGCCCGGGGACAGCGAAGCCATCGCGCAGTTTCACCGCGATTGGGACGCCTTTCCCGGCTCTGCGCGGCTGATCGACGCTCGCCACATCGTCCTGGCGGCCAACGAGGCCGCGCGCCGTGCGGGCTTCGCCGAGGGCGCGCTGTGCTCCGCCGTTCCGACCGCCAACCGCCATCGCGACTGTCTGATGCCCCGCGCCTTTGCATCCGGCAGGGGCGAGGGCAACGTCACCAGCGGCATGATGCGCTACTGGCTGCCCGTGGCCGGACGGCCGGACCTGGTGGTACACCTGTCGTTTCAATCGCCGGCGGCGCAGAAACCATGAGCATGAAGCCCTACAAGACGCTGCTGCGCGCGGCCTCGGATGAATTCGTCGTCAACAAATCCCGATTCATCGGCCACGGCTGCCCGTGCGAGACGGAGGAAGCGGCGCTCGCATTCCTCGCAGAGATCCGCGCACGCCACAAGGACGCCACGCACAACTGCTATGCCTACATCGTCGGCGCGAACATGGGCATCATGCGCTATTCCGACGACGGCGAACCGGGCGGCACGGCGGGCATGCCGATCATCGAGGTCATGAAGGCGCGCGGCGTGACGAACTGCGCCGTCGTGGTCACGCGCTACTTCGGCGGCATCCTGCTCGGCGCGGGCGGACTGGTGCGCGCCTATTCGCAGGGAGCGGCGGCAACGCTGAACGCCTGCGGCGTGGGCGTCATGCACCCGACGGCGCGGTACCTGCTCGAAGTGCCGTATCCGATGCTCGGCCGGCTGGAATTCTTCCTCAAGACCGAGCCGGTGATCGTCGAGGAAAAGCAATTTGCCGACGCGGTCATCCTGACGCTGGTCGTGCGCACGTCCGACGAGGAAGCCTTCGCCGCCCGCCTGACCAACATGTCCGAAGGACGGCTGGAGCCGCTGCGCTGCGAGGAGTTCTACCGCCCATGGCCGGAAGAAGGACAATAGATTCAAAGACATGCACGGCCCATCAAGATGAACGGGCGGATGGCGTTTGCGCTGTCCGCCCGTCGTTTATAAAGCAAAACCGCTCTCCCTTTGGAAAGCGGTTTTGCGCTATATTCATCGATCAGGTGCCGATTTCGCCCTCGGGCGGATTCAGATCGATGCTGGGCAGCTCGTCGAGCGACTCGATGCCGAAGTGCTGCAAAAAGGCATCGGTCGTCCGGTAGAGCGTCGGCCGGCCAAGCGTCTCACGCTGGCCGCATTCCTCGATAAAGCCCTTGTTCAGCAGCGACTGCACCGAATAGTCGCACTTGACCCCGCGGATCGCCTCGATGTCGCCGCGCGTGCACGGCTGGCGGTAGGCGACGATCGACAGCGTCTCCAGCACTGCCTGCGAAAGCGGCCGCTTTTGCAGCGGCTGCAAAAACGCCTCCACCTGCGGGGCAAACGCCGGCCGGATCGACAGAAACACCGATTCGCCGTTTCGGTTAAGCTGAATGCCCCGGTTTTCCAGCGTCAGGTGGTCGGACAGCGCCTCCAGCGCCTCCGCCATCTCCGAGGAGGTCAGGTTCATCGCATGGGCGAGATCCTCCACCCGCACGGGATCTCCCGCCACAAAAAGAATCGCCTCGATCACCGCGCCGATGTTCTCCATGAATCCTGCCCCTTCCCGCGCCGTTTCACGCGCGGCTTCTATTATACCATCTTCCCGCCGTTTGCGCAAGGCGGGCGGCAGCCGCTCTCCAGAAACGCGATCAATGCCTCCGCGCTTGGAAACGCGTCGTAATCGCCCTCCACACCCACGCGATGATAGACCATGCCGTCCCGCTCGCCCGCCTCGAGCCGGTCGAGCAGCGCAGCCTCGCCGTGCGCCCGCGCAAAGCGCGTAAATGCGCGGGGCTTGACCTTGCCGAGCAATCCCTTTTCGCATTCGCCGGCGTCCGGACACTCGTAGCAGTGGCCAAGGCCGCGCGCCAACGTACAGCGCCGGTTGACGCATTCTTCCTCCTGCGCGCACCGGTCGCATCCGCCGCAGTTTTCATTCTCTGTGCACAGGCAGCAGGCCGGCCCGCACCGCGCAATTCCAAGTTCCCGTTTCACGATTGCATCGCTCCTTTGCTGAATGGGAGGAACTTCCCTCCTCTGCTTCCAGCATAGCAGGCAATCGCGACAACAGCCTGTCGGGGTTTCGTTCGCCCTCAAAATTTTTGCGCTCCGCCTACTGAGAAAATCGAAGTGCTCTTTCCTGAGCGGCCTGAAGGATATTTGATTGAAGGCCATTCCGCACAACCCCGTGCGCTTTCACCGAACATTCGCAACCATACCGCAGAACCCACAGGTCAAACGCGGAAACCGTGTTTGAAGGCGTCTTCAACCTCCCTCTGTCTTTCCCTCGAAGGCGCGTCTCTCAGGCGTGAGCGCTTCCCTTCTCATACCGAGTACAGGGCGACGATCTTCTGCGCGGCCTCGAGCACCTGCGTCCGCTTGGACTCGGGCCTCTCAATTTCGACGCCGCCGCCGAGCGCGAGCACCGTGCCCAGCCAGAAGTGCTCCTCCTCCGGCGCAACAAAGCGCATCCTCGCGCCGCCTCCGGGCAGCTCTTCGAGGATGTCCGCATTCAGATATTCCAGCGCGCGGCCGCGCGAGGCGGCGTCGCAGCGCAGCACGATCTCCACGCACGGGCGGGAATCGTCCGGCATCCGAGCGAGCACTTCCCGCGGCGAGGGATGCCTGTGCGCCGC
>DVJL01000103.1 GCA_018716805.1 Candidatus Faecivicinus avistercoris | reverse complement strand
GCGCCGGCGGCGAAATCGCCGGCCGCATGGCGATCCTCGCCGAGGGTGACGCCGCGAAGCGCAGCGACCTGATCTACCTGGAGAAACTGCCGCTGTTCGACCGCGAGGGCAATCCGATCGAGGACTGACGGTTGGATTTGTCCGAAGCCGGCGTTTCAGTCCGTCTGCGGAAGGTCTTAGTCTTGAGGAGAAATTGCCTCTGTTCGACCGCGAGGGCAATCCGATTGAGGACTGACGGCCGGTCAAGCGGCGCAAAAATTCGGCCTCCGGTGCAAGTGCCGGAGGCTGAATTCATTCAAAGGCCTGCAAAGAGCGCGAGGGGGCGAAAGCCCTCTCGCGCTCAAATTGACTCCCGCGGCGCGGATTTTTCAGGCGCACCGGCGCGCGGCGGATGGGATTGTTTCTGTTCGGACGGGCAGCCCGACATTTCGGTTCATGCCTCGAGGCCGCTGCGGTCGATCTCCGGATCGCTGACCGCGCCGGCGTCGGCGGTGCGGTCGTTGGTCGTAAAGCTGCCGACGGTCACGGTGAATTCGCTGCCGCCTTGGACGTAGACGGTTCCGTCGGTTCCGACGATCGTCACGGCGTTTCCGCTTTCATCGACGACGCTCGCGCCCTCCGGCATGGACAGCGACGTCAGCTCGCTGTCGGCGGTCACGACCCACGTCGAGCCGGCCGAGAGGTTCACGGCGGCGCCGCCGTCGCCGGCATAGGTCTCGTCCCGAACCGCCGCGCCGGTCCAAGAGGTGCCGCTGACGAGGTACAGCTCCGCGGAGCTGATGCCGTCGCAGACCACGTCGCCGGAGAGCGCCTCGCCGATGGCGGTGAATTTCAGCGTGCCGCCGTTTTCGCCGGGCGTGCCCCAGCCGTTGGCATCGTTGCCCAGCACGGCGATCAGCGCGTTCGATTCGGAATCAAAGTTGAGCGCCGTGTTCTCCAGCACGATTTCGGCGGAAGTGTTGGTGACGTAGAACATCGCGCCGCCGTCGATGGACGAGGTCAGCGCGCTGTCCACCGCCTCGAACAGCGCCGTGCCCTCGCTGGAATCGCCGGACATGCTCTGGTAGAGGAGCACGCCGTTGGCGAGCGGCTCGCTGGCGGTGTTGCCGCTGCCGGTCAAGTCGCAGCGGATCAGCCGGACGGTGTTCAGCCCCTCCATGCCGGCGATCTGCGCGCCCATGGATTCGCCCGTGACGCCGATCGCCTCGATCGTGCCGGTGGAATAGATCAGCGGCGAACCCTGCCCGACGGTCGAGAGCGTGGAATTCGCAATGGAGATGCTGCCGCCGCCGCGGTCGGTCGCCGCGGCGGCGGAATGGGCGCCCTCCGTGTCGATCGTCAGGTTGTCCGCCACGACGGTGCCGCCGTAGGTCGCGTCCAGTCCACGGGAATTGTCCGACGAGCTGTGGATGGCGACGTTGCGCGCGTAGAGCGTCGAGCCCTCACCCGACGCAAACAGGCCGTTTGCGCCTACGGCGGCGGACTCGAGGATCGCGTCGCTCAGCTCGATCGTGCTGCCGCTCTTGGCCGCGACGACCGCGTTGACCGCGTAGAAGTCCGTGGCGTTCGTGTCCGTGCTGTCGCCGGTCTTGTTCAGGACGACGTTGGAGAGGATCAGGCTCGCGCCGTTCTGCGCGAGGACGACGTTCTCATCGCCGGTCTCGGAGGTCAGCGTGTCGCTGTCGCTCGCGCCATCGTAGACGGCGCTTTCGCCGTCCACGGTCAGCACGCCGGTCAGCACATAGTCGTCCTCATCTCCGCCCGGCGCCGCGCCGCCATCGCCGGGCATTTCGGGCGGCATCTCGCCATCGGGCATTTCAGGCGGGGTTTCGCCGCCGGGCATCTCGGGCGGAGCTTCGCCGTCCGCAGGCGGTGCGGACGGCGTTCCGTCCGGCGGTTCGGCCAGGCCGGGGAAGCAGACGGCCAGCATCGCAAGCGCCAGAAGCGCTGCGCACCATTTCCTTGCAGTATTCATAGAAGTTCCATTCCTTTCCTCGAATTGGCTTCCATTTTACCCCGCAAAGATGGACGGAATATGGCCAAACTGAGAACAACCCCGCGCGCTCGCACGCCATTTTCGCCCGTTTGGCGCATCACCGGCGCAGCGCGCGCAGCACCGCGCGATCCTCGTCGGTCACGCGGCGCGATTCGATCGCCTTCTGGATTGCCTTGTTGTGGGTGAAGCGGTCGAGCGAATCGGTCTCCAAAAAGCGCAGCGTCCGCTCGCGCTGGCAGAGGAACAGCATCGAGATCCCCCACGCCGCGCCCATGCGCGCATAGTAGCCCTCGTGGCGAAACGCGGCGAACAGGCGGAAGGTCTCGTCAATCCAGTCGTCGCCGCGATAGTACAGCATCCGCGCGACGTAGCCGAAGCGCACCTGAAATTCCTCGCCCGTCGCGATGCACGATTCGAGAAATGCCGCCAGCTCGCCCAGTTCGCCGGGCTTGGGCTTCAGGTCGGCGCAGAGCACGTCGCAGACCGCCCAGTTGCCGATCGCCGGCACGAATGCCTTGAGACCCGCCATCCGCTCCGGCCACGGCCGGCGCGCCAGCACCATCGCGTGCAGCAGGTTGAGCTCGTGCACGCCGCTCGCGCGCGAAGCGTCCAGAAAGCCCGCGGCGTCCCCGCGCGCGATCTCCTTCGCGAGCGCGCGCAGCGCCGGCAGTCGCACGCCGAGGCTGGTTCCCTCCGCGCCGGGCGTCAGGCGCTCGTTGAATGCGCGGTACCGATCGTCCGCCATCTCCGCCAGCCGCGCGAGCAGCGGCTGCAAATCGTAGGCCATTTTGCTCCCTCCTTCGCAGTGCTCCCAGCATAACCCGTTTTCCATCCGCTGTCAAGCCGCCTTATGCGAAAAAATTTTTTTGAAAAAATTTGAATTTGGGTATTGACTTTCTTTGACTTTTGACTTATAATAAGATTGTCCGAAGGGGAGAGCATGAAAGAAGCCCCGGAGGCGCAGAATAACGAGCAAACAGGCATTTATATAGGAGGTTCGATTTTATGTTCAGCATGATTCCTTTCCGCAGCAATAACCGCGTGGCCAACCGCAACGAAAACTACTACAACCCGTTCAGCGACGACTTCTTCCGCGCGTTCTTCGGCGACGACTTTGCCGACGGCATGCTCAGCGCCGAGCGGCCGCTGAAGGTGGACGTCCGCGACGAAGGCGACCACTACCTGCTCGAAGCCGATATGCCCGGCATGAAGCGCGAGAACGTACACGTGGACGTCGAGGACGGCGTGCTGACCATCTCCACGCAGATCGATGAAAAGGACGAGCGCACGGAGAAGGGCAAGTACATCTACCGCGAGCGCCGCTATGGCCGCTCGAGCCGGTCGTTCAACCTGGACGGCATCGAGGAGAACGGCATCACGGCCGAGTTCAAGGACGGCGTGCTGAAGCTGACGCTTCCGAAGGAGAAGGCGCAGCAGAAGCTGTCCGG
>DVJL01000017.1 GCA_018716805.1 Candidatus Faecivicinus avistercoris | reverse complement strand
ACATGGCGGTATCTTGCATGAGTTCATCGAGAAGATTGTTGTCCATGCTGCCAGCGATCCGAAAGGCAAGAACCGTACCTAGGAAATTGACATCTACTATAAGGGCATTGGGGTCCTTGAAGTGTCCAAAGTCACTTCATCAAGGCAAGAATGAGAAAAACGGCATAGCCGAAGCTATACCGTTTCTCTCTTGCCCCACGATGTTTTCTTATCGGGAAGCACCTGATCGCCTTCACCTTTTTCAGCGCTTGGCGCCGAGGAAGAACAGCGCCAGTGTGCCGGGGCCTGAATGCGCGCCAATGACGGGGCCGACGTAGTTGATCGTGATGTCCTTAACCGGAAATTTTTCGCGGATCAATTTTGCGAGATAGTTGGCATCATCCTCGCAATCGCCATGAGAAATGAAGATGTGCTGGTTCGGCAGGTCGATGCCGCGCTTCTCCATCTCGGCGACCAGCGCACGAATCGACGCCTTGCGGCCGCGCGCAGTATCGACCTTGATGAGGTGCCCCTCGTCGTCAACATGCATGACGGGCTTGATGCTCAGCATCGAACCGACGATCGCCGTCGCAGCGCTGACGCGGCCGCCGCGCTTGAGGAACATGAGGTCGTCCACCGTAAACCAATGGCACAGGTGGAGCTTCGTCGCCTCTGCATAGTCGCGAACTTCTTCGATCGTCGCGCCCTCGCGCCGCTTCATGCAGCAGAGATACACCAGCAACCCCTGGCCAAGCGAGGCGCACAGCGTATCCACGGCGTAAACCTTGCGCTGTGGATAGCGCTCGCTCAGCTCGCGGACGGCCAGCGCGCCGGCGTTGTAGGTACCGCTCAGGCCAGAAGAGAAGCCCAGATAGAGCACGTCGTTGCCCGCGGCCACCATCGGCTCAAGCACTTCGAGGAACTGCGCCTGATTGACCGCCGAGGTCTTGACATTCTTCGCCGTCTGAAGCCGCTGGTAGAAATCGTGAAAGCCGATCTCTCGTCCGTCGAGATAGTTGCGGTAGTTGTCCCCCTCAATATAGACCGTCAGCGGAAGCACCTCAACCTCGAGCTCACTGGCCATGGCGGCCGGCAAGTCGCATGAGGAATCCGTCAGTATGATAAATTTGCTCAAAGTTCCTTCCTCCATTCACTCCACGCGTTAACAGTGTTAACATGGGTTCATTATACCATATTCTTCCGGAACTGTCGAGTCCTTTCCAGACAGGACCGCCATTAAATTTGGCCGTCGATCATTCGGTCCAGCGCCTCCAAAGCCGCGTCTGTCAGGCGCATGTCGTCGTGCTGGTTCATCATCGCCGCGCCATAGAGCATGGCGCGAATCGCGTAGACGCGGCAGTAGACCTCCTGTGCGTCCATGTGGTGCTCGCTCGCATAGCGGACGATCAGTCGCTTGGTCAGCGAGGACTGGTCGAACAGCCGGTTGAGGTGCCATTTGCCCGTCTGTTCGTCCCACTGGGTAATCAGCGCGCAAAAATTCGGGTTGTCGCGCAAAAAGCGCAGGTATTCTTTGCAAACCGCCCGCAGCTGAGCCGCCACATCATCCTTGAGCGGTTCCAGCGCGCGAACCTGCCGCGCAGACCAGTCGCGGTTAATCGCGTCGGCCACGGCCTGGATCAGTTCCTGCTTATCGCGAAAGTGCCGGTAAGGCGCGGCGCAGGAAACGCCGCACGACTGGGCCACCCGGCGGAGCGAAAACGCCTGCGCGCCGTATTGGGCCAATTCCCGCACGCCCGCCTCAATCAACCGCTGGCGAACATCGCCGCTCTCCAATCGCATTGCCTCCCATTCCGCTTCCGGATTCATTTCCGAATGACTTCGCCTCTCCATCCCCTGCGATGATTTGAGCAAGCTCGCCGGCGGAGGCGCAGTAGATCGCCCTGTCCAGATCCGCGCGGACGAGCGCCGCGCGGACGTCCTCGGTGCGATAGGGGCACCCCTTCAGCGCGCTTTCAAACGCGGAAGCGTCCACTGCGGCGAAAAAATCGCCCGACACAGCGCATCCTTCGATCCGGCCGCGGCGGATGTCCAGCCGGAACGAAACCTCTCCCCCATCCAATCGCCCCGACCGCTCGATGCCGAATGCGGGAGCCGCGCCGATCGCGTTGTCCCATCCCTCAAACCGCTTTGCCGCAATTTCCCGAATGCGCGCACTGTCGCCGCCGTTGAGCTCGCAAACGCTTCCATCCGGCGCAAGGGCCTCCGCCAACCGGCGCCCAAACGCCTCGACCGTCATCGTCCGACCGATGTGCTCGCGCAGATTCGTCACGCGCTCGCGCACGGAGCGGATGCTCTTCGAGCACAGCTTTTCCTCCGACGGCGTCGTCAGCGCCTCCATTCGCGCGAGATCCGTGTCGAACAGCAGCGAGCCATGGTGCACCGTCGCTCCAGCCACGCGATACTGCGCGTTGCCGGAAAACTTCCGTCCGTCGACGGTCAGGTCATTTCGGCCGTTAAAGCGCGCTGGAACGCCCATTGCGCGAAGCGCGCTTACGACGGGCGCGATATAGGATTCAAATTGGATTTCCTCGCCGCCGCCGCGATCGATAAAGCTGAACTGCCAGCCCCCGGGATCTGTGTAGATCGTCCCGCCGCCGGACAACCTGCGCACGATTTTTACGCCCAGCGCCCGCGCGAGCGGCAGATTGATCTCCAGCCGCGCGTTCTGATACTTTCCGACCATCAGCGTAGGCTCCGTGCGCCAGAGCAGGAGCGCCGTTTCGCCGAGGTCGCGCTCCGTAGCAAGGTAATACTCCAAAGCGAAGTGCTCGCAGGCGTCGAGCGAATTGAAATCGACGAGAATCATTCCGGCCTCCGCGCGGCTTCGAGCGCTTCCTGGGCGCGATAGGAGCTGCGCGCGAGCGGCGCGCTGGCGACATACCGGAAGCCCTTTGCAAGCGCCAGGTCGCGGTAGCGGTCGAATTCCTCCGGCGAGACGTAGCGATGAAGCGGCGCATGCGCCTTCGTCGGCGGAAGATACTGGCCGATAGTCAGCAGGTCGCAGCCTGCGGTGCGGACATCGTCCAGCAGCCGCTCAATCTGGCCGTCCGTCTCGCCGAGGCCGACCATAAAGCCCGTCTTGGTCAGCACATCCGGCGCCGCGTCCTTGCAGTAGCGCAGCACGGCGAGCGAGCGCTCGTACTTGGCCTGCGGCCGAACCGCCGCATACAGCGCCTCCACGGTCTCCACATTGTGATTGAGCACGTCCGGCCGCGCGGCCAGCACGATGTCCAGGCTCGCGGGATCGCCCTTCAGATCGGGAATCAGCACCTCGACCGTCGCATCCGGCAGCATCGCTCGAATGGCCTCAATCGTGCGGGCGAAATGCGCCGCGCCGCCATCGGGCAGATCGTCGCGCGTCACACTCGTGACCACGACGTGTCTGAGTCCGAGCTCCCTCGCGGCGCGCGCAACGTTTTCCGGTTCTTCGGGATCCACGGCCTCCGGCGCGCCGCAGGCGATGTTGCAAAAGCGGCAGTTGCGCGTGCAGTTCCCGCCGAGGATCAGAAACGTCGCCGTGCGCTTCGCACAGCATTCCCCCCGATTCGGGCAGTTCGCTTCCCGGCAGACGGTATTCAGGCCATAGCGAGACATCAGGCCGGCGACCTCCCCCACCGCCTCGCGGCTGAAGCGCACCTTCAGCCACTCCGGCCGCGCGCTCACCGCTCGTCCTCCAGCACGGCGACGACTCCGCCGACCGGCACTTCGTCGCCTTCATCGGCCAACAGGCGCGCAACCGTGCCGCCGCACTCCGCTTCGACCTGCAGGACGACCTTTTCCGTCTCCACCTCAAACAGCGCCTCGCCCTTCTGCACGCGGTCGCCTTCCCCCTTCAGCCATGCACAGAGTACGCCGCTGTTCATTTCCGGCGCCATTCGGGGCATTGTGACCTCAATTTTCATGCGCATTCTCCTAAAACATATTTTCGATAAATTCCCTTGACCGGGCGCCCAATATCCCTGACAGGCGCGCTTCCAGTCCGCTCAAATCCAGCCGCGCGTCCAAAAGCGCCCGCTCCAAGCGCTCCCGCTCTGCGCAATCGATGGAAATCTGCCGGATCACCCCGCGCTCCGCCGCATATTCGAGGCGGGCAGGGCGGCCGTCCCAACAAAACGCCTTCTCAAATGAAAATTTCGGCGAATTGCCAAACGTCCATTCCCAGTTTCGGTAGCGCGCATCGGCAAGCGTCCGCGCGCGGGAGAGGAACGCCGGGTCGGGTTCCAGCAAGGCGTCCGGCGCAAGCGCTTTGACCAGACGCGCGGCAAATTCCTCCGCCGTCATGCCGCCCAGCCACCCGCCCAGATTGCCTACCGGCGCAGGTTCTGAACGGATCGCTCGCGATTGATAGCGCTCACCGTGGCCGTTCGCCAGCCGGCGGAGTAGAACGAGGTCGGCGTCGACCAGCAGCGTCCCATGCTGCAAGAGACGGCCGTTCGCAACGCGGCAGGCGCTGCCGGAAACCTTGCGCCCCTCGACGGCGATACCTCCGGAGCGCATCGGTTCGGCCGGGATGCCCATGCCGCGAAGCGCGCCGATCATGCGGTTAGCGATCGCTTCCCGAGCGCCGTTGCGCGCGGAAGTAATCCAGGTATAGTTGACGTTTCCCAAATCGTGGTAGACACAGCCGCCGCCCGTCATCCGCCGGATCAGCGCCGCCCCACAGGCCGCCGCCGCCGGCAGATACGTCTCCTGGAAGATGTTCTGATACCGGCCGCAGACGACCGCGCATCGGTTTCGCCACACGAGAAACACATCCTCGCGCAGCGGAAGTTCAAATGCGCACGCCTCAAATGCCTGGTTGTACGCCGGATCAAGCGCCGCATTGGGGATGTAAATCACAGCCTCGGCCTCCGATGGATTTGTTGTGGGACAATCCTATTATAGCGCGAACCGTTTCAATTGTAAAGAACATGCGCAGCCGCGCGGCAGAATTTGTGCGGAAGGACGCCACCCCTTGATTTCCAACCGGCGCCATGTTAAAATATCCCTAAGAACAGGATGCTCTGGGGGAATGAAGGATGCGCTACGCCTCGCTGTTTGCCTATCATTTCATTTATTTTATCACGACCGGCATGTCGACGTTTGTGCCCAAGTTTTACGGCGAGATCGGGCTCTCGGACAGCCGGATCGGCCTCTTGACCAGCGTGCCGACGCTCATCGCCCTGCTCGTCGCGCCGGCGCTCGCCTCGCTGACCGACCGCGTGTCGCGCAAGCGGTACATGCTCTCGGCAATGCTGCTGTTCGTGGCGGGATCCTGTCTGGCGGTCGCGCGCGCAACGTCGTTCCTGCCGCTGCTGGCCGTGGTGAGCGTCTACACCGTATTCAGCACCGCCGCGCAGCCATTGGCAACGACGATCGCGCTGGAATACACGCGCGAAACCCACCGGGCATACGGCCCGATCCGCCTGCTCGGCACGGTGGGATACCAGGCCGGCGCACTGCTGGTCGGCGCCATCCTGTCGCAATCGCTGAACAACCTGTATCCGCTGATGGGCGCGGTTGTGCTCGTCGCGCTGGCGACGACCTTCGCAATGCCCAACGTCGAGGGGCATCAGCACAAGCGCGAGCGGATCCCCCTGACAAAGCTCTTCTCAGACCGCCATGTGCGCTGGCTGTACATTCTCATCTTCCTGATCACGATCACCTCGCAGTTCTACATCTCCTTCTTCTCCAAACACCTGGGGGATCTCGGCATGGACAACGCCACGGTTTCGTGGATCACGCTGCTGTCGGTGCTGGCCGAGCTGCCGTTTCTCTACTTTGGCGACCGGATTGCCCGCTGGACGAACATCTGGAACTGGCTGCTGATCGGCGCGATCGCGAACGGCGTGCGCTGGCTGGGCCTGGCGCTGAGCCGCAGCGCGCTTGCGATCATCCTGTTTCAGATTCCGGGCGTGACGGTGCTCGCGTGCTTTGAATTCTTTCCGGCGCTCTATCTGGCGCGGCGCGTAGCGCCGGAGCTGAGCGGTGCGGCGCAGAGCGTGCTGACGCTCACGACGTTCGGCGCGGCAAAGATCGTCGGAAGCCTGCTGGGCGGCGTCATTTGCGAATACACGGGCATTCCCGCGCTGATGGCATTCAACGGCGCAGCGCTGCTCGTTGGGAGCATTGCCATCTATCGCTTTACGCGCGGCCTGATCCGCGACGACACCGTGCGCTCGCTCGGATGATCCCCTTTCGCGCTTTCAAGGAGGTTTTCATGCTCAAGGACTACCTGATTGTCGAGCGCTCCGCGCTGCCCGACTACTTTCTCCGCGTCGTCGAGGCGCGAAAGCTGCTGGAATCCGGCGCGTGCGCGCAGGTTGGCGAGGCCGTACAGCGCGCGGGCATTTCGCGAAGCACCTATTACAAATACCGCGATAAAATCATCGAGCCGGCCGAGCTGAACATCGGGCAAAAGGCCACGCTGATGCTTTCGCTGGTTCATGAAGCCGGCAGCCTCTCGCGCGTGCTCAACGCGATTTCAGAATTCGGCGCAAATATCCTGACGATCACGCAGAGCCTGCCGATCCATCAGCAGGCGGGCATCATGCTTTCGCTGGATCTGTCCAACGCAAAGGAACCGGTCGAACGCATGCTCGACGCCCTGCAAAAGTTGGAAGGCGTCGAAAGGGTGCGCCTGCTCGCCGTCGAATAGGCGACAAGCGCGACCAAATACCTCAAAGAGAGAGGGCCTGAAGCGATTCGCATCAGGCCCTCTCTGAAACTTTGATCGGCGACCATTCAAACGGAATATCGCAATAGGCATCGTCCAACTCCCAAAAGTGAAGTTTCTGCCCCGCCCGCCTCAGGGCGTTCTGCACCGCTTCTGCTGAAGGTCTCGAAGAGCCGGTCAGCGCCGCTGCAATTCCAGCCGCCTCTCCCGTAACGGCGCAGCATGGAATCACGCGCATGACATCCCACATCTCGCAATCATCGCAGCTGACAATGCGCCCGGCCGCATAGAGATTTTCAATTCTGCCGTACAGCGCCTCATAAGGGACCTCAAATTTCGGGCCTCTCCTTCGCCAATCGCCCACCATGCCGATGCTGTGGGGGACGCTGACGCCTTCGTCCCGATACCGCATGTCCTTGTGGCCTTTGATTCTGCAAATCATGCGAAGCTGCGGCATAGACGCCAGCAATGCCGGTTCGATGAAAGACTCGTCTTCCGCCTCGCGCTTCTTCAGATCCTGCAAGGTGCGCTCGTGCGACATGTAGAGAAATTGGTTGACTTCTTCGGCCCTCGCGCCTCCAAACCGCGCGTCTGCATTCATCCCTCCAAATGCACCGTCCGCAAAGCCGAGCATTTTCAGCTTCAGGCCTTCCCTTTCCGAGGCATAGTACCAGCCCGCCACGGGATTTCCGGCCGGATTTTGCCGCGTCTCTTCTCCGCAAAGCCGGTAGAGCACTGCGCTGCCGCTGGCATCCACCGCCGCCCTGCATCTGATCCGCACGCGGCCCTCCTCATCCTCGGCCTCCGCCGCACGAATCCGCTGCCCGCGCACATCCACGCCGCAAAGCCGCGTATCATACAGAATCCGAACGCCTGCGCGAAGCAATAGCGCCTCGCTCTCCAGCATAAAGTATGCGGGATTGAACTGCGCCTCATAGCGCACCTTCTTTCGCGCCTCGCGGTCCGTTCCGCGCAGCCACGGTTCAGGATTCCTGTCCTGCGCCCCATGCCGGATCGAAAGCCGAAGCAGTTCTTCTGCAATGCCATGGGAGAGCTGCGTCCCTTCGCCGTCGCAGAGGGGCAGGTAAATGGTCACCAATCCCGATGTGGCCAACCCGCCGAGCATGCACTGCTTCTCCGCCAATATCACGTCCGCGCCGCTCCGCGCTGCCGCGAGCGCCGCCGCAATTCCCGCAATTCCGCCTCCCGCAACGAGCACATCACAGCTCAATTCGCGCATACAATCGCCTCCTGTCGCGCCCTGCCGCATCCGGCAAGCGCCTGGCGGCACATTCACGCACCGCCCCAAACGCTTGCCCTATACAAGATTTATTGCGCTGGACCTGTCTCCATGGAGTGCCTCATGGATGCATCTTTCACGCCTCGACGACTTCCAGCAGAGCGTCCCCATGCCGTCCATAGGCTTCGTTCCCATAGAGCGCCGCGCTTCCGATGTGGCGCGCAGGAAGGGCGGGGATGGAACAGGCATCGCGGAACGCCGGCGCAAACAGATCCCACGACCGCGCGATCTGCCCGCCGACGACAATTCTTTCCACAGGGTAATCCCTCAAGTGTGCAGTCAGAATCTCTCCCAGCGCCTGGCCGGCGCCGGAAAACAGCGCCTTCGCCCGCGCATCGCCGCACCGCGCCAGCATGGCGATTTCATGCACGTCGAGCGGTTCGCCGCCCTGCTCCATCCACTGCCGTCGCAGGCTCCTTCCCGAAACAAAATCCTCGGCAATCCCGCCGCGCCACGGCGCGCACCACAGTGGATGCGCTGGCGTCCGCACCGTTCGGACGAGCACGCGCCCGCCCCGGCAGAGCGCAAAGCCCAGCCCCGTGCCGAGCATGACGCCCGCCGCGCAATCGCAGCCGCTCGCCGCGCCGCGGATCTGCTCGCCCAGCAGAAATGCCACGCCATCGTGAAGGAACGAAACCTTCGTTCCCGGAAGCCGGGCTTCCAGCCACGGCTTCATGGGAAGGTCGCGAATCGCCGCAAACTTGTGCGCCATCTGACAGGCGCCGGTTTCGTAGTTCGCAGGGCCAGGCATGCAGATCACGGCGCGCGGCGCCGGATGCGCGGCGAGGAAATCCAGGATCGGCATCAGAATTTCCTCCGCGCTTCCGGCTTCATCAATCGGAAACTGACCTTTCAGGCAGAGTTCTCCATCCCGCATGCAGCCGCACTTGACAAATGTCCCGCCCACATCCAACAAAACGGATTCGTACATATTGCCCTCACAGCCGATGGCACTCAAACCCGAGTAAATGCCCCAGATCCAGCGCCGCCTCGGTCACATCTCCCGCCGTCAACACATAATGCTGCGTCACGCCGATGCGCATGAGTTTGTCAAACAGTTCCCTGCACGTCGTCCCGACCGGGCGAAACCACCCATGGCAATAAGTCGCAAGATGCGGCTGCTGCGGCAGCGATTCCACCAGCCCGACGGCCATCACAAACCGGTCGTTGTGCTGCGAGAGGTGCACCATCGTATGCAGGCCGCTTGGGAAGACATGCCATGCGAACGGCGCGCCGGCATAGCGGTACTTCGTCTTGGCAAAGCGCACATCGGGCGCAATCTGCGTCTGTCCGCCGGGGCAGGTGTAGTCGTTTGGCCCCGCATGGCCGCCTTCAAACGTATCCGAAGGAAGATCGACGTGGAACGGCTCGATGAAGTGGACGTGCCCGCCTGCAAGCAAGCGCAGCATGTAGGCCGCCAGCCCAGCGCCCACATCGCCTTCCGGCACCACAACCGTCTTGACCGATTCATCCGTCGGATAGAAGCCCGGGCGCAGGCCAACCTTCTCAAACAGAATGCTGTCCACGTCGTTGAGTACCAGCAGGTCGGATCGGTGCGCCGCAGCCTGCCGCTCCATGCCCATCGTGGCGCGCACGGAAGCGATGAACTTCTCGCCGTCGACTTCCGGACGCATGGGATAGCGTCTGCTCAGCTCCTCCGCCTTTGCCCGCACTTCATCCTCGGGCACAGCTGCGATCTGGTCGCACAGTTCGGCGACCGACAGGAAGTTGAGCTCAGGGCCTACGCGCATGAATACCGAATAGGGATCCACATAGGTCGACCACATGATTTCATTATAGGACGCCAGCAGCCCTACGCGGCTCTCCTTGAGCTGCGCCCGGGCGCGCGCCGCATTGGCGAAATGCTCGAGCCGGGCCAGCAGTTCCGGCCACGTTCCCGACGCCATCTCGAACATCGGCCGCGCATAGCGCGCCGCATCTCCGCTGCCTTCCAGCGCGCCGACCAATCCGCCGCAGCAGAGGTATTCACAAAACTCGTCCTCATCGTGCGTATCTCCCAGCGAAACGCTCTCGCGCATTCGCCACGCATACAGCACCGGAACCGGCGGCATGTCGCGCAAAAACCGGTTGAGCGCGAAGTCGTGCGCCCAGCTCAGGTGCGACACAAGGACGCAGTCCACCTCCGCCTGCACAAACTCCCGAATGGCGCGGCGAACGTCGTCCGTCTCATAGATGATGCCCGGAAAGATCACCTCGAGCGACGCGGACGCCGTCTCCACCATCTGCCGCGCCTCGGCGTCCTTGCGCTGCACATAACTGCCGCGCGCCGTGCCCTCGCCGATCTTCCGGAAGGTCGCCGGCGCGAGCAGGAAGAAGCCCACTCTTGGCTTGCGCATGGCGAATCATTCCTCCTTTTTGAGCAGCGTCTTGTGAACGGTCACCGTGCCCACGCCCAGGTTCGTCACCGTGTATCTGCCCAAGGATGCCGGCACGACCACGATGTCCATGCTGTTCATCACGAAGCACTTTGACGGATCCGCCTCGGAGGCCACGCGCACGCGCTCGCCATCCACCAATGCAAGCACATGGAAGAATCCGGCCGTGTCGTCCGCAATTTCGCGTTCAAAAATCAGGTTGCGCAGCGAGAAGTAGAGCAGTTCATGCTCTCCTACGACGACTTCCTTCCATCCTTCGCCCTCCCGGACGACGCCGCCGTGGTTGACGAGGTTGTCGTAGACCCATTCCCGGGTGCGCTCGCCGCGGATGACCTCGCCGCCCATCTTCAGGTGAATCGGCCGGCGCTGGCCCGTCTGCGGATCCGTGCGCTGGTAGTCGTAGAGCTTGTAGGTATAGCTGCCCACGGTCAGGCTGCCGATTTCGAGGATTACCTGATTGCGGCCGGAGGCGTGTACCGTGCCCGCAGGAATCATCACCTGTGTGCCCGGCACCGAGGGAACGGCGTTGATATACTTCGCATAGTCGACCAATTCGCCGGTTTTTTCCGCTTCCCTTGCCTTCTCAAAGAACTCGCCGCAGCTCTTTTCCTCGTTGAAGCCCAGATAGGTCTTCGCGCCCTGTCCCGCAACGCAGACATAGTAGCTCTCGTCCTGCCGGCCAAGCTCGTCGTGGTTGCGCGTGACGTAGGGGCCGTCGGGATGGCACTGAATGGACATGTTGCCGGAGGAGTGATAGGTGTCGTCGTAATTGAAGCGGATCGGGAAATAGCCGCCGAACTGCTCAAATGCCTGCCTGCCCAGCAGCGTTTCGCCCATGACCTGCACGAACGTGAAAAACGGCGCCTCAAATTCATAGTCCGGCGTCTTCGCCACGATCGAGACCTCCAACGGGATCATGTCAAACACCCATGCGCAGTTGCGCATCTCCTTCGGCAGATTGCGCAGCCGGTGAATGTAGTAGCCGCCCCAGACGCCCTCCAGATACACCGGACGGCAGCGGAACGGGCGCGCGCACAGCTCTTCAAATAGCCGCTTCAGTTCTTCAAAGGAAAGCATCTGCATCGTCTCGGGCACATCTGCGCTGATATAAAAATCCATTCGAGCGGCTCTGATCAGATTCCAGCGAAGCTCCATGGCGATTTCAAAATCGACGTAATAATTCCGGCGCATGGTCAGGTTGTAGGGCAGGTCGCGATCAGAGCCGAGATTGCGGGCATGGCCGTTTTTATAGGCCAGCACGGCCTGCCGGGGCGTGACGTCCATCCAGATGCACACATCGTAGCACGGCTGCAGCGCCTCTGCCAGCGCGCCCTGACCGTAGACCAGCGCGCCGCCCGGCGCCTCCAGCTGCGTCCGGAGCGATGCCACTGCATCTTCGCTCTGAATCCCCGCATATCTGCCCTTATAGCGGCGGCCGTACAGCAAAACGGGATCCGCCTCGCGGTCCTCGGGCAGATAGGGCGCGAGCATCCGCTCGATCTCCCCGGACGGCTTCAACAGCGCCGCGGCATCAATAAAACGAATCGAACTTCCGCCGTCGGGCATTGCGCACTTCTGCCTGAGCACGTTGACCAGCGCGGATACATCCGCTCCGGGATAGGCGTCCAGGCCCACGCGCTTGCCTGCGAGAAGCTGCCCGGCAATCTTCGCGGCCACAGCCTGTAGCCCCTGCACCGGTCTCGCGCCAACGCCGGACACGGCGTTGACCGCATTGGGATCGCTATATGGATAGGGATGAAACATAAAGCTCATGAAGTCGTCCTCCTGTTTTTTGTCGATCGCATTTCCGCTCCCGTTGGCGTCGCCCGCCATCACCAGTGCGGCGACAGGTATTCGATTTCGGCACAATACGGTTCCTGCTCGCCGGTGAGCACGCGATAGAGTTCGTCGCTGGTCTGGGAAATGGCCTTCGCCATGGCGGGATACGGCCGGTTTGTACAGTCGATCAAGCCGTGCGCCATGTGTTCGCCGTCGAAGCGGCCGAGCAGGCTCTGGTCGTTGTATTCAAAATAGTGCGCGCCGACGCACCATGGGCAGGAAGCCGCCTCCTCGAGGAACTTCCGATAGGCCTTCGCGCGATTTTCCTGATCGACGCAGCTTTGCAGCGCCGTGCGCATCAGACCGACCTCCTGACCGCCGAAATGCCATTCGCCGATCAGCGTCGGCCGGTTCGCCCGCCGCGCAAGCTCAAGCGGCTCCTTGGGCGAATGGCGGTAGTAATTGAAGGAAAAGACGTCGAATATCGCGCTGCCATCCACCACCTTGTCGGTAAAGCCGCCGTGGCGCAGCCCGAGGCAGAGATGATGCGGATCGACTTTGCGGCAGGCTTCGAGCGGAATCTGGCCAAACGCGAGAATCAGCACCTGTTCATATTCCGCCAGTTCCTCCCATGCGCGCTGCGTCGGACGCCAATCCCGTCCCACCGGTTCGCAAATCGCATCCCATCCGGCCAGATTCAGGCCCCATTCGCGATTCAGCGAGTCGATGTCTGCATAGCGGGCTTGAAGCCATCCCTTCAGATGCCGGCGGCTTTCCAGCGGCGCTTCGTTGACCATCAGCTCGTAGGCGACGCAATAATCTGCCTGGAACATCCATTCCGGCTCGTTGTGCAGGAAATAGCCCAGCAGATACGGATCGTCCTTCAGCGGGGCGAGCTCATTCTGCGCGAACTTCGCGCTGTTCGCCGCGTACTCCGGCGCAAAGACATCCGGAAAATCGCGGAAAATGAAATGGTTGGTGACCGGGAACCGCTTGAGCGTCACGGCATAGGGCAGCTTCGACAGGCGCAGGAAATCCTCAACGCGCTCGTCGACAAAGTTGACGATGCCGACGCCGGTGGTATTGATGCCCCATTTGCGGAAGCGGCTCGTCGCCAGCTGGCGCCACGCCTCCCACCAGCCGTCGCCGAACACGCGCATCATGTTCACGCGCGCAGGATTGACCATCCACTCATTGCTGCGCTTCGTAACGCCATGCCGCTTGACATATTCGGCGATCAGGCCCGGATGCGTGAACGCGCCGGCGAAGCGGGGATCGTCCGGGGACGGCATGTCCTCGTAAAAGCCCTCCATTCCGCTATACCAGCCGAATTCACCCATGCGCGTGCCATAGCAGACGCCGTGCGAAAAGAACGCGCATCCCTCCGGATCCACCAGCCACCAGCGGTCGCCGTCGTGCTGCGTGCGGAACCAGCCCGTCGCCTCAAAGCGCTTGGCCTTATATCCGCCATAAGCCGACATCCCGCGGCGGTCGTCCTCTCCCTTCTGCGCTTCGGCCAGCTCCGCCTTCAGCCGCGCCTCCATCTCGGCAAACGAATGCGTCTTGGTCGGCCATTCGCAATCCTTCATCTGGCCGAGCGGGTCGACCAGCGGCCGCTCGGGCCGCACGCCCGCCGGCTCCTCGTCCGACACATACACCCGCCGCAGCACAGCGCCGCGAAAGTCCTTGCCCGGCAAAACCGAGATCTCGACGCGCTCGACGTCGCGCGGATCCATCGGCACGCCGCGGCAGTGCGCCTTGAAAGATCCGGGAAATACCGGCAGAAAATGGCGGCGCGACCAGAGCTCGTCGATGCTGACGCGGAAGGAAACGTCGAGGTTGGGCAGGATCTCATAGTGAATGGACAGCGGTTCCGCCCGCCCGTCTGCATAAAAGCGCGCGGTGACATTGCCTTCTGAGAATTGGTCGACCCTGACGTCAATACAAAACCACAGCTGTTCGTTCCACGGCAAATCCTTCGGCCGGTCAAACGACAGCGTCAGCTCGGGATCGCCATGCCGGGGCGCGGTTCCCGGCGCAACGAACGACTTTTCTCCCTCAAACCATGTGTACATCTTCATTGTATTTCCTCCGAACGATTGTCAAGAATGCGCCCGGACGGGCTGCCCGGGCGCCAATGCATTATTCGCCTTGTTCCTCGAGATAGGCAGCGGTCGCCTCCGCCTCGAACTCGAGGCCGCCTTCCGTCTCCCACCGCTCGACAAACGCCTGATACTCCGCCTCGACGTCGCCTGTCGTGACGATCAGCTGCGCGAAGCACTCCTCGACGATGCCTTCGAGCGTCGTTCCATATTCCGTGTCAGCTTCCAGCACCTGCGAGATGAACGGCCAGTCGGTGACAATTTCCCATTCCGCCGCCTGCGCATCGCGCGTCGTCTGGTTCATCAGGCGCGTTTCGGCATTCTCCGTGGTGAATCCGCCAAAGATGTTGTAGACATAGGCGCCCGCCGCGCGATGGACGACGTCGTCGGTATAGATGCCGAGGCGCTGATAGGTGCCGGCTTCCTGATCGATCCACTCGTAGTGCACGCCCTCGATTCCCAGATAAGTCAGGTTCTGTCCTTCCTCGGTATAGTACATGTAGTTGACCAGCGCGACGGCCAATTCGGGATGTTCGCACTCGGCGTTGATCACGATATCGGCCGTGGTGTAATCGGCATAGAGCTTGCGGCTGCCCTTGCCATCCAGCGAGGTGAAGCCAAAGATCTCGCCCGGATCCTCGGGAACCTCAAACGTGTAGCGGCCCGGATACCAGTTGTTGGTGATGCCAACGGACTGGAAGTCCATCACGCCAACCTGGCCATTCCAGAGGCGCTCAAACGACTGCATCTGGGTGATCGTCGCAAAATCGGGATCCATTAGGCCGTCCTGATACAGCTTGCGCAGGTACTCAATCGCTTCCAGGAAGCGCGGATGCTTCATGACGGTCGTCACCGTGCCGTCCTCGAGCTGCACAGTGCCGTCATAGGCAAACGGAATGTCGAACGCCGCCATGATGTGCTGGAAGAACGTTGCGCTCATGCTGGGCGCAATGCCGTAGGTGTCCTTGACGCCGTTGCCGTCGGGATCATTGTAAGTAAACGCATACAGCACGTCGTAGAAGCTGTCCAGATCGGTGGGCATCTCCATGCCGACCGCCTCAAGCCAGTCGAGGCGAACGGCGAGATTGGCCGGATACATGCCCGCCTCGGAGACCAGGCCATAGATGCCGCCTTCGTTCACGACGGGCATTTCAATCCGATCGCCCAGGTATTCCACGATGTCCGGTCCGTATTCATCCAGATAGGGCGTCATGTCCAGCAGCATGCCCGCATCGCGCAGATCGAGCAGAATGGCCGTGTCGTTGACCGCATAGATATCCGGCAGCGTATTGGATGCGATCAGCGTGTTGAGCCTTGCGTCGTAATCCTCTGTGGTGACAAGACTGATGGTGATGTCCGCGCCGATGCGGTTGCTCAGCTCGGTCAGCACTTCGTTCGTCTCCGGCACGCTGTTGTCGTTGGGAAGGATCATCGTCAGCGTGGGCCGTTCCTCGGCCAGCGCAGGCAATGCCATTGCAGTCAGCACAATCAGCAGGGCGAGAAGCAGCGTGGTAAACCTCTTCATGATGTGACCTCCTCTTTCCGGGTTGTTGGGAAAAACGGGCTATATTATCCCTTTACAGCGCCGATGGTGATGCCCTTGGTGTAAAAGCGCTGCAAAAAGGGATACAACAGAAGGATGGGAATGATCGAAACGGCGACGACCGTCATCTTCACCGTTTCCTCGGTGAGCATCTGCGAAGCGTCGCCCAGCGCATCGAGGTTGCCCGAAGCGCTCAGCGCGTTGGCTGCGGCCCCGCCGAGCACAGACCGAAGATAGAGCGGCAAAACCTGCAGATCGCTGGAAGTGGTGTACAGCAGGCAGTTCATGTAGTTGTTCCAATGCGCAACGCCATAGAACATCGCGATGGCGGCCAGCGAGGGCGCACACAGCGGCAGCATGATGCGCACGAGGATCACGATGTCGTTGGCGCCGTCCAGCCGCGCGCTCTCCTCCAGCTCATAGGGTACGGTCTGCATGAAGTTCCGCAGGATGAACATGTTGTAGGCGCTCATGCAGGTGGGCAGGATCATTGCCCAGAACGTGTTGAGCAGGCCGAGGTTGTAGACCTGCATGTAGAGCGGAATCATTCCGCCGGAAAACAGCATTGTAAAAAAGATCGCCAGGCTGAAGGCATTCCGGCCGTGCAGCCGCTTGCGGGACAGCGGATAGGCGGTCATTGCCGACAGCACGACGCTCAGTAGCGTGCCAACCACGAGCACCATCAGCGAATTGCGATAGGCCACCCAGATCTGCGCGGTCTGAAAGACCATTTCATAAGCCTGGAGGCTGAAGCCCCTCGGCCAGAAAAAGAAGCCGCCGGACATGGCCTGACTGGATTCGCTGATGGAATACATCAGCACGTGCCATGCGGGATACACCGTGGAAAAGGCGAACAGGCCGAGAATCGTATAGATAATCGCATGGCCGATTCGTTCGCCTCGGCTGCGCGCGATCTTCTTTTTTGCAGATGCCTTCATCTTTTTTTGTCCTCCCTTCACATGATGCCGCTGTCGGGATCGACCTTCTTGGCGATGTAGTTGGAGGCCAGCACCAGTGCGAGGCCAATGGCCGACTTGAACAGCCCCGCCGCAGTCGCCTCAGAAAACTTTGCCTGTTCAATGCCGATGGAATAGACGTATGTGTCGATGATGTCGATCTCTGAAACGACAAGCGCGTTGGACAGCGCATAGATCTGGTCAAACCCCGCATCCATCACGGCGCCCACGCGGAAGATGAACAATACGATAATCGTCGGGCGCAGCGACGCCATCGTGATGTGCCACATCTGCTTCCATTTTCCGGCGCCATCGATCATCGCCGCTTCATACAATTGGGGATCGATTCCCGTAATTGCCGCGAGATAGACGATCGTCCCCATTCCGGACGCCTGCCAGACGTAGGAAATAACCACCACCGCGCGGATGGAATTCTTGTCTGAAAGCACGTTGGTCACCACTGCATCCGGATCGAACATGCGAATCAATCCGGGAATCGCGCCGGATGTGACGTTAAACATCGCGAACAGCAATCCGCTGATGATAAACCACGAGATGAAATTCGGCAGGATAATCGCCGTCTGGACGAGCTTCTTCGCCCTGCGGTTGACGATCTCGTTGATCATCAGCGACAGGATGATCGGCACCGGAAAGCCGCAGACCAGTTTGAGCAGCGAAATGATGATGTTGTTGCGCAGCGCCCGCCGAAACGCCTCGCGCGCAAACAGATCCGTGAATACCTCCAGCCCAACCCAATCGCCTACGCCGAGCACAGGGCTGTATTCGCGAAACGCATTCGTTACGCCGTACATCGGTATGTAATGGAATAGGATAAAATAAGTCAGTCCGGGAATCAGCAACGCATACAGCATCCAATCTGCACGCACGTCTCTGAGCAGGCGCTTGACCCTGCCCTGCTCCAACCGCTCCGATTTCACAACCGCCATGGACAGATCACGTTCCTTTCCGTTTGCGCATTGTCACTCTCCTTCTGCCAACAGTATATCCCAAAAGAAAAAAGTTGTCAATATATTCAGCAAAATAAAATAAATTATTTTCTTCTATCGAGGCATATTTTTGCCATTTATAGATCCCGGCATTCAAATATTTAATAATATTTTTGAATAATTCAATCATTATACAACTGATTTCGGCCGCAAATCTTTGATTTCAGAGCCCATTATGTAAATTCCATTTCAAGTTTTTATTTTTTGATGCAAGTCTTGGATTTTCTTCCTTGACACTTTTTTATTTTATGATATAATTAGGGCGAAATGAGAGTTTTTATCGAAAGGCGATGATCGAATGAACGATGCCTGCGGTTGCCTTCTGCGAATTCGGGAAACCATCCATTCGCTTACGCCTAAAGAACTTCAGCTTGCAAATTTCCTGCTCGATCACGCCGACCGCGCCGTGAACATGTCCATCGACGTGCTCGCGGAGACGTGCGGCGTAAGCGTCTCCACCGTTGTCCGACTGTGCAAAACGCTCGGCTATACGGGCTATAAAGAGCTTATTCGCAACCTTTACAGCGATATATCCTCTTCACAGCCGGACAATACCTTTGAAGACATCACCCCCGGAGACCAGCCGGAAGCGGTTATGCGCAATATCTGTCAGTGCAACATCAAGGCCATTGAAAACACGTTTGCAATCGCCGATCCCGCCGCGCTGACTCTTGCCGTAAAAAAACTCTGCGACGCCGATCGCATAGACTTCTACGGCATGGGCAGCTCGGGGCTGGTCGCACTGGATGCCGGAAGCAAGTTCCTGCGCTGCGGCAAGACCGTGTTTGCGCACTCCGATCCGCACAATCAGGTGCTCTCTGCGCTGACACTGCGCGAAGGCGATGTCGCCGTGCTCATCTCCTATTCCGGAGAGACCACCGATATTCTGACCCTCGCCCGGCTGATCCAGCCCCTCGGCGCGACGATCATTTCGCTCACCCGCTACGGCAAAAATTCGCTGTCTGAAATGGCGGACATTCGCCTCTATGCATCTTCAACGGAGACGCTGCTGCGCATCGGCCCCATGTCCTCCCGAATTGCACAGCTGACCGTCATCGACACCCTCTACGCCTCCGTGTGCAGTCAGATCTTCGACGTCGTCAAGCCGCACCTCGAACAGTCCCGCACTGCAACGCTCCGAATGCACCAGCCGCACAGTTCGCGATGACGCATGAAGAGCGCGCAGCGGACGCCCCGAATTAAACGCGGCGCACATCTGCGCGAAAGTTTTGTATTAATGAGAGAAAGCACGGGAATTGCTCTGTATCCGGGCGAGCCCGGCGGCTGCGGTGACTTTTCCGACGGACGCCGGCCGATGGGAAAAGAGAAAGCGAGGGGGAAACGTTTGCCTGTCTGCTTCCATCAGCACTGCCTTCCTCCCGCACTTTGTGGGCAAAGCTGCCGCCGAGAGCAAAAACCGCCATCGATTCTGTGTTCATCAGGGCAATTCTTGCGCCAGCAGGCTTTATCAGCGTTCCGGCGTGGAGCAACTTCGCGCTGGCTCGCGTTATTTTCTTGTGGAAAGCCCTTAATTTTATGAAAAGTGATGGCCGCGCCCTGTGAAATATGTTATAATACTAGCAGCACAAGGCGCGGTCTGTCCGTCCGCTGCGGCGGCGTGCAGATCCGCCAGATTTGAACGATACTTCAGGAGGATGAACCATGACCAACAAAGCGGTGCGCATGCATGCGCAAAACGACCTGCGCCTCGACACATTTGAACTTCCTGAGATCCGCGACGACGAAATCCTCGTCAAGATCATTTCCGATTCCATCTGCATGTCCAGCTACAAGGCGGCCATTCAGGGCACGCACCACAAGCGCGTGCCGGACGACATTGCCGATCACCCCCCGATCATCGGCCATGAATTCTGCGGCACCATCGAACAGGTCGGCGCAAAGTGGGCGGACAAGTTCGCGCCCGGCGAGAAGTTCGTCATCCAGCCCGCCATCACTTACCACGGCACGCAGATGACGCCGGGCTACGCCTTTGAATACTGCGGCGGCGATTCGCAGTACGCCATCCTGATTCCCGAAATCATGGAACAGAACTGTCTGCTGGAGTACCGCGCAAAGGAATACTTCTACGGCTCGCTGTCGGAGCCGCTGAGCTGCATCATCGGCACCTTCCACGCGATGTATCACACGAAGCCGGGCGTCTACACGCACGAAATGGGCATCCGCGAGGGCGGCAACATGGCGATCCTCGCCGGCGCCGGCCCGATGGGGCTGGGCGCGATCGACTATGCGATCCACTGCGACCGCCGTCCCGGCCTGCTGGTCGTGACCGACATCAATCAGGCGCGGCTGGACCGCGCGGCGTCGATCTATACGGTCGAAGACGCGGCCCGGCACGGCGTGCGGCTGGTCTATCTGAACACCAGCGAAAACGCCGTCGAAAAGCTCAAAGAAGTCTCCGGCGGCGCGGGATATGACGACGTCCTCGTGTTCGCGCCGGTTCCCGCCGTCATCGAGCAGGGCGACGCCATTCTGGGATTCGACGGCTGCCTGAACTTCTTCGCCGGCCCGACCAACCCGAAGCTCTCGGCCAACTTCAATTTCTACGACGTGCACTACAGCGCGCACCACCTCGTCGGCACCTCCGGCGGCAATACGGACGACATGCGCGAGGCGCTGCACATGATCGCCGAGGGCAAGCTGAACCCGGCCGGCATGATTACGCACGTCGGCGGACTGAACGCCGTCGCGGAGACGACGCTCAACCTGCCCTCCGTCCCCGGCGGCAAGAAGCTCATCTACACGCACATCGCCATGGAGCTGACCGCCATCGAGGACTTTGCCAAGAAGGGCGAAACCGACCCGATGTTCAAGCGCCTTGCCGAAATCTGCCAGGCGAACAACAACCTCTGGTGCGGCGAGGCCGAGGCCTATCTGCTGGCGCACGCGCCGGAAATCTGAGCTTTACAGCGACTCTCAAGGGGAGGAAACAGCATGGATGTTTCCTCCCCCATTCTTTTACAAGGATGCGGTTCTGAATGAAATGGTCTTGGCAATTGGGCTGCCCATGCGATCCGCAGCTCGCCCGCGCAATTCTCGATCTGGAACAGACGGCGTGGCCGTCGGACGATCCGGACGAGCGCTTTCCGTCCGCGCCGGAAACCTACGCCGCATCGATCGTTGCGTTCGAGGATTCGCGCGCAGTTGGGCATACGGCCGTCCGCAAAAAGGCATTTGTGCACCGGGGCGTCTCCTACACGGGATACGGGCTGAGCGAAGTGGTCGTCCATCCTCAGTGGCAGCGCCGCGGAATTGGAAGCGAAATGATCCGGCGCGCGGCGGATTTCATATCGGCCTGCGCGCCGGACGTCAGTCTGTTCACCTGTGAACCCGGCCGCGTTGAATTCTACCAGCGCGGCGGATGGCGCGCGGCGAAGGATACCTGCCTCGTCGGCGGCACCCGCGAGCGCCCGTTTCGGAGCGACCGGCTCGGGCTCACCGTCATGGTGCGCTTTTTCTCCAGCCGGGCAATCCTGCACAGGGCCGACTTTGACGGCGCGGACATCTGGATTGAACTCGGTGAGAATCAGCTCTGGTGAAATAGCAGTCGAAACTTCTCCGAGCGCCGGGCGCCGTTGGGCGCGGAGCCGAAAGCCGCCCTCTTCATTCCTCGCGGTGGGCGTAGATCTGCGCGGTCGCAGCCCAGCCGATCACACAGACGGCGATTGTAACCACGAGGAACAGCCCCATGACCGGGCCAATGTTTGCATTCAGCCACGCGCTCGCGCCCGTCAGCGCGCCGTCGCCCATTCCCGCCAAGCTGGTGAGCGCGACGATCAGCAGCGCGTAGATCAGAACCATGATGACCCTCATGCGCCCGGCGCCCCACTTCAGCACGCACGGCAGGGCGATGGCGTTGAACAGCGTGGCAAACAGCGTGATGCTCAGCGCGCTCAGGAGCAGTTCCCCAAACGGCTCCGCGCACAGCGCACAGACGATTCCTCCCAGCGCCAGCGCGTAGAGCAAGCCGACCAGCTCGTAAAACCCCGTCGTCAGGAACTTTGCCCCGGCCATCGCCTTCGGCGAAACCGGCAGCGCGCGGGCGAAGCGGGTCCAGCCGCCGTCGCTGGACAGAAGCCCTATGGCATATATGCTCGACATCCACACGATCGCATAGAGAAGGGCGGTCGTCCGCATCGCGAGCGTCATCACCAGATAGAGCGCCGAAACCAGCAGCAGGTTCTTCCAATACAGCGCCCGGAACTTATACAGATCGTACAGCATCAGGCCCTTCATACCGCATCCCTCCCCGCGTAATAGCGCATCATGTCGTCGATGCTGGCCGCATCCAGCACAGCGTCCGGCATCAGTGCGCGCACGCGCTCCGGATTTCGCACCAGTGCGGACGCGCCGAAGGCCCCACCACGCTTCGCGATGACCAGTTCTTCGGGCAGCTGGTCGATCCTCGCCATGGAGCAGCGCACCACCGCCATGTCCTCCATCAGCTCGATCTTGTCGCGCTGGAACAGCATCTCGCCCGCGTGGATGTACGCAATCTGATCCGCAATGCGCTCCAGATCGGAGGTGATGTGGCTGCTGACCAGGATCGCGTTTCGCTCGTCCTGCATAAATCCCAGCAGGATGTCCAGCAGCTCTCCGCGCACGACCGGATCCAGCCCGCTCGTCGGCTCGTCGAGAATCAGCAGCCGCGGCCTTCGCGCCAGCGCGACCGCCAGGTTGAGCTTGATCCGCATTCCCTTTGAATAATCCTTGACCAACTTCTTCCCGCCGATGCCGAACGCCTCGAGCAGCCCGGCATAGCGATCGGAATCCCAATTCGGCACGATGCCGCACATCACGCGCTCGGCCTGCGCGGCGGTGAGATGTCCAAAGCACGCATTCTCCTCGAACACGGCGCCGACCTCTGCGCGCGCTTCCGGCTCGGACGGCGCGCGTCCCATCAGCGCGACCGAACCTTCGTCCGCGCGGATCAGGCCGAGGATCGCGCGCAGCAGCGTCGTCTTTCCGGCGCCGTTTTCGCCCACCAGGCCGACCACGCAGCCCGCGGGCACCGTCAAATCCACCGCTTTGAGCGCGAAGTCCCCATACCGCTTCACCAGCCCGCGCACTTCAATCAGGTTGTCCATACTCCTCTCCTTCCAAAAGCAGTTCAAGCATCCGGCGCACTTCATCCGCGCCGATGCCGCCGCTGCGCGCTGCGTCAATCGCCTGTTCCAAGGCGTCCTCCACGCGCTTGAGCGCCGCTTCGCGCAGCAGTTCGCCATTCTTCGCCGCGACAAAGCTCCCTCTGCCCGGCTGCGTTTCGATCAGGCCCGCGCGCTCGAGATCCTCGTAAGCGCGCTTCGTCGTGATGACGCTGATCTGCAGCTCCCGCGCCAGCAGCCGGATGCTCGGCAGCGCCTCTCCTTCGCGAAGTTTGCCCGACAGGATCGCCGCGCGGATCTGATCGGTAATCTGCTGATAGATCGGCTTCCCCGCGGCATTGCTGATGTAGATCTCCATCATTTCACCTCATAAAATCGAACTGTGCACATTCGATATATACAGTATATACGGTCGTCCCCCGCTTGTCAACCCCTGCGGTAAAAAAACTCCGCTCAAAACCCCTGCGGAAAATCATGTTAAAAGATGGAGAATGGCTTGACTTTTTCTGGAAGCGGTGTTATACTAGTCAAGTCAGTTGATCGAGCACCATTAGCTCAGTTGGTAGAGCACCTGACTCTTAATCAGGGTGTCCAGGGTTCGAGCCCCTGATGGTGTACCATAGAAAAGCCCCTGAGCCGCAACGGCTTCGGGGCTTTCCTATTACTTCAATCGTCAGCTATCGCCTTGGCTTGTGCAACTTACAGTTCGTCCGCGGGTCCTCCGTCCCGCTCAAAAATCTCCCCGACCGAGTGCTTGGCCGGGGAGACGCTTTTTCAGGAGAGGATTTTCAGGCTGCCGATGTAGGGCAGTTCAACGGCGCGGTCGTTGGTCGTGAGCTGGAGAAAGCAGAGCAGGCCGATGACCAGCGCGGCGAACCAGACGAGCTTGATCGCCATTCGGATGACGAATCCGACCAGCGGAATGCCCGCGAAAATGCCCAGCAGGACACTGACCAGCCCCGCGGCGATCAGCAGAAGCAGCCCCTGATTGGCACAGTGGCGCCCCAGCTTGGAATCCTTGCACAGCACCAGCGGGAGAAAGAACACGAGATACCCCAGTCCCGCCTTGAGCTTGTTTTCGCGGATGTCCTGGTCAGAAAAATACGGCTTCATTTCTGCTCATCCTCCTTCTGGCGCGAGCGGATCTGTTCATCGAGCCGGTCGATCGCCGCAAAATTGCCGGCATCGATGGCGACCTCCATCAGCCATTCCAAGCCCTTTGCATCCAGCTTTTCGGCGAACTTGTAGGCCTCGTCCCATTCGCCCGCCTTCGCCATGCGGATGCACAGCCGGCAGAGCGACTCGCCGGGCAGCAGATCGAGGATCATTTCGATGAATTCATAGTCCTTCGCGCCGGCCGCGTCGAGCGCCACCTGCTCAACCTGCGCCGGTTCCATATCGTAGCGCGCGAGCTGAACCGCGAGCATCCGCGCGCCTGCGCGGCGGGCGCAGGCCGCAATCTCGACGACGCAATCCCGCATGTCCATCTGTTCGGCGTGCGCGGCCAGCCACTGCCAGTTTTCCGCCTTCATGGCCGCCAGCGCGACCTGGCGCTGCATCTCCGCGGAGAATTCCCAGATGTGCTCGCCCAGCCAGCCCCAGTTGCCCTCTTCGACGGCCTCGGCAATCACGCGGTCGGATGCATATCCGCCCAGATTCGCCCGCACCCAGTCCTGCTTGCCCAGCGCGTTCGCACGCTCGGCGATGGTGCGCTTCAGATCGGCGTCCTGCACTTCGCCGATGTGCGCCGAGATCCAGTCCCACTGACCATCCTCGATGGCGCGCTCAAAGGCGCTGCGGCGCAGGCGCGCCAGGCGCTGTTCCGCGGTTTCTACATCGGCGGACAATCCATCGAACGCCTTGGAAACCTCGCTGGCCACGTTTTCGCTGATGCGCACGACCTTGCGCACCGCCTTGTCCACGCCGCGCCCGATCTTCTGCGAGACGTCGTCGAGCGACTTATACACACTCGACGCGGCGCTTTTGGCGCTGTCGGCGGCCGGGCGAACGTACTTCTCCCCCATCGCAATCGCGCGGGCGAATGCATCGACCGCCTCCTTCTTCAAAAAGGGCGCGATCCGGCGCAGCGTGTCCCAGTTGATCTCCGCTTCGTTGTCGACGATGAGCGATTCCAGAAACGCGCTGTCCACAAACGGCGCAAATTTCGCGATTTCCGCCGCGGTCAGCTTGCGCTTGCAGCTGCGCAGCATGTCTTCCACCGCGCCCTTGCTCATGAACGGCGCCATCTGAAGCAGTTTGGCCAGATCGATGCCATCCGCTTCGGCCGCGTCCTCGCCGCCCTCCGGCGACGGCTCGGCGGCCGGCTCTTCGCCGGCATTCTCGCCGACAACCTGCGCGTCCACCGCACCGTCGACGGCCTCCGGCGCATCTTTCGGTTCGGATTTGAACACATTGCCAATGTCGTTGATCATGCCGTCGATGAATTGTCCGATATTCTTCAGGGAGACGCCGGAATCGCTCTCCAGCCGCGGCTCCGGGATCTCTCCGCTGAGCAACTGCTCGACCGTGATGCCGAACAGCTGCGTCAGCTCCATCAGCGTCTGAATATCCGGCAGCGCCGCGCCGTTTTCCCACTTGGAAACGGCCTGATGCGAGACGTTCATCGCGGCAGCGAGCTGTTGCTGCGTCATGCCGCGCGCCTGTCGAAGCGCCGCAATCGTCTTGCCAACGGTGCGATTATCGATCATTTCATTCCCTCCGTTTCGTTCATACATTTTGCAGCGAACCCCAATCGCTGAAAACAGCATACCATTCTCTCTTTGAAATTGCAAG
>DVJL01000102.1 GCA_018716805.1 Candidatus Faecivicinus avistercoris | reverse complement strand
AAGCCGCTGTACGAGGGCATCCGCGACGCCTATGCCGTTGGCGGCGCGCGCGAATTCGACCGCGATTTCATGTCGCGCCAGTATGAGCGGCCGTTTGAAGTCGAATACCTCGCCGATCCCGCGGACGCGCCGGCGCGCAAGCGCTGCTCTCGCGCGACGGGCCGCCATCTCGACGGCTGCCGCATCGGCTTCGACGCCGGCGGGAGCGACCGCAAGGTCTCCGCGGTCATCGACGGTGAGGCCGTCTATTCCGAAGAGGTCGTCTGGCATCCGAAACTCCACGCCGATCCGGAATACCAGTATCAGGGCATCCTCGATTCAATGCGCACCGCCGCGTCGAAGATGCCGCGCGTGGACGCCATCGGCGTCTCCAGCGCCGGCACGTTCATGAACAACCGGATCATGTCGGCGTCGCTGTTCATCAAGGTGCCGCCGGAGCTGTTCGAGTCGCGCGTCAAGAACATGTACCTGGACATCGCGAAGGAGTTCGGCGACGTGCCGATCGAGGTCGCAAACGACGGCGACGTCACGGCGCTGGCCGGGGCGATGGACCTGAACGCAAACTGCGTGCTCGGCATCGCGATGGGCACCAGCGAGGCCGGCGGCTACGTCGACGCGGACGGCAACATCACCGGCTGGCTCAACGAGCTGGCGTTTGTGCCGGTCGACGCCTGCCCCGACGCGATGGTGGACGAGTGGTCGGGCGACTATGGCTGCGGCGTGAAGTACTTCTCGCAGGACGCGGTCATCAAGCTCGCGCCTGCCGCGGGCATCGAGCTGGACGAGGGCCTCTCGCCGGCGGAGAAGCTCAAGGTCGTGCAGAAGCTCATGGCCGAGGGCGATGCGCGCGCCGCAAAGATCTACGACACCATCGGCGTCTACTTCGGCTATTCCGTGGCCTACTACGCCCAGTTCTACGACATCGAGCACGTGCTCGTGATGGGGCGCGTGACGTCCGGCGAGGGCGGCGTGCGGCTGCTCGAGCGCGCGAAGGAAGTGCTCGAGGCGGAGTTCCCGGATCTGGCCGGGAAGGTCGAACTTTCAATTCCGGACGAGTCCAGCCGTCGCGTCGGCCAGTCGATCGCTGCGGCGAGCCTGCCGGAAATTCGGAGGTAACCGCCATGAACAACGAAATTGTCAACCGCTTTGCCATTGCCGGCGAGGCGGCGTCGTGCGAGCGCTACGGCAACGGCCACATCAACGAGACCTATCTGGCCGTCTCGACGTCCGGCGCGCGCTACATCCTTCAGAAGATCAACCAGACCGTGTTTCGCGATGTGCCGGCGCTGATGCGCAACATCTCCTCGGTCTGCGAATTCCTGCGCGCGCGGGATCCCGATCCGCGGCACTCGATGCGCATCGTGCCGCCGCGCGAGGGCGGGAGCTTCCTCTACGACGAGTCCGGCGCCGCGTGGCGGATGTACGACTTCGTCGAGGACAGCCTCTGCCTCGAGGCGCCGGAGACGGCGGAGGACTTCTATCAGTCGGCCGTCGCGTTCGGCACGTTCCAGCGCCAGCTGGCCGAATTCCCGGCCGAGACGCTGGCGGAGACGATTCCGCACTTCCACGACACGCCCGACCGCTTCCGCCAGCTGCACGAGGCTGCGGACAGCGATCCGCTCGGTCGGAAGAAGCTCGTCGCGCGCGAGCTGGAATTCGCCTTTGCCCGCGAGGAGGAAGCCGGCGCGCTCGTCGGCATGCTCGCAAAGGGCGAATTGCCCCTCCGCGTGACGCACAACGACACCAAGCTCAACAACGTCATGCTCGACGCGAGCACGCGCAAGCCGCTGTGCGTGATCGATCTGGACACGGTCATGCCCGGTCTGGCCGCCTACGACTTCGGCGATTCCATCCGCTTTGGCGCGTCGACCGCCGCGGAGGACGAGCGCGACCTCGAAAAGGTGACGATGTCGCTTCCGCTGTTTGAGACGTTCGTTCGCGGCTTCACTTCCGCCTGCACGACGCTGACGGCGAACGAGCGCGAAACGCTGCCGATGGGCGCAAAGCTGATGACGCTGGAGTGCGGCATCCGCTTTCTGGCGGACTATCTGGTCGGCGACACCTATTTCCGGATCCACCGGCCCGACCACAACCTCGACCGCTGCCGCACGCAGTTCAAGCTGGTGGCCGACATGGAGGCCAAGTGGGCGGAGATGGCCCGGATCGTCTCAAAAGCGTGATGTGAAGATCTGCGGCATCTGTGCGCCTTCCGGCGCGCGGTGGTGGAGGGTTCCCGGCGAAGCGCCGCGGCTCGATCGTCGATTTGAGCCGCGGCGCTTTTGACGGGCGGGGACGGCGTTTCCCTTGCTTCCTTCCCAAAGGTGAAATCCCGATCCGACTCATTTCTGACGTGCAGTGCGCTCCTCCCGTTTCCTTTCGATGGGTGAAATCTCCCGGGCGAGCCTTGCTGCGGCGATGTCCGGCGCTTTTTTCGGATTTTGGACGCTGGTTTGTCCGCATCGGGAATAAAAGACTTGCATCTTGGATGAAAGTCGTGTATAATAAGAGTGTAAATTCCAGAGGAAGGGAGAGACTATTGTGAAACTGATTATAGCGATTGTTCAGGACGAGGATGCGTCCCGCCTGATTAGCAACCTCATGAGCGAGGGATTTGGCGTCACAAAGCTGGCGACGACCGGCGGATTCCTCCGCTCGGGCAACACCACGCTTCTCGTCGGCGTCGATGACGACAAGTTCGACGCAGCCATGAAGGTCATCGAGCGCGTGTGCAAGAGCCGCAAGCAGATTGCCACCTCGCCTTCGCCGATCTCCGGAACGACGGGCGTCTACGTGCCCTATCCGGTCGAGGTCATGGTCGGCGGCGCGACGATCTTCGTTCTCAACGTCGAGCAGTTTGTGAAAATCTGACACCGGAGGATTCGTCGGCCATTGAATGAGATCGATTGGATTGCGCGAGATGAAAAACTGCAACATCTGATGCGTTCGGTTCAAGCCGGGCGCATTGTTCATGCCCTTTTGTTTACGGGCGGGCGCGGCACCGGCAAGCGCACGGCGGCGGGATGGTTCGCGCGCGCGATGCTGTGCACCGGCGCTGAGAAGCCCTGCGGCGCCTGTCCGGCCTGCAAGAAGGCGCTGGCAGGATTGCATCCGGACATGCGCGTCCTCCGGCCGGAGAAAAACGCCATCCGCGTGGATGAGATCCGCGATCTGATCGACTATCTGTCGCTGAAGCCCTACGAGGGCGGCAGGCACATTGCGATCATCGAACAGGCCGACCGAATGAACGACAGCGCGCAGAACGCGCTGCTGAAATCGCTGGAAGAGCCCTCCGACAGCGCGATGTTCATCCTGCTCGCGGAGTCGCCCGGCGCGCTGCTGGACACGATCGTCTCGCGGTGCCGCGTCGTGCGCTTTCACGAGCTCGCGCCGGAGGACTGTGCGCGAACGCTCGAGCAGAGGGGCATTTCGCCCGAGCATGCGCGGACGCTGGCGGGCGTGGCGCGCGGGTCGGTGGGGCGCGCGCTGGAAATGGCTGCGGACGAGGGCTTTCTCGCGCTGCGCGGCCGCGTGATCGATTCGCTTGAAGCCTTGGGACGTTCGACGGCGGCGGATGCGGCGGCGATGGTCGCGCCGGAGAAGGGAAGCGAGCGCAATGCGCTCGATCTGATGGAGCTGTGGGCGCGCGACCTGATGGCGGTGCAGAATGGCGCCGAGCCGTTCGAGCGCGATCAGCTCGCGCGGCTTTCGCGGTCGAAGCTCGACGGACAGCGCTTGCTGCGCGCCGTGATGCGCGCCCGGCGGGAGCTGGAGTCGAACGTATCGTGGGACAACGTGCTCAGCGCGATGTATTTTTCGATTTGAGGCGGCGCAAGCGGCTTGAGGATAGATGGCGGCCTGTGCGCCTCGGACGGACAGGCGGCTTCGGGTCCCCATTGGGAGGGAGAAAACATGGCAACGGTCATAGGCGTCCGCTTCAAGAAGGCGGGCAAGGTATATTATTTCGATCCAAACGACATCTGGCCCCGGCCGGGCGACAACGTCGTCGTTGAAACTGCGCGGGGCATGGAATTTGGCGAGGTCGTCACGACGGCGCGCTCGGTGAGCGACGAGCAGATCAAATCGCCGCTGAAAAAGGTGCTGCGCATTGCGACGGAGGACGACGTCCATCGCGCGGCCTACAACGAGCACCGCGAAAAAGAGGCCATGCACATCTGCCAGGAGAAGATTGCAAAGCACAAGCTGGAGATGAAGCTGGTCAGCGTGGAATATACGTTTGACAATTCCAAGCTCATCTTCTATTTCACGGCGAATGGGCGCGTGGACTTCCGCGAACTGGTGAAAGACCTCGCAGGCGTGTTCAAAATGCGCATCGAACTGCGGCAAATCGGCGTGCGCGACGAGGCGAAGATGCTCGGCGGGCTGGGCTCCTGCGGCCGTCCGATCTGCTGCGGCGCGTTTCTGGGAGATTTCCAGCCGGTGTCGATCAAGATGGCGAAGGAGCAGAACCTTTCGCTCAACCCGACCAAGATTTCCGGCCTCTGCGGCCGGCTGATGTGCTGCCTGAAGTACGAGCAGGACGCCTATGAGGCGGTGCTCAAGCGCCTGCCCAAGGTCGGCAAGGACATCGTGACGCCCGACGGCGTCGGCGTGCTCACCGAGATCAACGCCGTACGGGAGCGCGTCAAGGTGCGCATCCGCACGGCGGACGATGCGTTCGACGTGCGCGAATACTCGGTCGACGAGGTTCGCCGCCCCGGCGCGGACGATCCCGCGGCGATCCGCGAGCAGCGCAAGCCGCAGGAGCGGCGCGGCGCGCAGAAGGGCGCCGCCCAGCCTGCGGAAGAGGCCGAAGAGGAGCCGAAGAAGAAGCGCTATCCCCATCAGAAGGCGCCCAAGAACCTGAGCACGGATCAATTTTTGGAGAAAATGCGCGAAAGCGATCAGGAAGACGGAGAGTTGGAATCGCCTGCGCAGGAAAAAGAGCCGCACAAGCGCCGCAGGCGCGGCAAGGGGCGCGCGCAGGAGGAGCCGTTGAATCGCGCGGATGCGCCGCGCGAGCGGCCGGCAAAGGACAAGCGCCCGCGCGCGAATGAAGCCGCTTCAAAGGCGAAGCAGCGCGCCAAGGAAGGGGAAGCGGAGCGCACAGCCGCGCCGCAGATAGCGGAGAGCCCGGAGATGAAGTCGGCGAACGTCCCGCCGGATGGCGGAAAGGGGTTCAATCGCGGGTCTGGCGAAGGCGCACCCGACTCTGTGCCGGAAAGCCGGGGAGAAGGTGCGCCGGCTGGACGTATCCTTGCTGAGAGGGCAGAGAACCGCTCCGAAGGCGATGTTCCGGCTGCGGTTCGTGCGAAAGAGGCGGTTCCTTCTCCGGAAGCCGGCTCCGCCGACTGACCAATGCGCCTGAAGGGACGCTCAAAAGGCCCTGCACAGCGGAATGGCAGGGCCTTGCGCAGCGTCCTCGAGGGCGTTTGAAAATGCAGGTTGATGTGCGAAAGAACAAGGATGCCGCCCGGCTGTACGAGATGCTCTCTCCTGGTAGCAGGCCGTTGCCATGCTGGCGGCAGACGAGATCTCCAAAGAGGACTATGACAAGTGATGCGACCACGACCCGGGGTTTGACAAAGCCCAGAATTGTGTAAAGGTGCTGCCCTGCAGTATTACTGAAATGCCAACTGAAAACTTACGTTAGGTTCAGAATGATTGATTATATTAGCGCGCACAAGTTTTGCATTAACAATCGAAGCGCACTGAAAAGTGATGCAGTGTGTGGTTGCTTTTATTGCCTAAAGATTTTTGATCCCAAAGAAATCACAGAATAGATGGAAGATACTTCCGGTACCGCTGTGTGCCCCTATTGCGGCATAGATTCAATAATCGGCGCGTATACTGGATATCCAATCACCCATGAATTTCTGGAGAAAAT
>DVJL01000016.1 GCA_018716805.1 Candidatus Faecivicinus avistercoris | reverse complement strand
GCCATTTTGGTGAGGAATTTCATTATACGGCCTGCAATTCTGCATGTTTCCCCGCTCATTGTTGCAAAAAATTAAAAAAATTCCCCATTGACAAACGGAGCGGAGGGGAGTATCATGGTTCCCATATTTGAACAGCCAAATGCGATGACGAAGAAAAGTACCGCGTTTCTACGATCCCAGAGAGCGGGCGATGGTGGGAATCCCGCATACGAGGGCGCGCGAAGAACACTTCCGAGCAGCAATCCGAACGGCGGCTTCCGCCGCCCAGTAAGAGCGCCGTGCCTGCGACACGTGACCATCGCACAGGCTTGGTAGAGCCTGAGGAACCGGCTTCGGTTCCGAAAGAGAGATCGGCCCCTGCCGCAAGGCGGCCGATAACGTAGGTGGCACCACGGATATGCAGCGATTCGTCCTATGGGTTGGGCGAAGTCCCCGCTGCGCACGAGAAAAATTCGGAGGTGCCTTTTATGTGTTCAATTATGGGCTTCACGGACAGTTCGATCCCGATGGAAACGATGACGGCGCACTTTGACCGCACGATCTCGCGCGGCCCGGACATGAGCCGCGTGGCGCGCGTGGGAAGCGGCTGGCTCTGCTTTCACCGGCTGGCGATCATGGGCCTGACCGAAGAGGGCATGCAGCCCTTCGAGCTGGAGGGCGACGCCGTCGTCTGCAACGGCGAGATCTACGGCTTCCGCCCGATCCGCGAGCGGCTGAGCGAAAAGTACGATTTCGCCAGCGATTCGGACTGCGAGATCCTGCTTCCGCTGTACCGCGAGTACGGTTTGGAGATGTTCGGCATGATGGACGCCGAGTTCGCCATGGTGCTGTACGATTCCGCCCGCGGCCGCTTCATCGCCGCGCGCGACCCGATCGGCATCCGGCCGCTGTTCTACGGCTACGTCGAAAGCGGCGCGATCGTGTTCGCGAGCGAGGCGAAGAACCTGGTCGGCCTGGTCGAGGAGATCTTCCCGTTCCCGCCGGGACACTACTACTGCGACGGCCAGTTCGTCCGCTACGCCGACCTGACCGACGTCGCCAAGTACGCAACCGGCGGCATCGACGCCCTCTGCGGCGGCATCCGCGAGCGCCTGATCGCCGGCGTCGAGAAGCGGCTGGACGCCGACGCGCCGGTCGGATTCCTGTTGAGCGGCGGTCTGGACAGCTCGCTCGTCTGCGCCATCGCCGCGCGCCTGCTCGACCGCCCGATCCGCACGTTCGCCATCGGCATGGACCTCGACGCCATCGACCTGAAGTACGCCCGCGAGGTCGCGAAGTACATCGGAAGCGACCACACCGAGGTCATCATCTCGCGCGACGACGTCATCGCCGCGCTCGAGCCGGTCGTCGCCGCGCTGGGCACCTACGACATCACCACCATCCGCGCCAGCATCGGCATGTATCTGGTCTGCAAGGCGATCCACGAGACGACCGACGTCCGCGTGCTGCTGACCGGCGAGATCTCCGACGAGCTGTTCGGCTACAAGTACACCGACTTCGCCCCGAACGCCGGCGAGTTCCAGCGCGAGGCAAAGAAGCGCGTGGACGAACTGTACATGTACGACGTGCTGCGCGCCGACCGCTGCATTTCGGTGCACTCGCTCGAGGCGCGCGTGCCGTTTGGCGATCTGGAATTCGTCCGCTATGTGATGAGCATCGACCCCGCGCGCAAGCTCAACACCTACGGCATGGGCAAGTACCTGCTGCGCCACGCCTTCGAGGGCGGCGGCTGGCTGCCGGACACGATCCTGTGGCGCGAAAAGGCCGCGTTCAGCGACGCCGTCGGCCACTCGATGGTGGACGACCTGAAGGCCTACGCCGCAACCTACTACACCGATGCGGAATTCGAGCGCAGGCGCGCAAAATACGCCTTCGCCCAGCCGTTTACCAAGGAGAGCCTGCTCTACCGCGAGCTGTTCGAGAAATACTATCCCGGACAGGCGCGCATGGTCGCCGATTTCTGGATGCCCAACCGCGCGTGGCCGGGCTGCGACGTGGACGATCCGTCCGCGCGCGTGCTCTCCAACTACGGCGCAAGCGGAAAATAATTCAACCGTCAAGCCGCTCCGGACGCGGTCGAAATGCGCGGCCGGAGCGGCATTTTGTGGGGAATGGAGCCATTCCCCCGCCTCAGCGGAGTTTTGCGGGCGAATCTTTCGCTCCGCTCGGGTTCATTTTGACCCATGGGAAAACACAGCTCACGGAAGGATGGTTTGCATGGCTGCGAAGTACATTTTCGTCACAGGCGGCGTCGCATCGTCGCTCGGCAAGGGGATCACCGCGGCGTCGCTGGGCCGGCTGCTCAAGGCGCGCGGCTATTCGGTGACGATTCAGAAGTTCGACCCGTATCTCAACGTCGATCCCGGCACGATGAACCCCTACCAGCACGGCGAGGTGTTCGTCACCGAGGACGGCATGGAGACCGACCTCGACCTCGGCCACTACGAGCGCTTCATCGACGAAAACCTGACGCGCTGGTCGTCCGTCACGTCCGGGCAGGTGTACTTCGCCGTGCTCAACCGCGAGCGCAGCGGCGGCTACAACGGCGGCACCGTGCAGATCATCCCGCACGTGACCGATGAAATCAAGGAAAAGCTCTACCGCGTCGGCGAGCAGAGCGACGTCGTCATCACTGAGATCGGCGGCACGATCGGCGACATCGAGGGCCAGGCGTTCATCGAGGCCATCCGCCAGTTCCAGTGGGAGGTCGACCGCGACGACGTGCTGTTCATCCACGTCACGCTGATCCCCTACCTCAAGAGCAGCCAGGAGCTCAAGACCAAGCCGACGCAGCACTCGGTCAAGGCGCTGCAGTCCATGGGCATCCAGCCGAACATGCTCGTCTGCCGCAGCGACTATCCCGTGCCGGACGACATGCGGCGAAAGCTGGCGCAGTTCTGCAACGTGCCGGCAAAGTACATCATCCAGAACCTCGACGCAAAGTCGCTGTATCAGGTGCCGCTGATGCTCGAGGGCGAGGGCTTCGCCGACAAGGTCTGCGAGGCGCTCAAGCTCGAACATCGCCAGCCCGACCTGAAGGACTGGATCGAGCTGGTCGAGCGCTTCCAGAACCCGCAACGCGAAGTGACCATCGCGCTGGTCGGCAAGTACATCCAGCTGCACGACGCCTACCTCTCCGTCGTCGAGGCGCTTCAGCACGGCGGCATCGCGCACTGCGCGCGGGTGAACATCAAGTGGATTCAAGCCGACGACCTCACCGCCGACGGCGCCGATCTGGACGAAGTGTTCGGCGACGTGCAGGGCATCCTCGTGCCGGGCGGCTTCGGCAACCGCGGCATCGAGGGCAAGATGCTGGCCGCGCGCTACGCCCGCGAGCACGGCGTCCCCTATCTGGGCATCTGCCTGGGCATGCAGATCGCAGTGATCGAGTTCGCCCGCCACGTCGCCGGGCTGACCGGCGCAGATTCCACCGAGTTCAACCCGGACACGCCGTATCCGGTAATCGACCTGATGGACGACCAGCGCGGCAAGGTTCAGACCGGCGGTACGATGCGCCTGGGCGGATACAACTGCCACCTTGAGGACGGCACGAAGGCGCGCACTCTCTATGGCGAGAGCGACATCATCGAGCGCCACCGCCACCGCTTCGAGTTCAACAACGCCTACCGCGACCGGCTGGAGGCGGCCGGGCTGGTCGTCTCGGGCGTCAACCGCGAGCGCGGGCTGGTCGAGGCCGTCGAGCTGAAGGACCACCCGTGGTTCGTGACCTGCCAGTACCACCCGGAGTTCAAATCCCGCCCGAACCGCCCGCACCCCCTGTTCGCCGGCCTGATCGGCGCGGCGATCGCCAAGGCTCGCGCTTAACGCAAAATATGTACAAACATGTGCTCATTCATCACATGACCGTGTTAAAGTATTGGAATAGACGATCCGGCGCCTGCCGCGCCGATTCAAAGGAGCGATTCGCATGAAGAAAAATCTCGATTGGGAGAATATCGGCTTTGCCTACCGTCCGACGGACAGCCGCTTTGTATCGATGTACACCGACGGCAAGTGGGACGAGGGCGCGATGATCGCCGACCCGAATGTCACGATTTCGGAATCCTCGGGCGTGTTTCAGTATGCGCAGACCTGTTTTGAGGGCATGAAGGCGTACACCACCGAAGACGGCCACACCGTCATCTTCCGCCCCGACCTCAACGCTGAGCGCATGATGACCAGCTGCGAGCGGCTCTGCCTGCCCGTCTATCCGAAGGAGAAGTTCGTCGACGCGGTCGTTCGGACGGTGCGCGCGAACCTCGACTGGGTGCCGCCGTATGGCTCGGGCGCTTCCCTCTATATCCGCCCGTTCATGATCGGCTACAGCCCGGTGCTGGGCGTCTCGGCGGCGAAGGACGCCATGTTCCGCGTGTTCGTTAGCCCCGTCGGCCCGTACTTCAAGGGCGGCATCCGCCCGCTGAAGCTGAAGGTCAGCGAGTACGACCGCGCCGCGCCGCGCGGCACCGGCGACGTCAAGGCCGGCCTGAACTACGCCATGAGCCTCCACGCCATCGAGCAGGCGCACCACGAGAGTTACGACGAAAACATGTACCTCGATTCCGCCACGCGGACGAAAGTCGAGGAAACCGGCGGCGCGAACTTCCTGTTCGTCACCAGGGACGGCACCGTCGTGACGCCGAAGTCGCCGACGATCCTGCCCTCGATCACGCGTCGTTCGCTGATGGTCGTCGCAAAGGACTACCTCGGGCTGAAGTGCGAGGAGCGCGAGGTTCCGTTCGCAGAGCTGCCGGAGATGGCCGAGTGCGGCCTGTGCGGCACGGCGGCGGTCATCTCGCCGGTCGGCAGCGTGGTCGACGGCGACCGGACGTACACGTTCGACACCAGCGCGGACAACATGGGTCCGACCGTCCGCAAGCTCTACGAAACGCTCACCGGCATCCAGATGGGCCGCATTCCGGCGCCCGAAGGCTGGATCTGCCGCGTGGACTGAACGCAGTTTCCCCATAAAACAGCGCTGCGAAAGCAAATTTGCTTTCGCAGCGTTTAGCTTGTCGAAAAAGTCTTTTGACAAGCGAGTGCGAGGACTGCAACAGCTGTTCTATGCAGCGCAATGCTGGAAAACGCCATGAAATCGAACGGCATGAATCAATGTGGAGCTGACAGCTATGCGCCGCGAGGGACTGGACAACCTGAGCAGCCTCCTGGGAGGATGGTTGAAAAGGAATCGCTCCATTCAAGCCGAGGGAACCCTTTGGATAATGAATATGACCGGGATTAAAGGCGCATCGTTCGCAGAGAACCGGATTCCGTCAAGCTAAAGGTTTTTTTCAGTTTCTATCAACCACGATCTATATAAGTACTACAGCAAAACGATGAAAAGGCGGCTCTCCGCTTAACCCCCTAAAGAGCATTCCTTGGGGCAAGGGGCGCTCCTGCCTTCCCCTTGCCCTGCGCTTCTAATGCATAAAAATGGCTGTGAAAGAACTTTTGCCATTCTTTCACAGCCACGTTGTCTAATCCGACAATAGTTGCGGCATATGGGGGTGTTCACCAATACACGGAAAAGCCGCAGGCGTATAATTGCCAGCGGCCTGCTTTTACCCTTCAATTCGCGTGCCATCTTTGAAGATGAACCGGAGCCGCCCATCGGCCAGCACTCGCACCTGATCTACCGTGGCATACCACAGACTTTCATTGAATTCTGTAATCAGCCCTTGTTCCCGTAGAAGACTTATATATTCCGCAATCTTTCCCTGTCGTGCAGCCAGCGCGGATTGCTGTGCATTGATCTCTGTCAGCGCCTGCCGCGCAGCATTGTAACGGGCTTCATATTCGTCGTATTGCCTCTGGTATGCTTCCTGATCCAGCGCTTGCGTGGCATTCAGGGCAATTTGCCGCTGCATCAGTTCGGTCACAATCTCCATCTCTGTTTCCAGTTCCGCCCGCCGTTTTGCCAGCGCGTCCGCGTCATACCGTTCGCTCAAAACCTTCTCGCATATCGAGATGATCTCTTCTTTATTTTCGATGATGCGATTGAATGCCGTGACAAAGGCGTCCTGTAGTGTCTCGGCGCGCAATGCTGGCGTCTTGCACGGCGTCAGGCCCTTGCTGCGGGAATTGCATTGCCACACCGTATGCCGGTGCCACACCTTGCTTCCATAAACGCTGCCGCACTCGTCGCAGAAGATGCGCCCGGAAAAGCAATGCGGCGTATAGTAGCGCCTGCCGGACTGCCCGCGCCTGCGTATCTCCGCCTGCACCATGTCGAATACCTCCGGCTCGATGATCGCCGGGTGGCTGTTTTCCACATAGTATTGCGGCACTTCGCCTTCGTTGGCCTTGAATTTCTTGGTCAGAAAATCCGTGCAGAAGGTCTTTTGCAACACCGCATCGCCCTTGTATTTCTCGTTCGTGAGAATGCTCTTTACCGTTTCGGGCCGCCAGTTTGCCTTGCCGGAGGGCGAAGGGATACCGCTGGCTGAAAGCTGCCGCGCAATGTAAGAAGGCGATTTGCCCTCCAGATATGCGCGATAGATGCGCCTGACGGTCTCCGCTTCCTCTGGCACGATCTCCGGCAGGTTGTCTTCACCTTTGCGATAGCCGAGAAAGTGCTTGTAAGGCAACATGATCTTGCCGTCGGAAAAGCGCTTGCGAATGCCCCATGTGACGTTCTCAGAGATATTCCGGCTCTCTTCCTGCGCCAGCGATGACATAATTGTTAGAAGCAGCTCGCCCTTGGAATCCAGCGTGTAGATATTCTGTTCTTCAAAAAAGACCTCGATGCCGCGCTCTTTCAGTGTGCGGATGGTAGTCAGGGAATCCACCGTATTTCGTGCAAAGCGGGAAACGGATTTTGTAATGATGAGGTCAATCTTTCCATTCAAAGCGTCCTCGATCATGTCGTTGAAGTGCTCGCGCTTTTTTGTGCTGGTACCGGTGATGCCCCGGTCGGCGTACACACCGGCAAATTCCCACTCGGCGTTGTTCTGGATATAGCGGGTGTAATGGTCTACCTGCGCCTCATAGCTGTTGCGCTGTTCCTCATCGCGGGTGGATACGCGGGCGTAGGCGGCGACGCGGCGTTTGCGGGCGTTGTGGATGGGCATTGAAGTAAAGCGTTCGCGCGTAGCCGGGATCATGGTCACGCGGGGCGAAATAATTCGGGCTTCGCTCATTGTTCGCCGACCTCCTTCACATGGCGCTTCCGAGCATGTTCCGCCGCCCGCAGGCGCATATCTTCCGTCCAGCTGTCGCGGCGGGATTTATCCTGCCAGACGCGCTCGGTTTGCGTGCCGTCCCGGAATACGAAAATCAGATGATTAAAGGCCGGAACGCGAATCTCCGCAATGCGCTCGTTGAATACAGCTCCGTCGAATTCGCGCAGTCCCAGCACGGCCGCCGTTTCCTGTTTGAGAATTTCCTCGGGGATTTGCTTTGTGTGACAATATGCCTTTCCCAGTCTCAGGAAGGTCGCGCAATTCCACGCCACCTCGCTGCGCGTCACCTTGCGCTGATAGCGCTTACCGCATTGACAACAAACGATTCTTCCCGTAAAGATGCTGTGCTGCGGCGCAATACGGGCGATATTGTTTTTCCGGCGATTGCGCTCAATCTGTGCTTGCACACGCTCGAATATCTCAGGCGCGATGATGGCCTCGTGCGTGCCCTCCGAAAAATACTTCGGAAGCTCGCCGTGGTTGATCTTCTCGCTTTTGCTCAGATGATCCGGCACATACTTTTTCTGCAAAAGAGCATTTCCTGCGTACTTTTCGTTTTTCAACAAATCAAGCACGCGCTTGGGCGTCCACATACCGCCGCAATAGCAGGGCGTCTGCGATGCGCGCAGCAAACGGGCGATTTCTGTTGTGCCATATCCGTTCAGGTAACTCTGAAAGACCCAACGCACGACAGCGGCTTCTTCCGCATCCATACGAATGATGCCCTTGTGAATCCGATAGCCGTACATAAAGCGCCAGTTGGCAGGCTCGCCCGCTTCAAAGCGTTTCTGAATACGCCATTTGCAGTTTTCAGAAACGCTGCGGGATTCTTCCTGCGCATAAGAAGCGAGGACGGAGAGCATGAGTTCACCCTCCCCGCTCAGGGAATGAATGTTCTGTTCTTCAAAGAAAATGTCGATGCCCAGCGTTTTCATTTCACGAACGGTTTCCAGCAGCGTGACTGTATTGCGAGCGAAGCGGCTGATGCTCTTGGTGAGAATCAGGTCGATCTTCCCCGCCCGGCAGTCCGCAAGCAGGCGCTGAAATTCCGGGCGCTCCGCCTTGGTACCGGTAAGCGCTTTGTCCGCATATACGCCCGCATAGCGCCAGCCGGGATGCCGTTGAATCAAGCCGCTGTAATGGCTGATCTGCGCGGAAAGCGAATGCAACATGCTATCCTTTTCCAGCGACACGCGGGCGTAAGCCGCCACGTTTAGAATCTTCAGCGGCTTCGGCAGCGCCGGATTGACTTTGCGTATAGTTCTATTCATTTTTTGCCCTCCCTTCATCTGTCTGTGTTATCAGAAGGGTCGGCGAAAGACAAGGCTTTTCGTAGCGAAAAAGAGGCTGGTATTTTCCGGCAAAAACTGTCTCAAGCGCCGAGAAATCGGCTTCGGAGATCAACCCGCGCCGCAGCATATCGTTGGCGACAGCCACGCCCGCGAGATAATTCCGCTGCGCCCGCGCTTTATTCTCCGGCATGACGGCACGCCCCCTTTCCATACCGGTCGGCGATATAGCAGGCGTGAGAGCAGTATTTCCGGTGGGCCGAAGGGTAAGAGAAGAATTCCCTCCGGCAGCAGGCACAGCGGCGTGCGACCGCGTTATGGGCGTCAAGCACCCTGTGGGTATAATTCCATGCAAAGCGGCAGGCGTCAGAGCAAAAACGCCGCTTTTGTCCGCGTTGTCCGGGGCGAACAGCTTTCCCGCAGACAGGGCAAAGCGTCTGGCCGGTGGCGGCTTGCAGCCCTTCTCTGCGGCAAAAGGATTTGACCGTATTTTCCGATAGCGAGAGTGCGACGGCGATTTGCGCATAGCTCTTTCCGTCTTCGCGCATCCGCCGGGCAGCGTCCTTTTGAAATGAATTCATCGTTCCCTCCAAGAATCGGCCTTAGCCGGAATCAAATTGCGGCATGGAATTCTTGAAGTCCTGTATTCATGATTTCAGGAAATCTGTGTAATGATGCACACCGTAAAGAGAAGGGGTTCAGCCATGCGGCCAAACCCCTGTGGCGCGTTATACGACCTTGGAATACTTGCCGGACACCCAGCCAACCTGACCGTTGACGGCGATGGCGTTCCAGCCGTTGCGGGCGGTGGCGACATGATCAAAGGTCATGCCCGCCTTGACCGTGGTGATGATGCGGTAATTCGTGCCGTTGCCCACGCGGACATAGACGCTGCCGCCGGTGATGGCCACCGTCACGCCCAGCGGCTTCGGCTCCTCCGGCTCGACAGGCGCGTCGGCCTCGCCTTCCTCGTTGTCCTCGTCTCCGGCTTCTTCGTCGGAGAGGGCGTCCATGAGGGCGGCG
>DVJL01000101.1 GCA_018716805.1 Candidatus Faecivicinus avistercoris | reverse complement strand
CCCGCCGAACCGACCGACGTTCCCGCCGAGCCGACCGACGTTCCCGCCGAGCCGACCGAAGCGCCCACTGCCTCCGTGGAAGCTCCAACGCTGGACATCCAGCCCACAACTGAAGTGGTGGACGGCGTCGCCTACGTCTCCGAAGGCACGCTGACGATGACGTGGCAGGCTGCGGGAGCGGCGAGCTACCACGCCGAAATCCTTGAAAATGGCGAAGTGCGCGCCGTCATGGACACCGAAGCCACGACGTCTACCGACATCAACACGGGAATGCTCGTGCCGGGCACGGTTTACACGCTGCGCGTGACGGCCATCCCCGCGGGCGGCACAATCGACAACGGCGCGGCGGCAGAGATGCAGTTCTGCTATCCGCCGCAGGCCGAACCCGAGCCGACCGAAACGCCTGCCGAACCGACCGAAGCGCCTGCCGAGCCGACCGAAGTTCCCGCTGAACCGCCCGAGGCTCCCGCTGAACCGGCCGAGGCTCCTGTCGAGGCAACCGAAGTTCCTGTCGAGCCGACCGAAGCGCCCATCATTCCGGCATCTGCCCCGGTGTTGGACATTCAGCCCGTGACCGAAACCGTGGATGGCGTCGCCTACGTCGCGGAAGGCTCTCTGACGATGACATGGTCGTCCGACAATGCGGCAAGCTATCGCGCGGAAATCCTGGAGGGCGGCACAGTGCTCACCTCCATGGATACGGCGGACACCGCTGCCGGCATCGATACCGGAATGCTCACGCCGGGTACGGTCTACACGCTGCGCGTGACGGCCATCCCCGCGGGCGGCACGGTTGACGATGGCGCAACTTCCGAGATGCAGTTCTGCTATCCGGTGCAGGCCACGCCCGAGCCGACGGAAGCGCCAACCCCTGAACCGACTGAGGTGCCGACGCCTGAACCGACCGAGGTACCCACTCCCGAACCGACTGAGGTGCCCACGCCCGAGCCAACTGAGGTGCCGACGCCTGAACCGACTGAGGCGCCGATGCCTGAACCGACCGAGGCGCCTGCCGCTCCGAGTATTCCGCAGGAGCAGTGGCTGAACCCGATCGATTCAAACAGCGACCCGATGCTCATCAGCGCCGTGCAGGCGCGGCTGGTCGAGTGGGGCTGGCTGCAGGCAAACACGTACACGGACGGCACGCTGGACGATGCCACCCTCAATGCGGTCATCGCGTTCCAGAATGACTACAACGCCAACTACGGCGGCATGCTGGTTCTGACGACGTTTGAGGAGCGCATCATCGGCGCGGACACGCTGGGCGTGTTGATGAATGCCGATGGCATGACCTATATCAATCCCAACATGGTCTACTAAAAGCGAGGGCGGTTTCGGAACAACTCCGGAACCGCCCCAAATCACGACCAGCAAACATTGTCAACAATACAACAAGCCTCCGAACCACATATCCGGAGGCTTGTTGTACTATTTTTCTTCTACACGCGCCTGTTCGGCTTGAAATTCGACAATGCGCTTGACGATGCGGACATATGCGCGGGCATCATCCTCGCCGAGAGTCCGAAGCATCCATTCCGTATGCTCCAGAACCTGCCTGCGCAATGTCTCCGCTGCCTCAATGCCCGACGGCGTGATGTGAACGACGACACATCTCCGATCTTCTTCCGCGGCATCGCGCGCAATCAAGCCTTTCTTTTCGAGGCTCTTCAGCGCGCTCGCCGTTCGTCCGGTGGTAATGCCGAGGTCGCGGCTCAGATCGCCCGCCAGCACGCCATCGCGCACATAGCGAAGGTAGTTGAGAATTCCCCTCTCTCCGATGCTCATTTGATTTGGCTTTTCCATCGGCATCTTCTGATACGCCATGGTCCGCAGCAAATCTTCCGCCAAAGTCCGGAATTCCATTCCAACTCCTCCCCGGCCAGCTGCACGCTTCCGGTCAACGGTCAATAATCTTTCAATTTGGACAGCGCTTCGACCATCGCGGCTTTCACGCCGGCATCCTTCTCCTTGTCCGCCGCAAAGGCCACATGCGCCTTGCTGTGCGCGTCACCGATCTCCGCCAGGGCGAGCGCCGCGTGCTTGCGGACTTCACCCGAAGGATCGTGCAGCAGGCTGGTCAGCGGGTTCACGCCATCGTTGCTCTTGAGCTTGCCCAAACCGTCGATCGCTTCGATGCGAACGGATTCATCCTTATCGTGTACCAGATCGACCAGCGCCGATACCTTGCCCTTTTCAATCGCGTGCGCTACCTTTGAATGCTTATTTCCAAACATGATGCTCCGCCCTTTCTATAAAAATAATGCGTCTGTGCTTCCAACGCCTGTCTCACGCTTTCCCTGAATCGCCCATCCGAATCAATGAACGCCAAAGCGCTTCCGCATCGGCATCTCTTCTTCCTGCGATCGCAGAGCCTCCTGCTGATCCATGCTCTGAAAGCACAAGAGCGAAAGATTCCCTCGCATCGGCGAAAATATCTTCCACTAAAAGATATTATAGAACGGTATGTGCGAAATGTCAATAGTTTCAGAAAAAAATCCGGCATAAAAAACAATGCCGGATTTTATGAATTGTGCATCAAGCCGAAGGCGCGTTGATCTCATATACCGACCCGCCGAGCATAGCCGGTTCTTCAGGATCGTGCGTGACGACGATTGCCGTGCGGCCCGCCATCAGCGGGCGCGAAAACCGAATCACCCGTTCACGCGTGGCGCGATCCAATCCTCTGAACGGCTCGTCCATCAGCAACAGCGGCGCGTCGGACAACAGCGCCCGGACGATCGCCACGCGCCGCTTCATGCCGCCGCTCAGTTCGCGGACGGGCTGTGCCATCGCATCCGCCAGCCCGACGGCCGACAATGCCTCGGCAATGCGTCCGGCGGGAAAATCCCGCTTCAGCGCGATGCGGACGTTCGCCAGCGCGGAGGCGTGTTCGATCAGCCGGTCCTCCTGAAAGACCGCCGAGCAGCGGCCGGGCAGGCCGAGAATCCGGCCGGAATCCGGTTCGAGCAATCCCATCAGAATTCGCAGCAGCGTCGTCTTTCCACAGCCGGATGGCCCGAGGACGCAGGAAATCCCGCCGTCTGGAAAGCTGTGGCTCAGGTTGACCAGCACGGGTTTGCCGTCAAACGACTTGCTGACCTCGCAAAGCTGAATTGCCATCGCGCTCACCTCCCCTCCATGCGCCGCTGCGCCAGCGCGAGCAGCGCGCGGATTGCGCGCTCGCAGAGGACGCTCAGCGCGACGATCGTCAGCGTCCAGGCGAACAAGTCCGGCGTGGCGAGATAGATCTTCGCGCGGTAGAGCTTTTCGCCGATGGAGCCGCCCGGAATGCCGATCACCTCCGCCGCGACGCCCGACTTCCACGCCAGCCCGATCGCCACGCCGGCCGATGTGGCAAAACGCGGCAGTATGGACGGCAGATAGAGGTAGGCCAGCCGGTTGAATGGCGTCATCCGGAAGATGCGCGCCATCTCGATCAGCTGCGGATCCGCGCTGCGGATGCCGTCGAGTACGCCGGCGTACACGATCGGCATGGCGATCAAAAAGGAAATCAGCACGCTGAGCCGCCGCGACGGCACCCAGATCAGCGCAACGATGACGAACGACGCCACCGGAATCGAGCGAATCGTCGCCAGCAGCGGCGCAAGCAGCTCGGCAATGCGCCCAAAGCGCGCCGAGAGCGCCGCCAGCAGCGTCCCCGCCAGACAGGCCGCGAGAAATCCCGCGAGGATATGGCCCAGCGTAAACAGAATCGAGCGCCAGTATTCCAACGTCGGGATCAGCTCGACGAGCCGCTTCGCCGTCTCCAGCGGCGAGGCCAGCAGCACCCGCTGCCCGACCGCCATCGCGAGCAATTGCCAGACTGCAATCCAAAAGGCCACCGCCCAGAGGCGGTGGCTTCTGTCAGCCGAGGTAGTAGAACGCTTCATCGGGCAGCGTTCCTCCAACCGACGCGGGATCCTGTTCGTAGAGCACCTCGAGATAGCCGCTCAGCAGCCCCTGCATCTCCTCTCCGGCGACAAACGTGATGTTGCAGTAGGGCAGCGCCTTTTCGGCGACGGCGGCTTCAAAGATGTCGTACTCCCCGATCAGCGCGGCGGCGTCAGCGGTGTTCTCCAGCGTGAACTGAATGGATTGCTCATAGTCCGAAAGGAATGCGGCGACGGCATCGGGATTCTCCTCGATGAACGCCGTGCGCGCGACCACCACGCCGGTCAGCATGGCGGAAGGCGTCTCGCTGTCCGCCTGAAGGGCGTCCCATTCGGCCGTCAGATCCAGCGCGATGCGCATGTCCTCCGCCTGCGACTGGGCGACCGTCGCGAACGGCTGCGGCAGCATGGCCACCGCCGTGGGATCGTTCATCAGCGCGGCGAGGCATTCGGAATGCTCGGACATGAACTCGATCGTCAGATCCGTCTGCGGATCCAAGCCGTTTCCGCGCAGAATGTAGTTCAGCGCGTATTCGGGCGTGGAACCCTTGCCGGCAGTATAGAGCGTCTTGCCGCGCAGATCCTCGACGGACTGCACCGTATCCCCGCGCTCGACGATGTACAGCACGCCCAGCGTGTTGATCGCCAGCACCTTGACCTGCCCGGAAGTATTGTTGTACAGCACCGCGGCGAGGTTCGCGGGCACGGCCGCGATGTCCAATTCGCCCTGGATCAGCGAGGGCGTCAACACGTCGGCAGAACCTGCGATTGTAAATTCATAGGTATCGGCGCGGTCGCGCATCATTTCGACCATGCCCATCGCCGTGGGGCCCTGCAGCGCGCCAATCTGAACCCTGTTTTCTTCCGCGAGACATCCCGCCGGAAGCATGAGCACAAACGCGAGCGCAAAAAAGAGAGAAAACAGTTTTTTCATCGAAATATCCCTGCCTTTGGTTATATTTTCTGAGCGTCGGGCGGCGTGACGAGCCCTGAGGAGGGCAGACCGCCGTCATCCGTCGCAAGAGAATCAAAATCCATGGTGAACGAGAACGCGCCCGATACCGTTTCCGTGGCAGAGGTGGCATTGAACGCGTCGTCCAGCGCGACGAGCGTCGCGTCAAATGCGCCGGAGAACGTGCGCGCAGAGCCTGTCTGAACCACCTCGCCGAAGTAAATCGAATAGCTCGACCCCTCCGGGTAGGGCATGCCGGACGCCTGCGAAGCCACGGCGAGGCTGCCGCTGCCATCGACCTCCGTCACATAGAAAAAGATGGCCGTATTCTCCCCGTCCGCCGGATCGGAAACCGTCGTCCCCGATTGAACGCCCTCCGGGAATACCAGATAGAGCTCGTACAATTCGTCCCGCTCGCCGTAGGCGTAAAAAGACGCCTGCACATAGCCCTGGCTGGAAAAGGAAAACTCGGGGTCCGGATCAAACGCGAGCGCAATTTCATCGTCCCCACGCGCCAGCACGAGCGTCCCGCCGGCCGCCGGCGCAGGCATCTCGAACGAAGGAAGGGATTTGTCCTCTCCGCCGTCCGGCGATTCGGACGGCGCCGGTTCTGCCTCTCCCTCTGGAGCCGGCACGGCGGTTTCCTCCGGGAACAGCGAAAACGCGCCGCCCGCATCGGCCTGATCTTCGGGTTGCGCATCGCCCTTTTCCTCCGGGGACGGCGAAGGCGCGTTGCCGGCATCCGCTCCCTCCTCCGGCTGAGCTTCGCCGGAATCGGGAAACAGCGAGAAGGAACCCTCCGCACCGGCGAGCGGAAACAGGCACAACAGCGCACAGAGCCACGCGATCAGCAGCTTTTTCATGGCGGCATCTCCTCATCGGACTATCGCCCGTTACTCGGCTTCTATTGTAGAACGAACGCGGGCGATTGTCAAGCGAAAATATGAATGCAAAAAAAGCGGCTTCCCGCAGGAAACCGCCTATGAAAATTGTGAGTGGTGCCTATAAGCCGAGTTCTGTATTGGACGGCCATCTATCTAGGCCCGCAGTTGCCAGCGGGCTCAAGCGATTTCCCGGAAGCGTGACGGGCCGCCACATATGCTTCCCTATCAATCTTGCACCGGATGGGGTTTACAGAGCGGACAAGTCGCCAAGCCGCTGGTGAGCTCTTACCTCGCCTTTCCACCCTTGCGTTCCCTTGCGGGAGTTCGCGGTATATCTCTGTTGCACTTTCCTTGAAGTCGCCTCCACCGGCAGTTAACCGGCATCCTGCCCTTCGGTGCTCGGACTTTCCTCAGGCGGTTGCCCGCCTGCGGCCGTCTGGCATCCTCACAATCATCACCCAGCCGATCAGGCGTTGCCGCCCTCCATGTAAAGAATCCGGCCGCAGTTGTCGCACTCGACGATGCGCTCGTTCGCCTTCAGCTCGAGCAGCGTCGCGCTCGGCAGCTGCATGAAGCATCCGCTGCACTGGCCATCGATGAGCTTCGCCATCGGAGGCGTGCAATGCTGCTTGATGCTGTGATAGCGCTCGAGCAGCGCCGGCTCCACCTTCTTGGATTCAGCCTCGGTGCGCGCGCGCATCTCGTGCAGCGTGTGGGCGTCGGCCTTGTACTCCTTGTCGTAGATGACCTTGAGCGAATCGTATTCCGCCTTCGTCTTGGCCGCGCGCACGCGGATTTCCTTCTGCTGGCGGTCCTTCGCCTCTGCGTCCCTGCGCATCTTTGAAAGCTCCTGCTCATAGCGCACGAGCGAATCGCTGACCTTCTGGACGGCCTCGGAGCGGCTCTGCGCCTCCTCAGCCGACTGCGGCGGGTTGGCCTCGATCTCGGCGCAGAGGTTGCCCAGCACCTTTTCCAGCCGTTCCGCCTCGTCGCGCACCGCCTCCAGGCGGTCCTGCATGACGGCGACGTCGTTTTCCAGCTTCTTCATATTCGCCTGCTGTTCCATCAAGAAATTGCGCTGCTTGATCAGCTTCTGGCGGTTCTCGGACTGGCGCATCTTGTTCTCAAAGCGATCCGCCTCCATGTCCACCTGCATAAACTGCCACAACACATCCAACCGCATCGAATCATCCTCCCATTATAAGAACAGCTCTCGTTGGCTGCACAACACGCGCAGATTATATTGTAACGCATCCGCCGCGGTTTGTAAAGCGTCCGCAAGCAGAAAAACCGCCGGCGCCTCGGTCGCCGCATGGCCGGCTTCGACGACGCACAGGCCGTCGTCCACGGCGGAAAGCGCGCGGTGATAGCCCATCTCGCCCGTGACGTAGACGTCCGCGCCTGCCGCGAGCGCATCGCGCGCGAAATCCTCTCCCGCGCCGCCGAGCACCGCCGCGCGGCGGATCACCCTCGCGCCGTCGCCATAGCGCCTGACCGCGCCGCCCAGATTGCAGCGAACCATGTCGGCGAAGCACTCCAGCGCCATGGGCGAAATCTCGCCCACGCACATGCCGTGCGCTCCCGGCTGGACGTTCTCCAGGCCGAGCCGCGCCGCGAGAGCGTCGTTCACGCCGGGATGGGCGTTGTCGAAGTTCGTGTGCGCAGCGACGAGCGCAACGTCCGATTTGACCAGTTTGCAGAGCAAACGCCCCTCCGGGTCATCCGAGCAGAGGTTCTTTCTGCCGCGGAACAGAATCGGATGGTGCGTGACGATCAGCTGCGCGCCCAGCGACGCCGCTTCGTCGAGCACATCTGCGTTCAGCTCGAGCGCGCACAGAACCGTCTCGACCGTCGCCGTCCGGCTGCCCGCCAGCAGGCCGACGTTATCCCACTCTTCGGCCAGCTCTGCCGGCGCGATGCGCTCCAGCAGCGCCAGCACTTCAGCTACCGTCACAGCCACATCTCCGCCTCCTCCCAGATGGCGATTTCCCTTTCCAGTTCGGAAATGACCGCCGCCTCGCCGCCCTGCCGCGCGCCATCCAGCGCCTTGCGCGCCACGCGCAGCCGGAAGGCGGCGTAGTCGGAAAGTTCTCTCGGCTTCCGCCTGAGCAATATCGGGCCGACATGCAGCTCGCGCTCGTCGTATTCGGCCTTTCCGGGCTGCGCCTCCATGATGACGTACAGCCGCCGCCCGTCGCGGACGATCCTCTCATCGGTCAGTCTGTAGCCGGCCGCCGCAAGCCTGCGCCGGAGCTCCGGGTGGCCAACGTTGACCTGAAGGATCAGCCGCGCGCCGCCGAGTCGCTCGCGCCCGCGCTCGACGATGCCCGCTGCGGTGGCCCCGCCCATCCCGGCGATGACCGCGGCGTCGATCGGCTCGTCCAGCGCCTCCGCGCCGTCGCAGACCAGAAACCGCGCGCGCTGTGCAAGGCCCAACAGCCGAATCAGCGCGCGCGCCTTGTCGAGCGAAGTGTCCGAAACGTCCATCAGCAGCGCGCGCCCGACCCATCCGCGCTGCAATAGAAACGCGCCCAGCCGGCCATGGTCGCAGCCGATGTCGGCCACCGCCGGACACCGGCCCACCATTTCGGCAATCGTCATCAGCCGCGCGTCCAGCGAAATCCCGCGCTCGTGCAGCATCAGTCGATCGAGTCCTTCAGCTTGCGGGAACGGCTCGGATGGCGCAGCTTGCGCAGCGCCTTCGCCTCGATCTGGCGGATGCGCTCGCGCGTCACCTTAAACTCCTTGCCGACCTCTTCGAGCGTGCGCGCGCGGCCATCCTCTAGGCCGAAGCGCAGCTTCAGCACCATTTCCTCCCGCGGCGTCAGCGTGGACAGCACGCTCATCAGCTGCTCCTTGAGCAGCGTGAACGCCGCAGCGTCGGCCGGGGCGGGCGCGTCGTCGTCGGGGATGAAGTCGCCCAAGTGGCTGTCCTCCTCCTCGCCGATCGGCGTCTCCAGCGAAACCGGCTCCTGCGCGATCTTGATGATCTCGCGCACCTTGTCCTCCGGAATGCCCATCTCCGCGGCGATCTCCTCCGGAAGCGGTTCGCGCCCGTACTCCTGAAGCAGCTGGCGCGACACGCGAATGAGCTTGTTGATCGTCTCCACCATGTGCACCGGGATGCGGATCGTGCGCGCCTGATCCGCGATCGCGCGCGTAATCGCCTGCCGGATCCACCACGTCGCATACGTGGAGAACTTGTAACCCTTGCGGTAGTCGAACTTTTCGACCGCTTTGATGAGGCCGAGGTTGCCCTCCTGAATCAGGTCGAGGAACAGCATTCCGCGGCCGACATAGCGCTTGGCGATCGATACGACGAGCCTGAGATTGGCTTCGCTCAGGCGGCGCTTGGCCTCAATGTCGCCCTCCTCCATCCGCTTGGCCAGCTCAATTTCCTCGTCCGCGGACAGAAGCGGCACTTTGCCGATTTCCTTCAGATACATGCGGACGGGATCGTCGATGGAAATGCCCTCCGGCACGGAGATGTCGATCTCCTCCTCTTCCTGGTTGGCGAGATCCGGTTCCGGCATGGGTTCATCCTTGATGACATCGATGTTCAGGCTCGACAGCGTATCCAAGATGCGGTTGAACTGTTCGGAATCCAGCTCAATGTCCCCGAGCAGCTCGACAATTTCCTTATAGGTGAGAACGCCCTTGGCCTTTCCGGTCTCAATCAGCTCGCGCACGCGCGATTTCATCGCCTCGGCATTTTCCTTGTTCATATCGCCCACTCCTTTCGACCGGTCAACCGTCCAGCTCACGATTGATAGCTTCCATCTGTTGATACAGCGCGCGCTTGCGCTCCGCGCCGGCAGTTTGAATCTCTTCCTGAATGCGTGCGGCGCGCTCAGACAGGCGGCCGCGCCGAATGGTCTTTAAGCATGTCTGCACCAGCTTCAGCGCCTCCTCGCGATCCTCGGGCAGGGGTTCGTAACTGAGCGCGCGCACGGCGCTCTGGCGCTCGCCTTCCTCCTCGATCTGCGCGATCAGCGCGTTTGCAGTTCCGCCTTCGAGCAGCCATTGCGCCATGCGGCGCGAAAGCCCCTCGCTGAAGTCCTCCGGACGCACCATCTCCGGGGGAACGCGCCCGCCGGCGAGCAGCGTCAGCACGGCGCTTTCCGCCGCCGGAACCGCCTCCGCCTCGCGAGCCTGCGCGCGCGCAGCCGGCCGCCTGACCGGCGCCGCGGGATGTGCGGCGGCCTCGCCAATCTGCATCAGCAGCGTCTCGCGTTCGTATCCCGTCTCGGTCACGAGCCTGCGCAGGTAGTTTTCCCGCTCGATCGGGCTTTTCACCTTTCTCAGAATTTCACAGCAGCGCATGGCGTACTGCGTCATTCCCTCCTGCGTCGAAAGCTCCAGCCCATCCCGCGCGCGCAGCATCCGATATTCCGTCGCCTCGTATTTTGGCAGCGCGTCAAATCCTGCCTGCCCGTTTGCCTTGACGAAATCATCCGGATCCATGCCCGCGGGATAGTCAATGACCTTTGCCCGCAGATCCTGCGCGTCGAAGATGTCCAGCGCGCGCAACGCCGCCTTCTGGCCGGCGGCGTCGCCGTCATAGCTGATCCAGACCTCCGGGGCATAGCGCTTCATCAGGCGCGCCTGCTCCTCGGTCAGAGCCGTTCCAAGCGTCGCGACCACGCCCTTTATGCCATGGCGCCGCAGCGACACCGTGTCCATATACCCTTCGACGAGAACGAGCCGTCCAATGTTCCGCTCTTTTTTTGCCATATTCAGGGCATACAGACCCTGCCGTTTATTGAACACGGGCGTCTCAGGGGTATTGAGGTATTTCGGCTGGACATCGCCCAGCGCCCGGCCGCCGAACCCGACCACCCGCCCCTGAGCGTTGATGATCGGAAAGATTGCGCGCTCGCGGAACATGTCGAAGCACTTGCCGTTTTTTTCAACGGCAAGCCCGGCCTTGACCAACAGCGATTCGGCATATCCCTGTGCGGTCAGCTCGCGCACGAGCGAATCCCATCCCTTCGGCGACGCGCCGAGGCCGAAGCGGCGGATGTCCGAGTCGGTCAGGCCGCGGCGGTAGAGGTAGTCGAGCGCCTGCGCTCCCTCCGGCTTCCAGAGCATGGAATGAAAGAAGCGCGCCGCGAGGGTGTTGACCTCGTAGATGCGCTCGCGTTCATCGGCGTTCGGCCGCGCGCCCGTCTCGGCGCGCTCGGGCATCGGCATGTGGGCGCGATCGGCGAGATACCGGACGGCGTCCATGAATTCCATCCGCTCCATCTCCATGACGAAGTGGATGACGGTGCCGCCCTTATGGCAGCCAAAGCAATAATACAGCTGGGAATCGGCATCGACGCTGAACGACGGCGTCTTTTCATTGTGGAACGGACAGCAGCCCCAAAACCGCCGCCCCTTCTGTTTGAGCGGAACGTATTCGGAGACGATTTCCTCGAGCGGCGACCGAAGTCTCAGTTCGTCCAGCCATGCATCCGTCAGTCTACCGGCCATTTCGTCACCCTTCGCTTCCTCGCTCGCTGAAATTCTCTGATTTATTCGGCAAAAAAACGCGAATTCCTGCAAAATTCGTTCAAATTTCTGAAAATTCGCGATCCGCCATTGGATTCTCCCAAGTTCCGAACGGTATTATATATACAACATCCGGCCGCAAAAATCCTTTTTCTTTTGGGAATTTCCAAAAAATAAACAGGCTCCGACGTTTTCTACCCCGCACGCGTCCGTCCGTTCGGCATAGTATACATCAAATATTCGCTTTTCATTCTCGGGCGACCGGCCGCTTTCCCCCTTGAAGGCGCGCATCGTCGCCATGCGGTTTGGAGGAATCCTGATGGGAATCATTGCAATGAAGTTCGGCGGCAGTTCCGTCGCCGACGCCGCCGGCTTTCGCCGCGTCCGGCGCATCGTCGAGCGGCAGGGCGGGCGGGTCTACGTCGTGCTCTCCGCGCCGGGCAAGCGCCATCCGAATGATTTTAAGATGACCGACCTGCTCTGCCGCGCGCACGGCGGCGACGGCGGAGCGCTGGGCGAAATCCACCTTCGCTTTTCCGAGATCGCGCGCGCACTCGGGCTGGGCGATGCGAACGGCTGGCTCGCCGAATTGGACGCGAGCATCGCGCGGTCGGCCGGCTGGGCTGCCTCCCGCGGGGAATGGGTCTGCGCGCGGATGTTCGCCCGATATTGCGGAATGCCGTTTGTCGACGCCGCGAAGCTCATCCACTTCGACGCCGCCGGCCGCCTGCTGCGCGAACCGACCCAGCGCGCCATCCGCGAAATGGCCGCGCGGCTGCCCTGCGCGGTCATTCCCGGCTTCTATGGAAGTCTGCCGGACGGCGAAATTCAGACCTTTCCGCGCGGCGGCTCAGACATCACCGGCGCGCTGCTCGGCGCCGCGCTCTCCGCAAAGCGATATGAAAACTGGACGGACGTGGATGGGTTGCTGAGCGCAGACCCGGCGGTCTGCCCCCGCGCCATCCACCATGAAGCGGTCAGCTACCGGCAGATGCGCCGGCTCTCGCTCGCGGGCGCGCGCGTGCTGCACCCGGACTGCCTCGCGCCCGCACAGGAGGCCGGCGTGCCGACGATTCTCAAAAATACATTTGCGCCGGGCAATCGCGGCACCTACATCTCCGACCGCGTGCAGGCGCAGGTCGCCTGCGTCTGCCACCGCGACGGGTTCTGCGCCGTCCCGCTGGAACAACTCGGCGCGGACGCAAGAGCCGTCGCCTCCGCGCTGGCTGCGCAGACCTTTGTCTCGGCGCAGGGCGAGGCCCTCGCCGCGCTGCCGGGCTTCGAGGCCGGACGTCCCGCCTGCATCGTCAGCGCATTTGGCCTGAACGCCTCCGAACTCGATGCGGCGCGCGCGGACGTCGATCCGATCGCCGTTCGGTTGGACGACGATTGCGCCCGCTTTCTCGTCCCCTCCAACCGGGTTCGGAATGCAGTCAGCGCGCTGCACGAGCGGATCATTGAAAAAGTGCCCTGAGAAGCGTCGGACAGGCGCCCCGCCCTCCACTTGAAAGGCAGACGGCGTTCCGGCGCTGATCCCCTATGAATTCCCCGCACCGGCCAGCCGCCCTGCGCGCGGTCAGCGCGGCCGGTTCGCCATCTGGTGGAGGAGGAGCGCTTATGCCGCGCGCATTTATTCCTCTGATGCAGCGTCGATCCGCGCCTGAAGCGCCTCCAGCGCGGCGGCGAGCTGGTTGTCGTTTTCGAGATTGGGCGACGGGACGGTCAGGTCGCAGTCCTCGCTCAGCTCGACGGTCACATCGGGTTCGACGCCGTTTTCGTGGATCGAGCGGCCGCTGGGCGAATAGTAGCTCGCGGTCGTCAGCTGCATGCCCGCGCCGTCCTCGGCAAACGTAATCAGCGTCTGGACAATCCCCTTGCCATACGTCGTCGTGCCGACGATCGTTCCCCGGTCGTAATCCTGAATGGCCGCGCTGAGCAGCTCCGACGCGCTCGCGGACATGCCATTGACCATCACGACCAGCGGGACATCCCAGTAGTCTGCGTCGGAAGTGTACTCCGTGCGGTTGCCGTGGCCGTCCTCGACGTAGGCGATCAGCCCTTCCGGCAGCAGCGCGTCCGCGATCTCCACCACGTCGGTCAGCAGGCCGCCGGGATTGTTTCGGATGTCGATGATGACGCCGGACACCTCCGCCGCCTGCAGAGCCGACATCGCCTCCTGGAATCCTTCGACGTCGTTTCCGGAAAACTGCGAGATGTTGATGTAGCCAATGTCCCCATTGATGATCTGATATTCGACGTAGCTGATGCTGACCTCCGCGCGCATGACCTCCAGATCGAGGATCTCCCCGTCGCGCTGCACGGAGAGAACGACCGTAGTGCCATCCTCGCCCTGAATGCGGTCGATCGCCTCATTGAGCGTCTGCGCGCTTTCTCCGGAGACCTCGACGCCATCCACGGCGACGATCCGGTCGCCCATCCGCACGCCGGCAGCCTCGGCGGGAGAGTCCTCGTAGACGCGCGCGACTTCAATCGCCCCATCGTCGGTGAGCTGCACCAGCATGCCCACGCCGTGATAGACGCCGCCGAATTCCTCATTCGCCGCGGTCATTTCATCGGCAGTATAATAGAAGGTATACGGATCGCCGACGGCGCTCATCATGCCGCGAATGGCGCCAAGCACCAGCTCGTCCTCGTCCAGCGGCTGATAGTATTCGTTCATCAGCGTCGCGCGCACTTCATCCAGCCGGCGGTACCGGTCGATGATTTCATACTCGTCCTCGCCGACCACGCGCAGCGCAGAACCGCCGTCCGATCCGCTCAGCACCAGCGCCGTCAGCGCGGACGACGCGACCGCCACGATGACCAGCATCCAGACCACCGCCGTGATGATTACCACTCTTCGCTTCATGAAAAACCTCCAGAAAGAAGGAGCGCCGGCCTTTATGCCGACGCCTCTGTTCTATTATCGCCGGAATCGCAGCTTCGCTGCGCTTCCGGTACGCATCTGCGGAATCGCCTTCGGCGCTGTCCTCGCTGCTACTCGCCTCTGGCTCCCTTTTATCGCCGGAATCACGGCTTCGCCGCGCTTCCGGTACGCATCTGCGGAATCGCCTTCGGCGCTGTCCTCGCTGCTACTCGCCTTCGGCTCCCTTTTATCGCCGGAATCGCCTTCGGCGCTGTTCGTCCGAACTTGCTGCGTCTTCGGTCTTCGCGGAGCCGAATTGCCGTCACGCCGTCGATTGAATCTATGTCCCTCGATTGCCCGGCATTACAGGCGGAACTTGCGGTTGCCCGTGTTCTTGCCCAGCAGCATCATCATCTTGAACGTCACCGCGTCGTCAAAATTGCGCAGGTCGAGTCCGATGGCGCGCTGCACCTTCTCCAAGCGGTAGACCAGCGTGTTGCGGTGGATGTACAGCTTGCGCGCGGTCTCGGAGAGATTCAGGCTGTTGTCGAAGAACGTTTCAATGGTGTGCACCATCTCTTCGTTAAACAGCCGCGCGGTCTTGCGGTTGAAGATCTTGCTGTTGTAGTTCGCACTCATCTCCGGCGAAACTTCGCTCAGGAAGCGCTCGAGCAGCAGGTTGCGGTAGACGAAGATCGAGCGGTTGCTGTGGTAGATCCTGCCGACGTTGATCGCGCTGCGCGCCTCCTCAAACGCCTCGGGCATGTTGATCAGATCCTCGTGCGGCTCGGAGACGCCCACAAAGACGTCCTTGCCCGTCTCGGTCAGGAACGAATTCTCGATCGCGCGCGCGTACTCCTCCATCTCCTCGAACGGCTCCTCGTCGCTGAGCTTCTTGAGCATTGCGACGGAATGGCGGCCGACCTCGGTCATCAGGTCATCCTCGCTGTCCAAGCCGTCGGACATCATCTGAAGCGCGGCTTCCGCATCGAGATCCTGGAAGTAGAAGTACAGCACGCAGCGGTTGCCGTGCATCGGAATGTCGTGCTCGGCGGCGAGCGATTCAAATTCCGAAGTCTCCACCTCGCCGCGCAGGATCAGCCGGAGCGACTGCTCGCGGTTCGTCTGGCTCATGTCCTCGCGCAGGAGCATGTTGATGAGTTCCGCACACAGAAGCGCGCACTTCTTGACCTCTTCGCTGTTGCCCTGCAGGCAGACAAACACCGGCTGGTCGTCCGCGGTGCCGATCAGGGTGATGCCGCCGTAGACGAGCGGCTCGGTTGGATTCTGGCGAATCGCGTCCGGCAGGTTGAACACGCGCTGGTCGCCCTCCGGCAAAATGACATTGCCGGAATTGTCCAGCAGCAACGCGGACATGTCGATCATATTCAGAATTCGAGCGATTTTGATCGTAACTCGATGATCCAGATACATGTCAATCCTCCATATTCTATGAAAGTATGATTCTTCTATAGTATACCCTCTTGCCTTGGCCGCAGTCAAGCAGAAATGTGTAACCGCGGTTATATTCGGGTTAAAAAGCAGCTTTTTTGTGCGAATCAACCAAATTTTAAAGTTCCCCAAAGCCGCGGAAGAATTTGCCCCGAGGCTTTCGTTTGATTTATCGGCCTTTTTGTGCTATAATGGTTGTGATGCAAATTCAACCGTTGCAACGACCCTCCGGCACGTTCCGGAAAACCGAAATGAGGAAACGCCTATGAAATATTACAGCACTCGAAGCGGAAGCACCGCGGCGACCGGGCCGGAGGCCATTCTGCGCGGAATCGCGCCGGACGGCGGGCTGTATACGCCGCTCGACTTCTCCGGAATGCAGATCCGCCCCGCCGATCTGTTGGACATGTCGGCCATCGAGATCTCGGGCACAGTCGTCGGCAAGCTGTTTCCGGACTTCGCCCCTGGCGAAATGAATCAACTGATCGAGCGCGCCTACCGCGGCAAATTTGAAACCGACGAGCTGACGCCGGTGGTTCCCGTCGGCGATCGCTATGTGCTCGAACTGTTCCGCGGGCCGACGTCCGCATTCAAGGATGTGGCGCTGTCCGTATTGCCGCGGCTGATCGTCGCTTCGCGCGAAAAGCTCGGCGTGACGGACGAAATCGCCATCCTCACCGCCACCAGCGGCGACACGGGCAAGGCGGCGCTGGAAGGCTTCCGCGATGTGCCGGGCACGCGCATCGTCGTGTTCTATCCCGACGGCGGCGTCAGCGACGTCCAGCGCGCCCAGATGGTCACGCAGCAGGGCGCGAACGTGCGCGTCTGCGCGATCCGCGGCAATTTCGACGACGCACAGGCCGGCGTCAAGGCGATCTTCGCCGACGACGAGGCGAACGGCTGGGCGGCAAAGTCCAGCGTCCGGCTGTCGAGCGCGAATTCCATCAACCTCGGCCGCCTTGCGCCGCAGGTCGCCTACTATTTCAAGTCCTATGCCGATCTGGTGCTGACCGGAGCGGTCACGCTCGGCGACGAGGTCAACTTCGTCGTCCCGACCGGCAACTTCGGCGATATTCTCGCCGGCGAACTCGCGCGGCGGATGGGCCTGCCGGTCGGCAAGCTGGTCTGCGCCTCCAACGCCAACAACGTATTGACCGATTTCATCCGCACCGGCCGCTATGACCGGCGGCGCGAGTTCCACAAGACGGTCTCTCCGTCGATGGACATCCTCGTCTCCAGCAACCTCGAGCGCTACCTGCTGCTGGCGTCGGATTGCGATTTTGCGCTCGTCCGCCGGCTGATGGACGAACTGCGCGATACCGGCGTCTACGAGGCGCCCGCGAGCCTGCGCGAGACGATGCGCCGCCGGTTTAGCGCCTACTGCGCCACCGACGCCGAAGCCATCGAAGCCATCGGCCGCGTCTGGCGCGAGCAGGAATACCTGCTCGATCCGCACACAGCGGTCGCTTGGGTCGCCATGGAGCGCTTCTGCAGGGAGGCCGCGCCCACAAACGCGACGGTCGTGCTCTCCACCGCCTCGCCGTACAAATTCCCCCACACGGTGCTGCGCGCCATGGACGGCGAGGTTCCGCAGGACGGCTTCGAGGCGATGGACCGGCTGTTCGACCTGACGGGCGTGCCGGTTCCCAAAAACCTCACGGAGCTTCGCGGAAAGCGCGCGCGCTTCAGCGACTGTATCGGCCGCGAGGAGATGCTCTCCTACGCCCAGCGGGCGGTGCAGCCATGAGCGGCGTGCGCGTGCGCGTGCCGGCGACGACGGCGAATCTGGGGCCGGGCTTCGACTGCCTCGGCTGCGCGCTGACGATGCACGCCTCCTTCACCTGCGAGACCATCGACGCAGGTCTGGAGATCACCGGATGCCCGGAACCATTCCGCAATGCGGACAACCTATTCGTCCAGGCGTTCCGCCGCGCAGAGCGGGCGATCGGCGCGGCAGAGACGGCGTTTCGCCTGCACATCGCCACCGACGTGCCCGTCTCGCGCGGGCTGGGCTCCAGCGCGACGCTGCTGGCCGGCGGGGTTGCGGCGGCGAACGCGCTGCACGGAAGCCCGCTGAGCCGGCAGGCGATGATCGAACTGTGCAACGAACTGGAGGGTCACCCGGACAACGTCGCCCCGGCGGTGCTGGGCGGCATGTGCGCCTCGCTGGTGCGCGACGGCCGTCCGGTGACGGCGCGGGTCGACGTCTCGTCCGAAGTGGGCTTTATCGCGCTGATTCCGAATTACGCGAGCGAAACCCGGGCGATGCGCGCGGCATTGCCGAAGGAGGTTCCGTTTGCGGACGCGGTGTTCAACGCCTCGCACCTGGCAGTGCTGCTGCGCGCGTTCGAGGCCGGCGACTTTTCCCAGATCGCCGCGGCGATGGACGACCGGCTGCACCAGCCCTACCGCCGCCCGCTGCTGCCCGAATTCGACCGGGCCGAGCGCGCGGCGCGCGAAGCGGGCTGCGCCGCGTTCTGCCTAAGCGGCTCGGGTTCAACCTGCTTGGGCGTCGCGCGCGCCGGCGAGACGGCGCAGATCGCCGGCAGAATTGCATCCACCCTCGCGGGATCGCCCTGCGAATGGCGCGCCGTCGCGCTGGACATCGACCGCGAAGGCGTGGTCTGCTCGCCCATTCTCTGACGGAGTGGAAGCCATTCGACTTTTCAGGACAATTCCAATGCCAACCGTATAAATCCCCCTGCCGTCCGCATAAGCATGGAACAGCGACGACAGGAGGGATTTTTGCATGGCTTTGGAGACAAAAAAGCAGGTCATCGAGGTGGAGGCGCTGATCGGCGCGCAGTACAGCCAGGTGCTCGTGCGCGCAGAGGCGCTGGTGCCCGGCGCCGGCCGCTCGGCGATCGAGCCGCTGATGGCCGAGGCCAACGTGTCGATCTCGGGCATGGACGTGCAGACCGACCGGCTGGTGCTGGACGGCACGGCCTATTGTCAGGCGGTCTACCGGCAGGGCGAAGAATCCACGCTGCGCGCGCTGACCGCGCAGGCGACGCTCAATCAGGTCATCGACGTGCCCGGCGCATCGACGGGCATGCTCAGCCGGGCGCTTGCGCAGGTGGAACACGTGGAAGCGAAGTATGAAAACGGCCACATGGTCTTTCTGGTCACCTGCGGCATTCAGGCGCAGGTGCTGGAACTTCGGCAGACGGAATTGATCGACTCGATCTCCGGCGTGGACGGATTGCAGACGGTCTATGCCGACGTTTGTTCGTTCAAGCTGGCGGCGGATACCGACGCGGACGTCCTCGTCAAGGGCGAAATCGCGCTGCCGGTGGCGCTGGACGCACGGACGTCGCTGATGGACTGGGGCTCGGCGTCGATCGACAGCGCCGAACCGGATCTGGGCGGGCTGCGCGTCAAAGGGCGCGTGCAGGTGGAGACGCTGATCTCCAGCGGCGTGGTCGGCCGGCCGGCCGCGCTCATCAAATACCCTCTGGAATTCGACCGGCTGGTCGAGCTGCCGGACTGGCTGGTCAAGGACGCGTTCGCGATGGTCGCGATCCGTCGGATCCAATCGCAGGTCGAGCAGAGCGAGGGCGGCGAGGACGCGACGCTGACGGTGAGCGTCGAGCTTCGGCTGACCGTGCAGGCCAACGCCGAGGACTGCGTGGACGCGCTGCGCGACGCCTACACCACCGAGGGCAATTCGCTCGACGTCACGCGCGCGGAGCTCGACCTCTGCTCCGGCATCGACCGGGCGCAGTTTACCGAAAGCGTGCGCGGCACGGTGCTGCTGGGCGAGAACGCGCCCGGCGTCGGAACGGTGGTGGCCGTGCGCGTCCGGCCGGAAATCGGCCAGCGGGTCAACGAAAACGGCCGGGGCAAGATCGAAGGATTGCTCGAAGCCACGGTGCTCTACATGCCCGGCGGCTCGGACCTCCCCGCCGCGGCGCAGGCGGAGATGCCGTTCTCCATCGACGTGCCCTCGCCACTCAGCGACGAATCGTGGATCGCCGTCGAGGTCGTCTCCGCAGAGGCCAACGCGCTGATGAGCGACCGGCTGGAGATGAAGACGATGCTCAACGTCTGCTGCGAGACGCGCCAGCGCAGCCGCGCAACGGTGGTGCAGGACGTCTCCGAGGGCTCGCCGGTTCAGAAGCGGCCGGGCATTGTGATCCTCTGGCCGTGCCAGGGCGAGGACGGCTGGGCCATCGGCAAGCGCTACGGCATCCCGGTGGACAGCGTGACGTGCGAAGGAACGCGTCAGGTGGAGCCGGGCAAGCCGATCGTGCTCAAGCTCTGAGCCTACGCATATCGGCTCGCCTTTTGCACAAAATGTTTTCACTGGGACAGGGAAGCGTCAGCCGCATGAAAAAGGTGGGCGCTTAACCTGTCCTTTCTTGTTTTTTTCGCGATGCGGCGATACAATGATGTTGCTTCACATCTACCGCGGGAGGATTGTGCAATGGAGCGCATCGAAAACACCACCAATACCATCGTCGACGGCGTGATCTGGAAGGGGCTGCTGAAATTCTTCTTTCCAATTATGCTGGGCACGCTGTTCCAGCAGCTGTACAACACCGTCGACGCCGTAGTCGTCGGCCAGTTCGTGGGCACGCAGGCGCTGGCAGCGGTCGGCGGCTCGTCCTCGCAGATCGTCAATTTGTTCATTGGCTTCTTCGTCGGCCTGTCGTCCGGCGCGACCGTCATCGTATCGCAGTACTTTGGCGCGCGCGAGGACAAGGGCGTTTCGCGCGCGGTGCACACCGCCATGGCGCTCGCGTTCATCGCCGGCGCGGTCATGACGGTGGTTGGCCTCGTGTTCGCCCCGGCCATGCTCGAAATCATGAACACAACTGAGGACACCATGGCCGATTCCACGCTCTATCTACGCATCGTATTCTTGTCCATGATCCCTTCGATGGTCTACAACGTCGGATCGAGCATCCTGCGCGCCATCGGCGATTCGCGCAGTCCGCTGTACTTTCTCGCCGCGGCATGCCTGGTCAACGTCGTGCTCGACCTCGCGTTCGTGCTGGTCTTCCGCATGGGCGTGGCCGGCGTGGCGATCGCGACGTCCATCGCCCAGGCGGTCAGCGCCGTGCTGGTGTTCGTCGCGCTGTGCCGCGCGAAGGGCAGCTACCGCATCATCCCCCGGGAAATCCGCCCGGAGAGGGAGCTGCTTGCGCGCACGGTGCGCATCGGGCTGCCCACGGGGCTTCAGTCCGTGCTCTATGCCGTCTCCAACATCATCATCACGACCTCGATCAACGGCTTCGGCACCGACACCGTGGCCGCGTGGGTTGCGTTCGGCAAGGTCGACGCGCTGTTCTGGCTGATCCTGAGCGCGTTCGGCGTGGCGATCATGACGTTCGTCGGCCAGAACTACGGCGCGCGAAAGTTCGACCGCGTCCACAAGAGCCTGAAGGTGGCGCTGGCCATCGCTGCAGTCACGTCGATCGTGTTCAGCGCGGTGCTGCTGCTGGTTGGACAGTATGTCTTCCGGCTGTTCACAAACGACCAGACCGTCATGGACGTCGCCATCTACATGATGATGTGCATGGTGCCCGGCTATGTACTCTACGTTCCCATCGAACTCATCAGCGGCGCGCTGCGCGGCATGGGCGACACGCTGATTCCGACGGTCATCACGGCGGTCGGCATCTGCGCGCTGCGCGTGCTCTGGATCTTCGCCGTCGTGCCGCTCTGGCACGACATCCTCGCCATCACGATCAGCTATCCGATCTCCTGGCTGCTGACCTCCGCCGCATTTATCCTCTACTACGCGCGCGTGCGCCGGAAGCTGCTGCCGGTCTGAGCTTTGCCGCATTCTGAAATCCTCTTTGAAGGGAGCTGTGCTACGATGAAAACCCTAGTCCTCTACTATTCCAAAACCGGCTTTACCCAGCGCTACGCGGAGTGGATCGCCGAGGAGACCGACGCCGACTGCGAGCCGTTCGACCACCGCGACGGCGTGCGCTTCGGCGACTATGACGCCGTGCTGTTCGGTTCGAGCGTTCACGCGGGCTCAATCCGAAAACTCAAGTGGTTCAAAAAGCAGCTGCCCGACTGGGAGGGCAAGCGGCTGGGCGTATTCGCCGTCGGCGCGATGCCGAACGGCGGCGAAACCGCCAAGCAGATGTTTGCGCAGAACCTGACCGACGCGGAGCGCAGCAGAATCGCGACGTTTTATCTGCCCGGCGGGCTGAACTACGAGCGCATGGGCGCACTCGACCGGGCGATGATGTCCGCATTTCGGAAGATGCTCGCCAGCAGGAAGGATCGGACGCCCGAGGATGATATGGCTCTGTCCGCCATCTCCAAGTCCTACGACGCCAGCGACCGCGCCGCCATCGCGCCCATCGTTCGCTGGATCGGCGGCAGGGATTGACGCGCGCCCGGCAACGTGGTATAATAGAATATGCCAATTTATGAGAGGACGGTGTTTCCAAGGGGAATCGCGTCCTCTTTATCTTTCGGAGGGAATCGAATGGATGCGCGCACCCTGCTGGAAATCCTGCACGTCGCTGAGCGGCTGAAAGACACGCCGCGGCACTCGTGGACGTCGACCGGCCGGCGCGAGAGCGTCGCCGAGCACAGCTGGCGGCTGGCCGTGATGGCGTGGTTTCTGCGGGACAGATTTCCCAAGGCGGATTGGGAAAAGGTGCTTGTCATGGCCGTGCTGCACGATCTCGGCGAGGCGTTTACCGGCGACATCCCCGCGTTTGTCAAGACCGACGGCGATCGCAAGGTCGAAGCCGGCGAAATGGAGCGCTGGTGCGACCGCCTGCCGCCTCCCTATGGCGAAGAACTGCGCGCGCTGTTCCGCGAAATGGAAGCGCTCGACACGCTGGAAGCAAAAATTGTCAAAGCGCTGGACAAGCTCGAAGTGCTCGTTCAGCACAACGAGGCCGACATCTCCACATGGCTCCCGCTTGAGTACGATCTGAACATGACCTACGGAAACGAATACGTTGCTTTTTCAGACGACTTGATGGACATCCGGCGCGAGATCCTGCGCGACACCGTCGACAAGATCGCGCGCGAGGGCAACCGGAACGAAAGGGACAAAGGAGCGGATCTCAATGCATGATTCCCATACAGAAGCGTCATTGCCGGCGCGCGCGGCAGCCGCGTTTTCGCGCTTCGCGGAAAAGTACGGCGAGCGCTCGCTGGCCGACTGCCTGAACCGCAACCGCCAGCGCGGCATCGCCGATTCGGATTACGACTGCGAATCGGAAGCCGAGACCGTCCGCCTTCTCCTCGAGGGAACCGGGCCGGACAGCATTCTCGAAACCGAGCGCCTCTCACTTCGCGAGATGACGCGCGACGACCTGCCCGCACTGCGGGCCATCCTGCAGGATCCCGTCGTCATGACCGCCTACGAGGGCGCCTTCTCCGAGGAGGAGGTCGAGCAGTGGCTCGTAAAGCAGCAGCTGCGCTATGCGCACGACGGATTTGGCCTCTGGGCCGTGCTGGACAAGGTGACGGGCAAAATGATCGGCCAGTGCGGGCTGACCATGCAGGATGCGAACGGCCGGCAGGTCGTCGAAGTGGGCTATCTGTTCCGGCGCGACCACTGGCATCGCGGCTATGCGACCGAAGCCGCGCGCGCATGCAAGCGCTACGCCTTCGACGTGCTCGACGAGGACGAAGTCTTTTCGATCATCCGCGACAACAATCTCGCCTCGCAGGCGGTCGCGCGGCGAAACGGCATGGAGCCGCGCGGGATGTTCGTCAAACACTACCGCGGCGTGGAAATGCCGCACATCATCTTCTCCGCCTACCGTCCGTAGACGCCGCGCGCCGCCAGTCCGCTGAGCAGGGAAACAAGTCCACAGGCTCGAGAGCTTACATGAATGAAAGTGATTGTTGTTCGCCAACATAGACGACACATAAAACAAAAATTGCCGCTGATTCTCATTGAATCAGGGCAATTTTTGTATATGCAGGCTCGGCCAGCATTCTGGTCGATGGAGGAATGATAACCTCTCCACCGTCCCCACTTTGCCCGGCGCAGGGCGCGCCGGCTCAATACCCCTCCAGCGCGACGGCGCGCCCTTCCCGCAGCGACGCGGGCACGTCGAGCACGCGCTGGTTGGACGAGCCGCGAAAGCGCAGGTCGAGCGAGCGCTGGCCGAGCACAAACGGGCCATCGACGAGCACATCGATCGCCTCAAGCAGCCCGCGCCATTCCGCTGCGCCCTCGAGCAGATCCTCAAACCAGTATCCCGTGTAGCACCATACATTCAGCCCCGCCGCCCGCGCGCCGCGCGCAATTTCCGCGCACGCCTCCGCCTGCGCAAACGGCTCGCCGCCCGACAGCGTCACGCCGTCGAGCAGGAAGTTGTCGCGAATTCGCGCGAGGATCTCCTCTGTATCGGCGGGCGTGCCGGCCGAAAAATCGTGCGACTGCGGATTGTGGCAGCCGGGACAGCGGTGCGGACACCCCTGGACGAACACCGTCAGCCGGAGGCCGGGGCCGTCGACAATCGAATCGTCCGCAATTCCAGCGATGCGAAGCTTCATGCGCCCGCCTCCCTCCGCGCGGCGCTCAGACCCGCCAACGCGCCGGACGAGAACGCGATTTGAAGGTTAAACCCACCGGTCGTCGCGTCGACGTCCATCACTTCGCCGGCAAAGTACAGCCCCGGCATGCGCTTGGACTCCATCGTCGAGGGGTTGATCTCGCGGACGCTGATGCCGCCGCGCGTGACGATCGCTTCGTCAAAGCCGCGAAGCGCGCCCGGCGTCAGCGGCACGGCCTTCAGCAGGCGAACCAGCGCCTTGCGCTGCTCGGCGGTGACGCTGTGAACCGGCGCCGTGGCCGGAATTCTCAAAAGAACCAGCAGCTGCAGGCCGAGGTTGTGCGGAACGAGACCATCCATCACCGCCTGGAGTTGCTTGCGGGACAGCTCGCGGAAATCGCGCACGAGCCGCGCGTCCAGCGTCTGCTCGTCGAGCGCCGGCTTGAGGTCGATTGCCAGCCGAACCGTGCTCAAATCGTCCGGCAGAAGCCCGGAGAGCGTCAGCACGAGCGGGCCAGAAATGCCGAAATGGGTGAACAGCATCTCGCCCATCTCGGAGTAGATGCGCTTTTCGCCCTTCGGGCCGCGCTGCCACGCGGTCAGCGCGACGTTTTTGAGCGCCAGCCCCATCAGCGTCCCCGGCCAGCTCTCGCGCGTCTCGATCGGAACCAGCGAGGGCCGCGGCGCCTGAACGGTGTGGCCAACCGTTTCAGCGAGGCGGTAGCCGTCTCCCGTGGAACCGGTCGCGGGGTAACTCACGCCGCCCGTCGCGAGGATGACGGCGTCGGCCTCCATCCTCTGGCCGTCCGACAGCTCGACGCCGCGGCACGCGCCCGCCTCCTCGACCAGCCGCTTCACGCGCGCGTTGAGGCAGACCTCGACGCCCAGCCGGTCCAGCTCCCGGGCGAGCGCCCGGATGACGTCGCTGGAGTGATCCGAGACGGGAAACACGCGGCCGCCGCGCTCGACCTTCAGCGGCACGCCGAGCGACTCAAACAGCCGCATCGTCGCCTCGTTGTCCAGCGCGGCAAAGGAGGCGAACATGAAGCGCGGGTTTCGATAGATCCTGCGCTGGAAGGTCTCCGCATCAGCCGCGTTGGTCAGGTTGCAGCGCCCCTTGCCGGTGATGTAGAGCTTCTTGCCGAGCTTTTCGTTGCGCTCCATCAGCGCGACGCGAGCGCCCTCGCGCGCGGCAAAGAGCGCGGCCATCATACCGGCCGCGCCTCCGCCAACGACGATGATTTTTCGATCCGCCATGCTCATTCTCCCGTCTTGGCCAGATATACGTCGTACTTTTCCCAGATCTTCTCCATGCTGTCGAAGTATTCGGAGACCTCGCGGCGGCGGCGCTGCCCGAGCGCGACGATCAGCGCGTTGATCAGCGACAGCGGCGCGGCGAACGAATCGACGAACGACGACATATCGCTCTTCGCCATCAGGCAGGTGTCCGCCGTCGCATGCAGCGGGGAAAGCGGGCCGTCCGTAATCGCGATCAGCGATGCGCCCCGGTTGCGGGCAAACTCCATCGCCTCGATCGAGCGGGCCGTATAGCGCGGAAAGGAGATGCCGATCAGCAGATCGCCCTCGCCGATCCGGGCGAGCTGTTCAAATACGTCGCTCATGCCGGACGTGACGACCCGAACGTTTGGAAAGATGAACTTCAAATAGTGTACGAAGAATTCGGCGATCGGAGCGGACGCGCGCAATCCCATGACGTAGATGCTGCGCGCCTGAAGGATCTTTTCAATCGCGCTCTCGAATGCGTCGATGTCCAGCTCGTCGAGCGTCGAGCGGATGTTCTGAATGTCCGCCTTGAGCACCTTGTTGAGCACCTGAGCGTGATCCATGTCGGAGGTCATTTCAAAGCGCTGCGACGCAGTCAGCCGGTGGCGAATCAGTTCCTGCAGCGCCTTTTGCAGCTGCGGATAGCCGCTGTAGCCCAGCGCGGCGGCAAAGCGGACGACCGTCGATTCGGATACGCCGACGTACTCGCCGAGCTTCGATGCGGTCATAAATACAACCTTGTCATAGTGCGTGACGATGCATTCGGCAATTCTGCGATGGCTCTTGGAGAGCTTTTTGCCGCTGTGATTCAGGCGTTGAATGAGTTCCTGTGCATTTTCCATCTTGCCAACTGTCCTCCGCTGTCCCTGTGTTCATGCCAAATGGGCGCGCGGAACCAACGCTCCCCGCATCCCGCCGTCCTAGTATACTCCATTTCGCCTTTTTTTGCAAGTTAAATAATCAAGATATTCAAAATTGAACATCGAATGAAGAATATTATGCTCGAAATGAAATGAATGAATGCGATCTTGCCATATGAAAGCAAAGATTCATTTTTTCATCCCCGTTCGGACGCGTTCTTTCCGGGCGCGCGAAGGAATACGATGGAATGAAGGGTCTGCGCGCAGGCCCGACTCTCAGGGGGTGATTGCATGGTTCGCTTCAAGGTCATCAAGGGGTCTCAGCTGCTGCTGGGAATCGCGATTGTGGTTCTGGTGCTCGTCATCGCCGCGCTGGCCATCAGCTACGCGCTCTCCGGCGAGGGAAGTGCAGACGCGCCGGCAATCGCACAGGTCAGCCTGGCCGAAGCAGGGGCATCGGACGACGGGGCGGAGACCGATTCGGTCTTTGCCCCGCTTCGCGCCAGCAGCGGCGCGCTCGCGCTGGATCCGGACGAGGACCAGATCCACATCGAGATTTTGCCGGACGCGACCGAACCGGCGGACAAGCCCTCCGTCCTGATCTACCACACGCACACGCATGAAGCCTATGAGCAGGTGTCCGGCGATCAGTACGTCGCAATCGAGGCATGGCGGACGACCGATCAGGATCACAGCGTCGTCCGCGTCGGCGACGAGCTGACCGAGCTGCTCCGTGCGCGCGGCTTTGAAGTCGTGCACGACACCACCGACCACGAACAGGACGACCTCAGCACCGCGTATACGCGCTCGCTCGAAACGCTTGAGCACTATGAACAGCGCTTCGACCTCTACATCGACCTGCATCGCGACGCCTACATCGAAGGCGTGGAATCGATCCAACTCTACGATGAAAGCGATCAATCGCTCGCGCAGCTCATGCTGTTGATCGGCAACGGAGAAGGTTTCGACGTCAAACCCTATTATGAAGAAAACCTCCGCTTTGCCGAGGCGCTGACCGAGCGCATCAACGCGCGCAAATCCGGCCTGTGCAAGGACGTGCTGGTCAAGGACGGCCGGTACAACCAGAATATCGGCGTGTTCAGCGTGCTGATCGAGGTCGGCCACAACCGCAACACGCTGCGCGAAGCGCTGGCCTCGCTCCCCTATCTCGCCGACGCGCTGGAATCGCTGATGATCGACGATCCCGATCCGGAACTCTCCGAGATGCAGCGCGCGTTTCAGAGCGCGGCGGAGGGATAGACGGCTCAGAATTCGCCCAGATCCATTCGCATCTGCTCGTCGCCGAGCGGTTGAATGGACAACTCCGGCCGCAGCGCGGCGAGCGATTCCACGCGGATCGCGCCGCTGAGCCACTTGCGCGCCTCGGAGCCGGTCGGGAGGATCAGCGGCATCCGACCATGCACGGCGGCGTGTTCGCCGTAGGCTTCCCGGGTGAGCACGACAAAGTGAAGCTCGCCGTCCGCTTCCATCCGGTAGAGCCCCGCGAGGTACATCGCCGGGGCTTCCGTGGGGCAGATCAGGTGCTTCCGCCCATCGGAGTCGCGCCATTCAAAATAGCCGGCTGCGGGAAGCGCGCACCGCCCTTCCGACAGCATCCGGCTGAACATCGGCTTCGCATGGGCCGTTTCGCTGCGCGCATTGATGATCAGCCGCCCGGCGCGGCCCTGAAGCCCCCAGCGCATCGCCTGAATTTGCAGCTTCCCGCCCGCCAGCACGAGCACAGGCGCCCGGTTGCCCGGAGAAATTTCACCGCCTTTGGAAAGAGCCTGTGAACTCCATTCCTCTCCACTTTGCATAAAATGCGTCAGAAGGGCGCGCAGTTCATCGGGCATAAACTCTACCATTAGTGTATATCTTCCGCACATTTCATTTTCCACCAAATCTTGTCAGAATATCGTTACTCTTTTTCCTTAACCTTAAGTTGACTTTTCTGCACCATATGGATAAAATTAGTACCCGGAATGCAAATATTAGAAAAGGATGATAGAGATGCTCGAAACCAGTTTGTTGATCGTCAACACCGATGCAGCCATGTCGGAAGCTCTGCGCGGCCACCTCTCCAGAGACCAAACATTTCGCGTCATTGGTACGGCCGATACTGGAACAAAAGCGCTCTCGATCATTCAATCCGAACAGCCCGATATGGTGCTGATGGACCTGCTTCTTCCCGAAATGGACGGCCTCTGCCTGCTCAAGCGGATGCAGTCGATGAAAAAACCGCCCATCGCAATTTGCCTTTCCGAATTCTATTCAGCGCTGTGCGTCGACGCCGCCCGGCGAAGCGGCGCGAGCTACTACATCTTCAAACCAGCGACGCTCGAATCCATCGCCTCAATCCTCCGGGAGTACGCCGAGCTGAGCCGCGAATCCGTCCAACGCGCGCAATTCAAGCAGGAAGCGCTCGAAGAGGACGAATACATCCTGCGCATCCATCGCGAGCTGAACGACCTCGGCTTCTCGCCCAAATACATCGGCAGCGGCTATCTGGCCGAATGCATCGCGCTGGCGCTGAAATCGCCGATGTTGATGCAGAACCTCTCGAACGGCGTCTATCGCGAGCTGTCCGTGCGCAACAACGTCTCGCCAAAGAGCATCGAGCGCAACCTTCGCACCGCCATTGCCGCGACCGACGCCGACGGCCGCCTCACCGCCCAGTTCGGCCGGACGCCCACCAACCGGGAATGCATCCAATTCATCCTCCGCAGGATGAATTTCCTTCCGTAAACGCCTCCGGCGCCCTTGTAATCTCGCCTTCGATATGTTAAGATGAAGTGGGCATCTGAAAATACGAAGGGGATGGCGGAATGCTGATTATCGGAATCTGCGGAGCGAGCGGAAGCGGCAAATCGACGCTGGCGCGGGAACTGGCAAAGCGTCTGGAGGGACGCTGCGTTTACATCAAGCAGGACTCCTACTACAAGGACCATCCGGACATGACTTTTGAGGAACGCGAGCGCATCAACTACGACGAGCCGGAGGCCTTTGAGCACGGCGCACTGCTGGACGACCTTCGCGCGCTGCGGTCGGGTCGTTCGATCACTGCAAAGAGCTATGACTACACGCAGCACCGCCGGTGCGATTCCGGAGAGCAGATCGAACCCGCCGACGTCGTGCTCGTCGAAGGCATCCACGTCTTTTACGATCAGGGCGTGCGCGACATGCTCGACTTCAAGATCTTCATTCAGGTCGATCCCGACGTCTGCCTGCTTCGCCGCGTCAAGCGGGACATCCGCGACCGCGGCCGCAGCGTCGAAAGCATCTACCGCCAATACCTCGATTCCGTCAAGCCGATGTTTGAAAAGTACATTCGGAACTATGTCGATGACGCCGACCTCATCGTCGCGCACGGCGGAAAGAACGCGCGCATCGTCGACATTCTCGCCCACTACATCAATTCCGGCCTCATCGAAGAACACTGAATCAGAGACCCGCGGGGAGATTTCTGCGGCAGCGCATGGCAAAGCGGAATCCTCCCTGCGGCCCTTCCCCCCGCCGGCACGGAACCTATGCAGGCAGTGGGCAGCACGCCGATTCCCAAAGCACATCCGGGCGCGGGCGGCAGTG
>DVJL01000100.1 GCA_018716805.1 Candidatus Faecivicinus avistercoris | reverse complement strand
CCGCTGCCGGAGGAGACCGTGCAGGGCTGCCTCGCCAGCGACAGCGTGCTGCTGGGCGCGGTCGGCGGCCCGAAGTGGGACGGCCTGCCCGGCGACCGCCGTCCGGAGAAGGCGCTGCTCGGCCTGCGCAGCGCGCTGGGGCTCTACACGAACCTGCGCCCGGCGAAGCTGTACGCGCCGCTGCGCGAGTCCTGCCCGCTGCGCGCCGACATCGTGGCCGAGGGCTTCGACCTGATGATGGTGCGCGAGCTGACCGGCGGCATCTACTTCGGCGAGCGCGGCCGGCGCGAGGGCGCCTACGGCCCCGAGGCGTATGATACGGAGGCGTATTCCGTCATGGAGATCGAGCGCATCGCCCGAGCGGCGTTCGACGCCGCCCGCAAGCGCCGCGGCCATGTGACGTCGATCGACAAGGCCAACGTGCTGGAGACCTCGCGGCTGTGGCGCGAGACGGTGCACCGCGTGGCGGAGGAGTATCCGGACGTGACGCTGTCGGACATGCTCGTGGACAACGCGGCGATGCAGCTCGTCCGCCGCCCGTCGCAGTTCGACGTCGTCGTCACCAGCAACATGTTCGGCGACATCCTCTCCGACGAGGCCAGCCAGATCACCGGCTCCATCGGCCTGCTGCCCAGCGCGTCGCTCGGCGCGACGAAGCGCGGGCTGTACGAGCCGATCCACGGCTCCGCGCCGGACATCGCCGGACAGGACAGGGCCAACCCGATCGCGACGATCCTCTCCGCGGCGATGATGCTCAGGTATTCGTTCGAACTCGCCGGGGAGGCCGACTGCATCGAGCGCGCCGTCGATTCCGCGCTCGCGGACGGCCTGCGCACCGCCGACATCGCCGCGCCCGGCGCCGAATCGCTCGGCTGCCGCGCGATGACCGACGCGATCCTCACGCGCATCTGACCGAAAAAAGGCCGCGCAAACCTGCGGCCATTTGCGCGCAGGAGCGCTGCGGCGCCCGGCCCGCGAAGATGGGCTGGGCGCCTTCAAATTCAGACGAAGGCGGGGAGGACATTGTACCGCGAAACCTCGGAACTCCTGCTCTACGGCGACCTGGGTGAGGACAGCATCCTCGCGCATCTGGCCGGCATTTTCTTCGACTGGGAACACGGCCTGAGCGAAAAGCCGGCGCTCGTCCGGCGCGTGTACGCCGAGGTCAAGCGCCTGCTCGACCTCGCGACGCTGTACGGCTTCGACCACAACCTCTGGCACGACTATCTGACGTTCGAGCTGATCTCGAACGAGAACTCCTTCAGCCTCACCTGCGAGCGCGCCGGCGCGGCCGAGGGCTCGGTCAACCGCTTTGCGAAGGCCGACTTCGCCGCGTTCAAGCGGCTGTTCGACTTCGACTTCGCGCCCATCGAGCGCGACCTCGGCATCGACTGCTTCGACGTGCTGACCCACTATCGGGCCATCCCCAAGAAGGCCCAGATGTACTACCGCGCGGTCAGCGAGCGCGTCCGCGCGCTGAGCGACGCCATCGACCGCGCCCGCGACGCTGACCGAATCTTCGACCTCGTGACCGCGCACTACCGCGACTATGGCGTCGGCATGTTCGGTTTGAACCGCGCGTTTCGCGTGCGCGCGGCGGACGGCGGCGTGCGGTTCGAGGCGATCAACAACATCGACGCCGTCACGCTCGACGACCTGATCGGCTACGAACTGCAAAAGGCCGAGCTGCGCGAGAACACCGCCGCCTTCGTATCGGGCCGCGGCTGCAACAACATGCTGCTCTACGGCGACGCCGGCACCGGCAAGTCGACCTCCGTCAAGGCCATTTTGAACGAATACGCCGGGCAGGGGTTGCGGATGATCGAGATCTACAAGCACCAGTTTCCGCTGCTCAGCGACGTGATCGCTGCGGTGAAGCGCCGCAACTACCGCTTCATGATCTTCATCGACGACCTGTCGTTCGAGGAGCACGAGGTCGAGTACAAATTCCTGAAGGCGGTCATCGAGGGCGGCGTCGAGACGCGGCCGGACAACGTGCTCATCTGCGCGACGTCCAACCGCCGCCATCTCGTGCGCGAGACGTGGGGCGACCGCGGCGACATGGAGTTCAACGGCGACGTGCACCGCTCCGACACGATGGAGGAGAAGCTGTCGCTCGCCGCGCGCTTCGGCTGCGCGATCAACTATTCCAACCCCGACCGCAGGCAGTACCACGAGATCGTCCGCGGCATCGCGCGCCGCAGCGGCCTGGACGCCGACGACCCGGCGCTCATCGCCGAGGCCAACAAGTGGGAGCTGCGCCACGGAGGCGTCTCCGGCCGCACCGCGCAGCAGTTCATCAACCACCTGTCCGGCTGCGCCGGAAAAGAGGGGCGCACGCAGGGCGGCTGAGCGGCGAAGGCCGCTCAGGCTGTCGAAAAAGTCGACAGCCTGTGTGGACGGGGGAGCAAGCTCCCCCGCCACTACCACCCCCTCCACAATTTGCTTGAGTTTTCTAAAGAAAACTCCGGCCGCAAATTGTGCAAGGAAGATATTTTTCTTCCGGGAAATGGGATTTCCCTCCAGAAAAATATCGCAAATCCGACGCGCAGGTCTCGCCGGATTTGATTTGACTGGCTGTTCTGCGTATCTTTTTTGACAGTCTGAGCGGCGAAGGCCGCTTTCGGGTTTGCGAATCGTCACCAAAGGAGAGAAAAAGCAAATGGTTACGCTCGATAAAATCTATCACGCCGCATTCGTACTCAAGCCCGTCGCGCGCAAGACCGACCTGATCTACGCGCCCAACCTGAGCCATGGCAATTCGATCTACTTAAAGACCGAGAACCTCCAGCTGACCGGCAGCTTCAAGTTGCGCGGCGCCTATTACAAGATCAGCCAGCTGACCAAGGAGCAGCGCGAGGCCGGCATCGTGGCCTGCTCTGCGGGCAACCACGCGCAGGGCGTGGCGCTGGCGGCCTCGCGCATGGGCATCCGCAGCGTCGTCTGCATGCCTGACGGCGCGCCGATCTCCAAGGTCGAGGCCACGAAGGCGCTGGGCGCCGAGGTCTGCCTCGTCGCCGGCGCTTACGATGACGCCTACAACTACGCCTGCAAGCTGCAGAAGGAGACCGGCATGACGTTCATCCACCCGTTCGACGACGACGAGGTCATCGCCGGACAGGGCACCATCGGGCTGGAGATCCTCGACCAGCTCGCGGACGTCGATGCAGTCGTCTGCCCGATCGGCGGCGGCGGATTGATCTCCGGCGTGGCCTACGCAGTCAAGAGCCTGAACCCGCGCGTCAAGGTGTACGGCGTGCAGGCCGAAAACGCGCCGAGCATGGCGGAGAGCCTCCGGCGCGGCGAGGGCGTCACGCTGGATACGGTCGAGACGTTTGCGGACGGCATCGCCGTCAAGCATCCCGGCAATACGACGCTCTCCATCGTCCGCGAATACGTCGACGAGGTGTTCACCGTCTCCGAGGACGAGATCGCCGCGGCCATCCTCGCGCTCATGGAAAAGCAGAAGCTCGTCGCCGAGGGCGCGGGCGCGGTCGGCGTCGCGGCGGCACTGTTCGGCAAGCTGCCGGTAAAGGACAAGAAGGTCGTCTGCGTCGTCTCCGGCGGCAACATCGATGTGAACATCCTCTCGCGCGTCATCACGCGCGGCCTGATCGCCTCGGGCCGCAACACCACGCTGCAGATCGCGCTCGAGGACAAGCCCGGGCAGCTGCTCGGCGTCAGCCGCATCGTCTCCGAGTGCGGCGCGAACGTCACCAGCGTCCACTATGAGCCGAGCAGCGTGAACATGGCCGTCACCAGCTGCTTCATCACCATCGGCATGGAGACGCGCGACTTCGAGCAGATCGCCGAGATCCGCAGGCGGCTGACCGAGTCCGGCTTCCAGATCGTCAACTGACCGGAGCGGGCCATGCATACGCTCCGACAGCTCGAATCCGACCTGCGCGCGCTCGGCCTGTGCGCGGGCAGCTCGGTATTGATGCACAGCTCTTACAGGTCGCTGGGCGGCGTCGAGGGCGGCGCGGCGGGGTTCTTTCGCGCCTTTCTCGACCTGCTCGGCCCCGGCGGCACGTTGGTGCTGCCGGCGCTGTCCTATCGCGACGTCGGCCCGGACCGGCCGGTGTTCGACGCGCTGCGCACGCCGTCGTGCGTCGGCTATCTGTCCGAATTCTTCCGCACACAGGTGCCGGGCGTGCTGCGCAGCCTTCATCCGACGCACTCCTGCTGCGCGGTGGGCCGCCACGCGGCGGAGCTGGCCGCCGGCCACGAGCGGGACGAGACGCCGGTTGGGCCAAATTCTCCGTTTGCGAAGCTGCCGGAAACCGGCGGTTGGATCCTGATGCTCGGCTGCAGCGCCGACCGGAACACGTCGATGCACGGCGTCGAGGAAACCGCCGAGCCGCCGTACCTGCTCGACCGCGCGGTGCGGATCCCGTATGTGCTGCGCGCCGCCGACGGCACCGAGATCCCGCGCCCGTCGATTCCGCACTGCTTCCGCTTTGGCGGCCTCTTCTGCGCCCAGCGCTATTCCAGAATTCTGGACATGCTGCCGCCCGGCGCGCTTCGGCGCGGCCGCGTGCTCGACGCCGAGTGCGTGCTGATGCGCGCCAGCGCCGTATGGGAAGTGGGCAAAACGGCCCTCGAGCGCGACCCGTTCTGCTTCGTCGAGCTCGTCGAAGGCGAGGATTGATCCCGTAGATGGTTGAAGGGGGAAGTCCGCCATTTCGAGCGGAATTTCCGCCGCTTTCCGGCAAAAATCTCGATTTGTCCTCCATCCTTTGGTTTTCAAAAAAACTGAAGAAGGCGTCACGCGCCGTTGCGCTGCTTCGCTTGCGCGGCATCGCCTGAAAAAATCTCCCCGCGAAAAAACTGCGGGGAGATTTTTCCATGGATTGGGAAGACGAAGCGGCCCGTATGCGCGCCCCGGCCAGCGTGGGAATCCAGTCCGCCGCTTTCCGGACACGGGGCCGCGTGGAATCACCGCCGGCCGATGATTTCGTACCGGCGGCCCCAACGGCCGTCCAGCCATTCGCCGATGGTGTAGTCCGGCAGCGAGGCGTTCTTTGGGTTCGGATCGCAGATGTGGATCCGGCCGTTCTCGATGCGCTGGATCAGGTTGTAGTGGCCGTTGGGCGTAAACGGCGATCCGGGCACGACGTTGCAGATGATCGCGTGACCGGCGGCGAGCTCGGCCTCGGCGCGCGCAAACGACTCCGGGCCGGTGATCTCGACGCGCTCGGCGTACAGGCCGTACCGCTCGGCGCAGGCGGGGAAGAATGCATCGGACGTGCCGTGGATGCCGTCGGGATCGCGGAAGCCGTGGGCGTTCGACCAGTCGGCCAGCACCGGCGGCAGCACTGCGCGCCGCAGCAGCGAGCTGACCGCGATCGCCATGCTGGTCGGCCCGCAGGCGGAATCCTTCATCCGCTCGATCTCGGGCGTGTTCGCCGCGTCGTAGGGGTAGTCCGCCCAGAGCGGATCCTCCATGCTGTAGTAGGCGAATTCGCCCGGGACGCCCCGAACCGCGCCGTCCGAATCGAGCCGCGCAAGCAGTCCGGCGTCGGCGCATTCGCCGTCCGCAAGGCCGTTTTGCCTTCGGAACCAGCGGATGGCCCAGGCCGTCTGCCGGTCAAACGCGTCGCCCGCGCCGCAGTCGTAGCCCAGCGCGTCCAACCGCGCCTTCATCTCGCCGATGCGCGCGCCTGCGTCGCCCTCTCTCCACATTTCCATAGGTCAACCTCCATTTACCATGCGAGTATTTCATAGCCATTGTCCGTCACCGCGATGGTGACTTCCCACTGCGCCGACGGCAGGCCGTCGTCGGTGTAGATCGTCCAGCCGTTGTCGCTGTCGCAGAAGATGTCTGGATCGCCCATGTTCACCATCGGCTCGATGGTGAACACGAACCCGGGCACGAGCAGCAGCCCCTGCTCGGCCGGCTCGGTGTAGCCGACCCACGGATCCTCGTGGAACTCGACGCCGACACCGTGGCCGCCGATTTCGCGGACGATGGAATAGCCGTTTTCCTCGGCGCACCGGCTGACCGCGCGCGCCATGTCGCTCAGGAATCCCCACGGCTTGACCGCCTCGCAGCCCCGCTGCACGCATTCGCGCGCGACTTCGACCAGCCGGCGGGCCTCCGGATCGACCTGGCCGATCAGGAACATCCGCGAGGAATCGGAATAGAAGCCGCCGAAGATCGTGGAGACGTCGACGTTGACGATGTCGCCCTCCTCGAGCACATCCTCCTCGGAGGGGATGCCGTGGCAAACCTGGTCGTTGACCGAGGTGCAGACGCTCTTGGGAAAGCCCTGGTATCCGAGCGGGGCGGGGACGCCGCCGAGCTTGCGCGTCGTCTCATCGACGATGCGGTCGATCTCGGCGGTCGTCATGCCGGGGCGGATGCGCGCGGCGACCTCGTCCAGCACGGCGGCGTTCCGCTTGCCGCTTTCGCGGATGCCGTCGATCTGCGCGCGGCTCTTCAGCATCTCGCGGATCGGCACATCGCATCCCTCGTGGGCGTACCGCGCGATGCGCTCGTCGATGGCCGCGTGGCACTTCTTGTATTTCAGCCCGCTGCCGCACCAGCAGAGGTCGTTGCGATTCATCGCTCCTTCACACTCCTGTCCTTTTGGTGGAAATCAGCCCGCTTGCGCCGTCGCCAGCGCGTACATGCCGCCGTACAGCGGCGTCAGCACGGACTTGACGACGTCGTTCTCCATGATGAACGCCGCGCCCTGCGGGGCGGGAACGACCTCCGGATCGGCGGCCTCGGCGCTCACGAACGAATAGGGGACGTTCAGATAGTCCGGCGCCTGTTCCGGCGCGAACAGCAGCTGCACGCCCGTGAGCAGGCTGAGCACGTCTTCGCCCACTGACTCTGCGCCTTCTTCCGCGCCGGAAGCGGGCAGCGCGAGCAGCTCGAAGTGATAGGGATCGAGCACGGGGGCGTAGCCCTCCAGCGCGCGCGATTCGTAGTCCTGAAGCGCGTCGGTGCGGATCGGCCACAGGCGGAATTCGTAGCTCGCCACGGCCAGCGTGCCCGTCTCGTCGGCGTATTCGGCGTACAGCGTGTCCAGAGGGATCCGTGCCTGCGCCTCGCCGACGGTCAGCTCGATGTCGGTATAGCCCATTGCGGCGATGGCCGAGAGGACATCCATCGACAGCTTCAGCCTCGGTTCGCCGTATTCGCCGGGGACGATCAGGCCGAGCTGGTCGGTCTTTTCCGCCGCGGCGATGCAAAGGTAGTGGCGCTCGGTGCCCTCGGCAGTCATGGCCGTGCGCGTGCCCACCGAGAAGGACAGCGCGGCGCCGTCGGCGTCAAACAGCACTTCGCCAAAGTCCGTCTCGCCAAGGACGAGGCGGGTGCTTGTCGTCGCCGCCGCGACGTCCTCGGGGCTGACATATTCGGTGCCGACGCCGGCAAACGCGCCGATGCTCGCGACGCCGCCACCGCCGGACGAGCTGACGCGGATGATGCGGAAGCTGGCCGTGCGCGTGCCGGTGTAGTTGCCGGTTCCGGAGATGATCGCCACGCCGGAGCCGACCTCCACGTTGCTCTCATAGGAAAGCGTGTAGTCGGCGCCCTGCGCGAGCGTGCGCCCGCCGTCGCGCACCTCGGCGGACGGAGTGAGCGCCGCGCCGGTATAGCGCTGGTTGGGGATGCGCGCGACGGTCACGGACGCATCGGAGATCGATTTGGGCGTGATCTCGAACGTCTCGCTCGCCAGCGTGATCGCGTAGTTCGGGTTGGACGATTCCAGCGTGCCCATCGTGATGCGGTAGCGGCCGACGCTCTCTCCGCTCTCGCGGGAAAGGCGGCCGGACAGCGTCTCGCCGCTGACGGTGCCGCGATAGGTCGCGCGGATCGAGGGATCCGATTCGCCGTAGACCTTGCTCTGGCCGGAGCGCGGCGTCACGGTCACGGGGCACTTGTGGATGACGATGTTCAGCTCCATCGGCTTGGCCTCGTACTTCGCCGCGTCGGCGCCGCCGAGCTCAAAGGAGGCCGAGGCGAGGTAGTTGCCCGCGTTGGATTCGTTGAAATCGGTGTTGATGACGGCGATGTAGACCTCGTCGCCGGACTCGACGCCCTCGATGGCAAAGTCGTCTGCGCCGAGATCCAGCCCGCTGGTGCCATCATATGTCTTTTCGATGCTGCCGGCCACCAGCGAGAGGGTCAGCGGAATCTTTGCGGCCGGTTCTTCCTGCGCGCCGCAGACGGTGCACACGCCGTTTTCAAAGCTGTGTTCGAGCATGACGTCGCCGCCGACGCCGGAGACCGAGCCGCCGCACGCGACGATGCGGCCCTCGTTGGCCGCGCTGCCGGAGCAGCTGAGCGAGCCGTTGACGACGATCGATCCGGCACTGGAGATGCGCAGCGTGCCGCCCGAGGCGACGCTGGCCGCGTGCTCCGCGTCGATGCGCAGCGCGCCCTCGACGCGCCAAAGGCCGCCGGAGAGCACGGAGTAGTCGGTGAAGTCGCGGTCGATCTCGACGCGGATGGTCTTGACCTCATTGTTTTCCAAGACGACCTCGCGGGTGTAGCCGCGCGGGCCGGTCATGACGGCCTCGATGGAGATGTCGAGCTGGAGATCCTCGAGCGCGCCGCAGCCGTCAAACAGGCCGCCGCCCACCTCCTCGAGCGAATCGGGAAGCCGGACTTTCTTCAAAGAAGCGCAGCTGGCAAACGCGCCGCCCTCCAGGCGCAGCACGCCGTCCGGCACGACGACTTCCACAAGCGACCGGTTGCCCGAAAACGCCGAGCGCGCGATGGCTGCGACCGCCATGCCGTCCACCTGCGCGGGAACCGACACGGAACTGTCCGAGCCGGTGTAGCCGGAGAGCGTCAGCGTGCCGTCGTCGTTTTTGTCAAACACAAAGTCGCCGTAGACCATTTGCTCGGATTCGATGCGCAGCAGGAACGACGGCATCGAAACGCCCTCCGCGAGCGCGTACGCCGGGTCGGCGAGCGACGCGGTGAAGACGTATTCCGTCTTTTCTGCATCGAAGTCCGGGCAGCTCCACGTCACGGCAACCGTCACGACCGTGCCGTCCTGCAGCGCCGCGTCCAGCGCAGTCGGGAGGACGGCCAGCATCTGTTCGAGCGCCGGCTTTTCCGGAAGCGTTCCCGACGACGGATCGAGCGGTGCAAAGGCGGCGATCAGGCCCGCCGATGGATTGGGTGACGCGCTGGCCGACGGATCCGGCGACGCGCTGGCCGACGGATCCGGCGACGTGCTCGCCGAGGGGGCGGCCGACGCGCTGGCCGAGGGGGCAGCCGACGCGCTGGCCGAGGGGGCAGCCGACGCCGTGGCCGACGGTTCGGCCGAGGACGTCTGCGTCGGTGCGGGAGACGGCGTCGGCGCGCTGGTCGGCGTGGGCACGGCTTCATCGTTCGACGGGGGAGCGGGCGTGGCCGTCGCGGGAGCGGCCGTCGGCTCCGCGCTGACCGGTTCAGGTTCGGACTGAACGGCCGGTTCCGGCGCGGGAGTTTCTGCCGCCGGCTCGGGCGCGGGGGATTCCGTCGCCGGTTCCGCCACAGGGACGTCCCCGGCAGCCGTTTCAGCCATCGCCTCCGCGCCCGTTGCGCGCAGATGACTTGGCAGCGCCGTGATTCCCAGCGCGACGGCCAGCGCCACGCAAATTGCTACCATGCGGAAAATCCAGATCTTTTTCATCGTTGGCCTCCGAAATATCAATTGAATATTTCAAATGCGGTATAAATTCGACATACTTTTGAAATCTCCTGCCTGTTTCTCCCGCTTTGCAGAAATTTTTTTGCCGCATTTGAGGCGGCTGCTTTTTAACAATAGATTTACGCGGCGGGGCTGTACATTTGGCGCGAACGTTGCTATAATATCCATAATTGAATGACCGATAGAGGCGCGGAACTCATCAGTACGCCGGTCGAGTCCCTCAAAGGACGCTGACGCCGCCGGAAAGGGTGTTCCGCCGAAATGCAGAATCGTTTGAGCGGTGCTGTGTTGGTTGCCGAGAGAATATCCCGTCAACTGTCACAATTTCGATTGTGGAGCGCTATCTCTGAATGTTTTTCCTCTCTGTGATTGAGAAGGCAAGCGGCCGGAGTTAGTAACTTCGGCCGTTCTTTTGTGCACGGGACGAGAATCCCGAAAACAATCAGGAGGGAAAACCCATGAGAAGATTCTTTGCCACAGTCCTTGCCATGATCCTGACGCTGACCTGCGCCTGCGCGTTCGCCGAGGAGGGCGCGGAGCCGTTCCGCGTGGGCATGGAGTGCAACTATGCGCCGTTCAACTGGACGCAGGTGGAGGCCGACGAGCATTCGGTCGAGATCGAGGGCGGCATGGGATATGCCGGAGGATACGACGTGGAGATCGCGCGGCGGATCGCCGAGGCGCTCGGCCGCGAGCTGGTCATCGTGAAGATCGAATGGGACGGGCTGATTCCGGCGCTGCAGTCGGGCATGGTGGACGCGGTGATCGCGGGCATGTCGCCGACGGCGGAGCGCAAGATGACGGTCGCCTTCACGGACGCCTACTACAACAGCGATCTGGTCATGGTCGTGCGCAAGGACGGCGCCTATGCGGACGCGACGCAGCTTTCGGATTTCTCCGGCGCGAGGATCACGGGGCAGCTGAACACCTTCCACTATGCGGTGATCGATCAGATCGAGGGCGTCGAGAAGGTGACGGCGATGGACAACTTCCCGGCGATGATCGTGGCGCTGAATTCGGGCGTCATCGACGGCTACGTTTCGGAGCGCCCCGGCGCGGTTTCGGCGTGCGCATCGAACCCGGATCTGACCTATGTGACGTTTGAGGACGGCTTTGAGGCGTCGGAGGAGGAGACCTCGATCGCCGTGGCCCTCCGCCCGGAGGACACCGAGCTGTGCGCGCAGATCAACGAGATCCTCGCCGGAATCGACGCGGACACGCGCAACGAGCTGATGGACAATGCGGTCCTCAACCAGCCGGTAACCGCCGAGTAAAATCAAATCGGGAATTTTGGCGCAGACAGTGGATGGCCATGGCCGGCCCTTCGCCGGCCGTGGCGCCGCTGCGGCTTGAAACGCGGCGGATTGGCCGTGATTTTTTTCAACAGGAGTGCTCACCATGCCGAATGCTCAGTCCGGTTTTTTTGAATGGGTCTGGTACTTCGTTCAGACCTATGGCCCCATGTTCCTCCGCGGCGCGGGCACCACGCTGCTCATCGCGCTGACCGGCACGCTGGCCGGTTTCCTGATCGGCCTGGGCGTCGGCGTCGTGCGCACGATCCCGTGCCGGCGGGAGGACGGCCTCGTCCGCTATGCGCTTTTGCGCGTCGTGCGCGCCGTTCTTTCCATTTATATCGAAGTCTTTCGCTCCACGCCGATGATCGTCCAGGCCATGGTCATCTACTATGGCTGCGCGCAGATGTTCGGGTTGAACCTGCCGCAGCTGCTCGCCGGATTCCTCATCGTCTCGATCAACACCGGCGCGTACCTCTCCGAGATCATGCGCGGCGGCATCCAGAGCGTCGATCCCGGCCAGCGCGAGGCCGCGGCGGCCATCGGCATGACCCACGGGCAGACGATGCTCCACGTCGTCCTCCCGCAGGCGATCCGCAACACGCTGCCTGCGCTGGGCAACGAGTTCATCGTCAACATCAAGGACACCTCCGTGCTCAACGTCATCTCCGTCAGCGAGCTGTTCTTCGTCTCCAAGTCCGCCGCGGGCACCTTCTTTAAGTACTTCGAGGTGTTCTTCATCACCTCCGTGATCTACTTCGTCATGACCTTCGCCTGCACGCGGCTGCTCCGCCTGCTGGAGAAGAAGATGGACGGCCCCGAGAACTACACCATCCACGGCTCGCAGACCGTGCCCGAGGGCGAGCTGAAGCTGAAGGGAGGCGCGGCGCAATGAGCGAACCCATCCTCTCCGTGCGCCATCTGAGCAAGTCGTTCGGCGACCACCGCGTGTTGCGCGACGTCGACTTTGACGTCTGCCCCGGCGAGGTCGTCTGCATCATCGGCGCCAGCGGCTCGGGCAAATCCACGCTGCTGCGCTGCATGAACCGCCTCGAGACGCCCGACGGCGGTTCCGTCGAGTATCGCGGCGAGACCGTCGGCGCGCCGGGCTTTGACCTGGTCCGCTACCGCACCCGCGTCGGCATGGTCTTTCAGCAGTTCAACCTGTTCGCCAACATGAGCGTGCTGGAGAACTGCGTCGTCGGCCAGATGAAGGTGCTGCGCCGCAGCCGCGCCGAGAGCGAGCAAAAGGCCATGGACTTCCTCGACCGCGTCGGCATGAAGGCGTTCATCCACGCCAAGCCGCGCCAGCTCTCCGGCGGACAGAAGCAGCGCGTCGCCATCGCCCGCGCGCTCGCCATGGATCCCGAGGTGCTGCTGTTCGACGAGCCGACCTCCGCGCTCGACCCGGAGATGGTCGGCGAGGTGCTCGACGTCATGAAGCGGCTGGCCGCCTCCGGGCTGACCATGCTCGTCGTCACGCACGAGATGGCCTTCGCGCGCGAGGTCTCCGACCGCGTGGTGTTCATGGACGAGGGCGTCATCGTCGAGCAGGGTGCGCCCGGGCAGCTCTTTACGCAGCCCGCCCAGCCCCGCACGCGCGAGTTCCTTCGCCGCGTCCTCAGCTGAAGCGCGGGAAGCCAGTCCAAGCATTCATCCAGATACAGACGCGCGGGAGGACTTCGATCCTCCCGCGCGCTTCTGTTTTCCCACTTTTATTCAGATTTCAACCGAGATCGAGCGGGACAGGCCGAATACGTAGTATTGGAGGGTCACCGTTCGAGCGGCGTCCGGGCGCGTGGTGATGAGCTTGAGGTTGACCTGCGAGGTGCCGCGCGCCGGCACGTCCGTCGCGTTGCCGGTGATCGAATAGACCGCGATGTCGCCGGATGCGCCCGCGACCGAGATGTCGAGCCATTCCGCGTCGAAGAGCCCCGGATTGGCCAGCGCGATGGTCACGTCCACGAGCGAGCAGTCCTCCGCGCTCTGCGGAACCGCCTCCGAAAAGACCTGCGGCGCCGTGCCGGACGAGAGCATATTCTGAATGGATGCGAACGTCTCCGCCTGCTCCGACGCCGGCGTGACCGAGACCGCTGTGGCCGACTGCAGCGTGCCGCCGATGAAAAAGTAGGCGGCGAAGGCCAGCAGCAGCGTCAATACGATGATTAGAAATGCATTGATCTTCTTCATCCGTTTCCTCCATGCGGCGTTGGCCGCGGCTTCAGGGCGGTTCGGGAATCCGCCGGCTGGGCGCGTTCTCCCGCGCGCCGGCCTCTGCGCCGCTCCGAAGCGCGGATCGCCCCAATTTCCCCCTTTTATCATACCATGGCCGGCGCGCCGTGTCCATATGCATTCGCTTTTTTCACATTTCCGCCATGAGGGCGCATTTGTATTTTCCGGCAATATCTGATATAATACAATGGGTATTTGTCAAAGGAGGACATTGTGATGGCGGGGAAGATCGTACTGCTGGATGGCTATAGCCTGATGTACCGGGCGTTTCACGCGCTTCAGACGCCGATGAGCGCGCCGGACGGCACGCCGACCAACGCCGTGCACGGCTTTGTGATGATGCTCTTCAAGGTCATCGCCGACGAGAAGCCGGACGGCCTGGCCGTGGCGCTCGACGTCCACGCGCCGACGATCCGCGCGCAGAAGTACGCCGACTACAAGGCCACGCGCAAGCCCATGCCGGACGAACTGCGCGCGCAGGATCCGGTCATCCGCGAGCTGATCGGCTTGATGGGCATCCCGATGCTCGAGTGCCCCGGCTACGAGGCGGACGACATCCTGGGCACCGTCTCCGCCGCCTGCGAGCGCGAGGGCCGCGAAGCCGTGCTCGTCACCGGCGACCGAGATTCCTTTCAGCTCTCCGGCGAACGAACCACCATCCTCTACACGAAGCGCGGCATCACCGATACCGTGCGCGTCACGCCCGATTACATCCGCGAGACCTACGGCCTTTCGCCCGCACAGCTGATCGACGTCAAGGGCCTGATGGGCGATGCGTCGGACAACATTCCCGGCGTGCCGGGCATCGGCGAAAAGACGGCGCTGAAGCTCATCCAGCAGTACGGCAGTCTCGCCGCCGTGCTCGACCGCGCGCCGGCAGAGCAGAAGGGCAAGCTGCGCGAGCGGCTGATCGAGCATCGCGCGCTGGCGGAACTGAGCTATGATCTGGCGACGATCGACCGGAACGCGCCGGTCGCCTTTGACTTTGACGAGATGAAGCTGGGCGATCTCGGTGGCGGCCTGATCCGCCTGCGCGAGCTGGGCATGAACGCCGCCGCCAAGCGGCTGGCCGAGATTGCCCGCGAGGTCGCGCCGGCATCGATGCCCGAGGAGGCGCCGCGCGCGCCGCTGCCCGAGATCGAAACGGCGGTGGACGCCGGCCAGCTCGCCGGGCGCTGCGCGGAGCTGGCGGAGGGGGCAAAGTGGATGGCGATGTACTGCGGCGCGGACTTCACCCTCGCGACCGATGCGGCGCGCCTGCGCATCGCGCTGGGCGGCGACCTGCTGACCCCCGGCGTGACCGAGGAGGAGGCCGTCGGCGCGGCGCTTCCGCTTCTGCATGCGGACTGCGAAAAGGTGGTCTGCGACGTCAAGTCGCTGCCGGTGCCGATGGAAGAGCTTCGTGGCCCGGTGACGGACGTCATGCTCGCGGCCTACGCGCTCAACCCGCAGCGGCCGTCGTTCAAGGCGCAGGCGCTGTGCGAGGCGGAGGGCGTCTCCGGGTTTGAGGAGCATCCGGCCACGGCGCTGCGCGCGCTGGCTGAACGGCAGGAAGAGCGGCTTCGCGAGACGGGGCTGGAGCGCATCTACCGCGAAATCGAACTGCCGCTGGCGCATGTGCTGCGCGACATGGAGCGCGAGGGCTTCCTCGTCGACGCCGGTGCGCTCGAGGCGCTGGGCGTGCAGTTCCGCGCGCGCATCGCGGAGCTGACCGACGAGATCGCGGAGATGTCCGGCGAGCGGATCAATCTGAATTCCCCCAAGCAGCTGGGCGAGATGCTGTTTGAACGCATGGGTTTGCCCACGCAGCGGAAGAACCATCGCGGCTATTCGACCGACAAGGAGGTGCTCGAGTCGCTGGCGGAGGACTATCCGATCTGCGCGAAGATCCTCGATTACCGCAAGTACCAGAAGCTCGAGTCCACCTACATCCATTCGCTGCTCGACCTGCGCGACGCAAACGGCCGCGTCCACACGCGGTTCGATCAGGTTGGTACGGCGACCGGCCGCCTGAGCTCGGCGGAGCCGAACCTGCAGAACATCCCCGTGCGCACGGAACTGGGACGCGAGATCCGCCGGGCGTTCATCGCGCGGCCGGGCTGGATGCTGGTCGACGCCGACTATTCACAGATCGAGCTGCGGGTGCTCGCGCACATCTCCGGCGACGCGACGATGTGCGAGGCGTTCCGGGAGGGGCAGGACATCCACGCCCGCACTGCGGCGGAGGTCTACGGCGTCGCGCTCGACGAGGTCACCGGCGCGATGCGCTCGGCGTCCAAGGCGGTCAACTTCGGCATCGTCTACGGCATCTCGGACTTCGCACTGGCGAAGAACATCTCCGTCACCCGCGCCGAGGCCAAGGCGTTTATCGACCGCTATTTTGAACGCTATCCCGGCATTCGCCGCTACATGGATTCGGCCGTGGCCGAGGGAAAGGAGAAGGGCTACGTCACCACGCTGATGGGCCGCCGGCGCTATCTTCCGGAGCTCTCCAGCCCCAACCACAACCTGCGCGCGTTCGGCGAGCGCTGCGCGATGAACAGCCCGATTCAGGGCACTGCGGCGGACATCATCAAAATGGCGATGATCGCCGTCGATCGGGAGCTGCGCGCGAGCGGGCTTCGGGCGAAGCTGATCCTTCAGGTGCACGACGAACTGATCGTTGAGGCGCCCGAGGACGAGGTCGAGCGCGTCAAATCGCTGCTGCGGTCGTGCATGGAGGGCGTCGTCCAGCTCAAGGTGCCGCTCAAGACCGACATTTCTGTGGGAGGCGATTGGCGTGCCTGCAAATAGGCCCTTTCTTCTCGGACTGACGGGCGGCATCGGCTGCGGCAAGTCCGAGGCGGCGGCGTGGCTGAAGGGGCTCGGCGCGGCGCACATCGATGCCGACGCCATTTCGCGCGCGCTGACCGCGCCCGGCGGCGAGGCGCTCGGCGAGATCCGCCGCCGGTTTGGCGAAGGCGTCTTTCGGCCCGACGGCGCGCTCGACCGCGCGGCGATGGGGGAGAAGGTCTTTCGCGATGCGGCGGCCCGGCGAACGCTGGAGGCGATCCTCCATCCGCGCGTGCGGCGGCGCATGGCGGAGGAAATCGAGGCCGCGGCGCAGCGCGGCGCCCGGGTTGCGGTGCTGGACGTGCCGCTGCTGTTTGAGACGGGAATGGACGCGCTGTGCGGCGAGACGTGGGCGGTTTCCGCAGGGGAGAAAGCGCAGCTTTCGCGCGTCATGGCGCGCGGGCTGACGGAGTCCCAGGCGCGCGCGCGGATCGCGAGCCAGATGTCCCGGGAGGAGCGAAACGCCCGCGCGACGCGGGTAATCAATACGGATCGGCCGGTCGAGGAAACGCGCGCGGAGCTGACGGCGCTGTACCAGCAGCTCCTCGCGCGGCTCGGCTGACCGGGGAGGAACAGATGACGGCGAGAAAGATGGAAAGGCGGCGGCGCAGAAGGGTACGCGCCGTGCGGAAATGGCTGCTGGCGGGAACGGTCGCGGTGCTGATGCTGGGCTTTCTGGCCCTTGGCGCGCGGATATTGCTCGACCGGCATCCGGAATTGACGGTTCAGACCTATCCGATGGAATACGAGGATCTCATCCGCGAGTACGCGCAGGCAAACGGGCTGGAACCGGCCTATGTCGCGGCGGTGATCCTCGCGGAATCGAGCTACCGGCCCGACGTGGTCAGCAGCGCGGATGCGCGCGGGCTGATGCAGATCGTTCCGTCGACGGGCGAATGGATCGCGGGCCGGCTGGGCGAGACCTTTTCCGAGGAGAACCTGTTCGATCCCGCGACGAACATCCGCTATGGCTGCTGGTATCTCGGCTTTCTGATGCAGCGCTACGACGGCGACATGCGCTGCGCGTCGGCGGCATATCACCAGGGGCAGGGCACCGTGGACGCATGGCTGCAAAACCCCGAGCTCAGCTCGGACGGCCGTACGCTGGACCGCTTTGACTCCAGCGTGACCGAAAACTACGTCAACAGGATATTGAAGTATTATGAAGAATATGCGAAGATCTACGCGGCGTAATGCCTTCCGGCTGCTGGCGGCCGTGCTGGCGCTCATGCTGGCCGCCTGCGCGTGCGCGGAGGGATGGCCGGACGGGGGCCAGTGGCCGGCCGCGGACTGGGGAACGGATGGAACCGGCGACTTGGGAACGGCCGATTCCGGCGGCTGGGGCGTCCTGACGGGCGATGCCGCGGCTCTGGACAGCAGCGCTGCTTCGACGTCGGCGGGCGACCCGTTCGACGCCGACGTGCGGATCGGCTATGTCGCGCAGTCCGGCGCCTCGCTCAATCCGTTTACCTGCAACGAGTGGGATCTGGTGAGCTTAAACCAGCTCGTCTTTGAACCGCTGGTTACGCTCGACGAAAACCAGCAGCCCGCGCCGATGCTGGCCGACAGCTGGACGCACGAGGGCACGGAGTGGACGTTTACGCTGCGCAGCGGGATTACGTTCCACAACGGCGCGTCGCTGACGGCCTACGACGTCGAGGCGACGTTCAACCAGTTCATCGCCGTCGGCAGCGGCAATCCGTACAGCGCGAGGCTGAACCAGTTCATCGAGAGCATGACCGCCGTGGACGACCTGACGCTCTCGGTCACGGCCCGGTATACGGGCTATTTCACGCTCTACGCGATGAACTTCCCCGTCGTGCAGTCGGCCACGCTGAACGATCCGATGCCGCGCGGCACGGGGCCGTTCTGGTACACGCGCTACGATGTGGACAGCGTCGTGCGCATCGAGGCGAATCCGCTCTGGTGGCAGCAGTCGCCGACGGTCACGTCGGTGTCGTTTCGCTACTATTCGGAGATCGGCAACGCGCTCGAGGGCCTGCAGACCGGCGAGGTGGAGATGCTGTCCACGCGCAGTTCGGATGCGGCGCTCTTGCGCAAGCTGTCCAACCTGACGAGCATGGACTACGGCACGACGACCTACGAGATGCTCGTGCCGAACCTGAGCGGCGATTCGCCGATGTCCGACATCAGCGTGCGCCGCGCGGTGATGTACGCGGTGGATCGCTCGACGCTCGCCACGAACGCCTACCTCGAAATGGCGGTGCAGAGCGAAGTGCCGGTGCTGCCGGGCACATGGCTGTACGAGAGCCAGAGCGCGCAGTTCTATTACAGTCCGGAGCGCGCGCTTCAGCTGCTCTACGACGCCGGATGGAGCGACATGACCGGCGACAATATCCTCGAAAAGCTCGAGGGCATTCGCGTCGAGGAGCTTCAGGTGGAGATCGTCACCTACAACGAGGATACCAATTCCATCCGCGAGAACGCCGCGAACATGATCGCGGATTACCTGACCGTGGTGGGCATCCGCGCGAGCGTCACGGTCGTGGATCGCGACGACATCGAGGACGTCCTCGACGGCGGCGAATACGATCTCGCGCTGATCGGCGTGAATCTGAGCGAGATCCCGGTATTGCAGCCGCTGCTGGCCACGGGCGGTTCGCTCAACTACAGCGGCTATTCCAGCACGGAGATGGACAATCTGATTTCCGCGACTGCCAGCGCGCAGACGGCCGAGGAGCTGAGCCGGCTCTACAGCGAGATCCAGCTGCGGGTCGTGGACGAGCTGCCGTTTCTGGGGCTGCTGTTCCGCGCCGGGACGGTGCTGTCCACGCGCTCGCTCGGCGGGCTGAGCGGCATTCGCGCGATGAACGCCTTCCGCGGGCTGGAATACCTGACGGATTCGTAAACAGGGGAGGGGAGTTCCGATGCAGATTTGGCTGGCGCGGCATGGGGAGACGGACTGGAACGCGCGCCGCTGGGTGCAGGGGCAGAGCGACATTCCCCTCAACGCGGCCGGCGAAGCGCAGGCGCGGCAGCTGGGCGAAAGGCTGGTGCGCGAGGCGAGCATCCAGCGCGTCTATTCCAGCGGCATGCGGCGGGCGCGCGCCACGGCGCGGATTGCCGCCGAGACCCTGGGTGCGCCATGGGCGGTGCGCGAGGGGCTTCAGGAAATTGGCCTGGGCGAATGGGAAGGCCACACATGGGCGGAGATCCGAAGGAAGTGGCCCGAGGCGCACAGATCGTGGACGTCTCAAAAGCGCGACGTCCGGCCGCCGGGCGGCGAGACGTATCGCGAGCTGCTCGGGCGCTTTGTGCCGGCCATCGTGCGGATTGTGCGGGAGTCGGAGGGCGATGCGCTGGTCGTGACGCACAGTTCCTGCATGATCTCGTTTCTGGCGGAGCTGAACGGCACGCCGCTGGAGACGATGTTTGAGGATTACCACGCACCGAACGCCGGCGCGGTGCCGGTCGAGCGGGAGCGGATTCTCGCACGCTTCGGCGGGGCGGCGGACTGAGCGCGCCGGCTTGCGGTCTGCGCGCCGGTTGAAGCGCCGCTCTGCGCCGGAGAGAGGTCGGAGTGCGGCCGCACAAATTTTGCGTCTGCACGGCCGGGATGGGCCGCGCGCCTGCGGAAATGGGCAAAGCCCCGGATTTCGGAGCCTGTCTGGAGATGCCGGAAGCGTTTGGAAATGCCGGAAAAGCGTGCGCCCGGCGGTCGTTCCGTCCGCTTGGCGCTGCAAGAGCGGATGGAGAATTCGCCCGGCACCGCGGATTTTTTCCTTTTCAAACCGCTTCCGGGAATGCGCTTCGGTGTTCAATCTATTTTCAAAGGCTCCGGTGGGAAAAGTATAGCGGGAGTGAGGAACCAATGAGAATCGTCGTCAAGGTGGGCACGTCGACGCTGGCCCACGCGACGGGGCTGATGAACATCCGCCGCGTCGAATCGCTGTGCGAGGTGCTCAGCGACGTCAAAAACGCCGGCCACGAGGTCATCCTCGTGTCGTCCGGAGCCATCGGCATGGGCGCGGGCAAGCTGTCGCTGAAGGGGCGGCCGACCGACATGCCGACCAAGCAGGCCGCCGCCGCGGTGGGACAGTGCGAGCTGATGTACGCCTACGACCGCCTGTTCTCCCAGCACAACCACACCGTCGCGCAGCTGCTGCTGACCGGCAGCGACATCGAGGACGAGAAGCGCCGCGTGAACTTCCACAACACGATGTTCCGGCTGCTCGAGCTGGGCGCGCTGCCCGTCATCAATGAAAACGACACCGTCGCGACCGACGAGATCGTCATCGGCGACAACGACACGCTGGGCGCGATCGTCGCGCAGACGGTGCAGGCCGATCTGCTGATCTTGCTCTCGGACATCGACGGGCTGTACACCGCCGATCCGCGGCGCGATCCGAAGGCCGAGCTGATCCCCGTCGTCGAAAGCCTGACGCCGGAGATCCTCGCGCTCGCGGGCGGCAACGGCACCTCGCTGGGCACCGGCGGCATGGTCACCAAGCTGCGCGCCGCGCGCATCGCCTGCGAAGCCGGCATCGACATGGTGATCGCCAACGGCGTCCGCCCGGCGGACATCTATCGCATACTGGACGGGGAGCCGGTGGGCACCCGCTTTATCGGGAGGAAGCGCATATGACTACGAGGGAAATCCTGCAAACCGCCCGCGCGTCGTGGCCGCGCCTCGCCGCGGCGGACGCTGCGGCGAAGAACGCCGCGCTCGAAGCCATGGCCGCCCGGCTGCTGGCCGGCGAGGCGGACATTCTGGCCGCCAACGAGCTGGATGTCGCCGCCGCGCGCGGGCACATCTCCGATGTGATGATCGACCGCCTCCGGCTGACGCCCGACCGCGTGCGGGGCATGGCCGATGGCATCCGGCAGGTCGCCGCGCTCGGCGATCCGGTCGGGCGCGTGATCCGGCGCGTCGAGCGCCCCAACGGGCTGGTGATCGAAAAGACCGGCGTGCCGCTGGGCGTGATCGCCATTATCTACGAGAGCCGGCCCAACGTCACCAGCGACGCCGCCGCGCTGTGCATCAAGAGCGGCAACGCCTGCGTGCTGCGCGGCGGCAAGGAGGCCTTCCGCTCGGCGAGCGCCATCGTCCGCGCGCTGCGCGCGGGGCTTGAGGACGCCGGGCTGCCCGCCGGTCTGGTCGGACTGGTGGAGGACACGAGCCGCGCCAGCGCCGTCGAGCTGATGACCGCCGTCGGTCTGGTCGACCTGCTGATCCCGCGCGGCGGCGCGGGGCTGATCCGCGCGTGCGTCGAGCAGGCGAAGGTTCCCTGCATCCAGACCGGAACCGGCATCTGCCACGTCTACGTCGACGAATCCGCCGACCCCGGCATGGCGCTCGACATCGTCGAAAACGCCAAGGCCAGCCGGCCGTCGGTCTGCAACGCCGAGGAGGTGTGCCTGGTGCATCGCGGCGCCGCAGCGCAGTTTTTGCCCGCGCTGAAGAAGCGGCTGGTTGACGATCGTGCCGCGCGCGGGGAAGTGCCGGTCGAGCTGCGGCTGGACGCAGAGGCCGCGCAGATCATCCCCGGCACGCCGGCCGGCGAGCGCGATTTCGATACGGAATTTCTCGATTACATCCTCGCAGTGAAGGTCGTGGATGGGGTGGAGGCGGCGATCGAGCACATCGCGCGGCACGGCACCGGCCACAGCGACGCCATCGTCGCCCGCGATGAAGCCGCCCAGCGCCGCTTTGTGCAGGCGGTGGACAGCGCGGCGGTCTACGTCAATGCCTCCACGCGCTTCACCGACGGCGGCGAGTTCGGCCTCGGCTGCGAAATGGGCATCTCCACCCAGAAGCTGCACGCGCGCGGCCCGATGGGGCTGGAGGAACTGACGACGTACAAGTACGTCGTTCGCGGAAACGGCCAGATCCGCTAGAGAACAGGCTTGGACAGGACAAGGCGGCGGGCATGATTGCCCGCCGCCTCATTTCCCTCGCTTTACAGGATCCGGCGCGTTTCCATGTAATAGCGCTTTTCGCGCGCCGTGCCCATAGAGAACGCCTTTCTCGGCAGGACGCCCCAGCGGCGGATGGCGCCGAACAGCTCTGATTTGTCGAACGCGCGCAGCAAAAAGCCCAACGTGTCCGGCTTCGACGCAACCGCTTCGCGCAGCTCGGCTTCGCCGTGGATGTAGTCGATCTCCGCTTCGGGGTGCGTGCCGATGTAGTCGTCCAAATACCGCTGCAACAGCGGCAGCGGATATTGCACGGATCGGAACGTCATTCGCGCGTCGCGGTTGAACGCGATTAGATCCTCGCCGGGCGCGTCCTCGACGCCGTGCTGGCGGAGGAAGCGCTGGAGGCCCGACGTCAATTCGACGAAGTTCACGTTGTAGATCACGCGGTGGATCGGCTCGAATTTCAGCGCCGGACAGCCCAGGTTGACCAGCTCGACCATCGCGTAGCGCGCGGGATGATCCTCGCGCTGATCGGGCGTCAGGGTTTCGCGCAGCTGGCACCAGCACTGCTTTGCGGCGGCGAGCGAATGGTTGCCGTCGCCGACGGCGTAGAGCAGCCCGCCGCAGTTCTGCGCCAGCGCGTCGACGGCCTCGAACACTTTGTCGGCGTCCGCGCCTTCCACCGACCAGCCGCGCAGGTGGCCGCCGTCGAGCATCAGGTCGAAGTCGTACAGCTTGCTCAGCCGGTCGCGCCGCGCGTACAGCGGCTCGATGACCGTGCGGTGCGGATCGTCGATCAGCATCATCACGTGCGGCGCCTCCAGCAGCGCGCCCGACCGGATCGCGGCCCGCGCGGGAACGCGGCTGGCGACCGTGCCCTCCGTGGCGCGGATGAGGGATTTGGAATGGTCGGAATAGTCGTACTGTTCGAGGTCGAGCGCGACTACCAGTCCGGGGCGGACGCCCGAGGGCGTCGTGCGCTCCACGAGGGCGAAGCCGTCGACGGCCTCTTCCAGCGTGCCGCCGTAGAGGTAGTCGCGCATGGCGGCCTGGATCATCGGGATGCGCTGCGCGCTTTCGGACAGCATCGCCTCGGGCAATGTCAGCTTGAGCGTCGAGGGCGCGTCGCCGACGATTTCCGCCACGCGGTTCCAATAGGACGGCTGCGAGGTGAACTGATCGCAGGCCACGACCGCCCACTTCGACAGGTCGACGTCACGGGTGGGCAGCAGGATGCGCGCTTTCTTCAGTGCGGTATTCATGAAAACACTCCTCCCGTTGCGTTGGTTTCATTGCGGGGTCAGCAGGCGGACGCGGTAGATGGCGTCCAGCCCGCGGAGGCGGCGGATTAACTCGTCGCTCGGGCGGACGCTGACGTCTGCCACCGTGTAGGCGAACGCGCCGCGCGATTGGTTGACCATGTTTTCGATGTTCAGCCCTTCGGCGGACAGCTGCTGCGTGATCGAGCCGATGACGTTGGGCACGTTCTTGTGCAGCACCGTCAGCCGCGGCATTGCGCAGGGCCCGAGCGGGCAGTTTGGATAGTTGCATGCGTTGACGATCGATCCGTTGCGCAGGTAGTCGTCGATCTGCCGGGCGACCATGCGCACGCAATTGTCCTCGCTCTCCGGGGTCGATGCGCCCAGGTGCGGCGTGACGACGGCGTTCGGCGCGTCCATCAGCTCCGCGCTCGGGAAATCGGTCACATAGGCGCGCAGCTTTCCGGACGCCAGCGCGTCGCGGACGGCGCAGGTGTCCACCAGTCCGCCGCGCGCGAAGTTCAGCAGCGCCGCGCCGGGCTTCATCCGGTCGAGGACGGTCGAGTCGATCATGCCGCGCGTGCTGTCCATCAGCGGCACGTGCAGCGTCAGATAGTCGCTCTTCTCGATCACTTCGCTCAGCTCGATCGAGTGGCGCACGGAGCGCGACAGTTTCCAAGCATGGTCGACGGAGATGAACGGATCGTAGCCGAGCACGTCCATGCCCAGCGCAATGCCCATGTTCGCCACCAGCACGCCGATGGCGCCCAGGCCGACGACGCCCAGCGTCTTGCCGGCCAGCTCCGGCCCTGCAAACTGCTTTTTGCCCTTTTCAACCTTCGCCTCCAGATCCGGCTCGCCGGCGATGGACTTGCACCATGCGACGCCCTCGGCGATGCGGCGCGAGGCGAGCAGCAGGCCGGCGACGACCATCTCCTTGACGGCGTTCGCGTTCGCCCCCGGCGAGTTGAACACCACGATGCCCGCCTCGGCCATGCGGTCGAGCGGGATGTTGTTTACGCCTGCGCCGGCCCGGCCGATGCACAGCAGCTTTTCACCGATGGGGAAGTCGTGCATGTCGGCGCTGCGCACGAGGATGGCCTCCGGGTCGGGGACGTTGGGGCCCACCTGATATTCGCTCTCGCGCAGGATGCCGTGGTAGACGGGGGAAATGGCGTTGAGCGTCTGAACATGAACCGTCATTTTGCGTTCTCCATTTCAAATTTTTTCATAAATTCCGCCAGCGCGCGCACGCCGGAAACGGGCATGGCGTTGTAGATGCTGGCGCGGATGCCGCCGACCAGCCGGTGGCCCTTCAGGTTGACCAAGCCGGCCTGCGCGGCTTCCTTGACGAACTTTGCGTCGAGCTCCGGGCTGGGCGTGGTGAAGGTGACGTTCATCCGGCTGCGGCAGCGCGCGTCGGCAGTGGGGCGGTAGAACGCGCTGCCGTCGAGCAGATCGTACAAAAGCTGCGCCTTTTCGATGTTGACCTTCTCGATCGCTGGGACGCCGCCCTGTTTCTTGAGCCACTTCAGGCACAGCCCGGCCATGTAGATCGAATAGGTCGGCGGGGTGTTGAGCATGGAGCCGTTTTCCGCCATCAGCGCCCAGTTCATGACCTTGGGGCAGGTTTCCCGCGCGCGGCCGAGCAGGTCGCGGCGAACGATCACCAGCGTCACGCCCGCCGGGCCGATGTTCTTCTGCGCGCCGGCGTAGATCA